>NZ_JBSWXK010000009.1:0-171978 GCF_056160565.1 Neptunomonas sp. ABH4_499 | reverse complement strand
GTGTATTTGATCGGGTTATTGGAAAGAAGAGAAATGAACGCACAGAGCCTGAGTTTGGTCCGTGCGTAAAGGGTGTTTTTCAGGGACGACTCGCTAGAAGGGGGCATCATGCGCTTTAATGAGCTTCAGCGCGAGATAGGCGACATCTCTAAGCAAATGCTATCACGCACGCTTAAATTTCTTGAGCAAGATGGCTTAGTCTCCCGTACCGTGTACGCGGAGGTGCCTCCGCGTGTTGAATACCAGTTAACGGAGCTTGGGCACTCCTTTTTAGTGCCCATGAAACAGTTGGTGGACTGGGCTGATGAGCATCATCAAGCGATTTGTGAGTCTCGGGGTCACTATAAGGACAAGACTTAGAGGCATGGCTACTTAGATTGATCTAAATATTGATTCGCTTGATCACAGGCTCGACGGATTAAGTCCGGTGCTAAATCGCGTGCGGTATCTGTCTCTTGTCGACTTCGAATCCAACCAAGATAAGTGCATCCGCGCGCAGTCAGGAATGTATCTAATAGGTGTAAGTCTTGTTTGATACAGGGCCTAATACTGACATACCCGTCAATCAGGGCGTCTTTGGCGATCTCATAACAAGCCTCTTCTTGGATGAAATAGAGCGCCGTTGCTAATTCAAATAAATGCCAACCGAACCCCGCATCATCAAAATCGATCAACCGTAATTGGTTCTGATCTTTCATTAAGTTTTCGGGCACAAAGTCAGCGTGGATCAGGCTGTATCTGTGTGGGGAGTGATCTAGTGTTTTTAAGTCCTTGCTGATCTGTAGACGGGCTTGTTCTAATAACTTTTTTTGGCTGTCAGTCAGTAATTCTAATTCCCAAAATCGTCCCCAAAAGGGGGACTCGCCGACCAATCCATCATGGTCCCAGGCGTGCCGTTCAAAATGTGCGGGTAGTACCCATTCGCTGGATTGATCGTGTAAGCGCGCGGCTGTTTCACCTAAGCTTTTATACAGGGTGCTGATTTCGTGAGCGTTATTGCCTAAGCCCTCTTCTACGCTACCGAGCGGTGTCCCATCAATCCAAGCGAAAAGATCGACGGCAACCAGTGGAATCCCCTCGCCTTTATGGATGTGGAACAGTTTGCCATCCGTGCAAGGGATGATTTTCGGAACGGCGATACCGGATTCGTCTAAAGCCGACATCCATGAAAGCTCAGATTTAAGGGCTGCCATAGAGTGATAGCCCGGTCGGTGAAGCCTGAGGGCAAATTGGTTACCTTGGCTGTCCGTCACTTTGTACACGGCATTTTCGCGGTATTTAATCAGTGACAGTGAGCTACCCTCTAAACCCCAATACTGTAAAGACTGTGTAGCGACGGCTAAGAACAACGTGTACTGCTCTTGGGCGGGTAGTGTGCTCATAGCATCCCCTTCGCACCGGTGAGTACGTCGTCTAGGGTATGCAGTAAAATATCCGCGTGTTCTGGCTGGAATGGCATCGGTGGTCTGAGCTTTAGGATGGCATCGTGAACACCAATGGTGCTGATCAATACACCTTTGTTTCGCATCTGGTTAATGACGTATTTCGCGAATTGCTTTGCGGGCTCTTTGGTGGATGTGTCTTTAACCAGCTCCACACCAAAAAACAGGCCTAAATCACGCACATCACCAATAACCGAATGCTTTTGCTGCAGTTTTCTTAGGCCCTCTGCCACATATTGGCCGGTGGTGACCGCGTTTTGCATCAGTCCATCTAGGTGTAAGGCATCAAGTACGGCCATGCCAACGGCGCAAGATACTGGGGTGCCCCCAAAGGTGTTGAAGTACATCGCCTCTTTACTGAAGGACTCGATCATATCGGCGCGGGCTACAACACCGGCTAATGGGTGGCCATTGCCCATGGGTTTGCCCATGGTGACGATATCGGGAGTCACGTCATACCATTGGTGCGCCCAAAAGTGCTTACCGCTTCGCCCAAACCCGGCTTGAACCTCGTCGGCAATGAAAACGCCGCCCGCTTTACGCACGGCCTTTACGGCTTTTTCTAAGAAGCCTTTGGGTACATTCAACAAGCCTTCGTTTGCAAAATCAGGACAGACCAGAAGACCGGCCACTTGAATACCTTCGGCATGAAACTCATCAATCGCTCTCTGTACGTGATCGGCATAGGCTTGTGCTAAGGCGTCACCGGCAAGATCATCCAGTGCTCTGTAAGAGTCAGGAATAGGGAAGGACTTAACACGCTTTGTCGTTTTGGCTTCAGGCATAAACCCCGTGCCGATTTCGGCCACGGCTTCGGTATTGCCGTGATACGCAAAGTCCGTAACGATGATCCCTTGGCCACCAGTGCAAAACCGTGCCATTCGTAACGCCAGCTCGTTGGCTTCGCTGCCTGTACAGGTCAGCATCGCCATTTGCAGTGAGTCATCGAAGGTGCTGGTTAATCGCTCCAGATAATCAACGATATTGTTATGCAAATAACGGGTGTGGATGTTCAACGTAGAGGCTTGTTGGTACATCGCCTCTACAACGCGAGGATTGCAGTGCCCGACATGAGGCACATTGTTGTACACATCCAGATAGCGATTGCCTTGGTTATCCCAAAGCCATACGCCTTCACCCCGTACCAGCTGAAGAGGTTCGGCATAAAACAAAGGGGAGTGGTGGCCCATTACGTTATAGCGACGGGAGAGGAGTTGAGAAACTGCGTGCACAGCCATGGCTGAATGCCTCCGTAAACAAAACAATGAACAAAACGGCTTTCAGTATTCTGTGTTTTGTTAAGTGGCGGCATCCATCAAACGATGGAGGTCAGAACTTTTTTAAAGGTGTCATCTTAGCGACGAGTTCGCTGCGCGTTTTCACTCCGGTTTTACGGAAAATATGGTGTAAATGCGTTTTCACGGTGGACTCACCAACCGTGAGCTGTTCTGCCGCTGATTTATTACTGCAGCCTCTTAAAATGCACTCTAAAACATCCTGTTCGCGTTCGGTTAAGTCATAGATTGCGCTGTATTGGGTTCTTTGCCCTTCTCGCTCAGGCAGGTATAGGCTGTTTAACGAGAACTCTAAAAAGGGCTGGATATTTTTTAGCAGTAATAGCTCCGCTTTAGTGAACTCCCCGAGCTTCTCTTCCCGAATCAAGCTCAACCCCGCACAGATCGTACCGTTGTTACGGAAAAACATATCCGCTACATATCTGTGATTGTGTTTGGTCATAAACTCCTGATAGTAAATCGTTTTCCGTAAATAAAAAGGTGCAATCCGTGAGTCGAGCGTAACTACCGTGTCTTGGCTGTTTGCAAATCGTTCGGGGCTTAGCGGGTCAAGCGCGCTGTAGGTTTCGCAGTAATCGCGTTCGGCTTGGGGGTCTAAATTGTGCAGTAAGGCGCCTTTGTGTTGGAAGTCGTGGCTGACGATAAAAAAAGCCGCTTTGCTTAGCGGAACCAAGCGCTCTATTAGGGCGATCGCTTCTTTCTGAAAGGGGTCTGTAAGTGCACTCATAAGATCATAAAGGCTATTTGGCTAGGATAAAAAAGCCCCGCTCTCGCAGGGCTAAACCGTCTTTCCTCTATCCCCTATCGGAGGGGGAGGGACTTACGCTTTAACTTCTTCAAAGCCTTGTTTCAGTGCGTGCACCATTTTGTCGACCTCTTCTGTGGTGAGGGTCAGTGGTGGAGATAAGATAATCTTGGTGCCGACAGGGCGGACGATAACGCCTTCGCGAAGGGCTACTGCCGCGACGCGGTTAGCAAATCCATCCATTGGATTGATCGGCTCGCGGGTGGTTTTATCAGTGACCAGATCGATCGCAACCATCAAGCCTTTACCGCGTACTTCACCCACCGATGGGTAGTGTGAGATCGACTCGTTCAGCTTCTTAAGAAGATCATCACCCTGTGTAGCGGCGTTGCCGGGTAGGTCTTCATCCATCACGATTTTTAATGAAGCGAGCGCCGCCGCACATGCGACAGGGTGGCCTGAGTAGGTGTAACCGTGCATAACCGCACCCGAGAAGTTAGGGCAGTTTTCGATGCCATCGGCAACACGTTGGTTGATGGCCGTTGCACCCAATGGGATGTAGCCTGAGTTGATCCCTTTCGCAAAACACTGGATATCCGCAGCAACGCCCCAACCGCGGACACCAAACATGTTGCCGCTTCGGCCAAAGCCTGTGACGACTTCGTCGGCAATCAACAATACGCCATACTTATCACACACCTCACGGATCAGCGGCCAGTAGTTCTCGGGTGGCACGATAACACCGCCTGCACCTTGCACAGGCTCTGCGATGAAGGCCGCCACGGTTTCTGGACCTTGGAATATGATTTCAGCTTCCAGTTGTTTTGCACACAATTGGCCTAGCTCTTCAGGGTTTTCGCAGTTCCATGGGTTGCGGTACAACCACGGGGTGTCGATATGGATGCAGCCAGGTAATACCGGCTCGTAGTTGGTGCGGAACACGGTGTTACCGTTAACGGATGCGCCGCCAAAATGCACACCGTGGTAACCCTGTTTCAATGATATAAACTTGTAACGCTGGGCTTGGCCAATGGCCTTCCAGTACTGGCGAGCAATTTTCAGGGCAGTTTCTACCGCGTCCGATCCGCCAGAGCTGTACATCACGCGTACCATGCCTTCTGGCTCTAACATGTTGACCAATAAATCGGATAACTCACGCACGCGTGGGTGGGCAATGCCATCAAAGATTTGGAAGTACTCTAGCTCATCGAGTTGCGCCACGATGGCATCTTTCACTTCTTGGCGGTTGTGACCCACGTTGACGTTCCAAAGGCCGCCAACGCCATCCACTAACCAATCGCCCTCTTTGTTTTGGACGTAATTACCATTGCCCTTAACGATCTCGATGCCATGTCGGGCACCCGTATCGCCAGGGTGAACCATTGGGTTCCAGAAGGATTGTTTCTTATTTGAGTTCATAACGCCTGCTCCACATACGTTTTAAGAAAGATCTTTAAAGTATGTCGAGCAGGCGGGATCGACCATCAACCGTTCGGTTGATGAACTTAGTGGGGGCGATACAGCATCGATGTGACTTCGGTTTTGCTGTTAACACCGGTTTTCGCGAAGATGTGTTGCAGGTGGGTTTTAACCGTAGCCAACGAGCAGCTTAGGTTGTTCGCAATCGATTTGTTGGGCATACCGGCACTTAATAAGTCGAGCACCTGTTGCTCTTTTGGGGTTAGTTGGTAGTCGTTGCAAAACTGATCAAACTGCTTTTGAGCAGGTGACTCGTACGCGCGCTCAAGAGAGTACTGCATAAACTTTTGCAGCTCTTTTACTCGGTTCATATCCGATAGCGATAGCTCATTTTGTTGATTGTTAAGCATCAACGCAAAGCCAACTATGCGTTGCTCATCAATGCTAAGGAATATTTCGATAATGTCTCGAATCCCCCAAGGGTTGATGAAGTCCGAGTAGTAGGGGTGGTCGGTGCGGTCCGAAAACGAGACAAGGTCGTTCATCTTGATGACCGGCTCGTTGTTATCTTTTACGCGTTCTGGGTAGAGAGGGTCAAATTGATAAAACTGCTCCATGTACTCGCGGTGCATCGACGAGTGCATATCCTGTGTTTGGTAACACAGGGGTTTGTTTTGTTCATCAATTTGATAGGTCACAATCTTACGAATGTTGAGCACACCCGAAAGCATGTTCAGTGATTGTTCCTGAAAATGAAGTAACCCAGTGGGATGATGACCATTGCTGAGTTTCATACTGACTGCCCTCATCATGTTTGTTTCTTATTGTTCGTCTAATAAACAATGAAAATGGGCGTGAGTCAATATAATTAATATATTAATTAGTTTTGTTTAATTAAGGTGCGCACTTATGGATGATTTGCACTATAAGTGCGCACGAGGTTTAGGTGCGCTTTGGTCGGAATGCGCTGAACAGGTACACCCCAATGGTGATGACGATCAGCGAGAACAGCGTCAAGCTGATGGGCCGTGATACAAAGATGGTTAAATCCCCATCGGCCACGCCCAAGGCCTGCCTAAAGCGGTTCAAGAAGACCGGCCCAAGCACTAAGCCCAACACAATCGGTACCGCCGGAATAGCGTTGCGGCGCAGTATGTAACCGAACACCGCAAAGCCAAGGGCTATGATGGCATCACTAAACTGGTAGTTCTGGCTGTAGCTGCCAATAAAGCCCAATACCAAGATAAAAGCACCGATAAAGCGCCCGCGGATTCGGGTAAGGTTAACCACCCAACGAGAGGCAAAGGTGAGATACACAAAGGCAAAAATGTTGATACAAAACAACGAGATGTATAGCCCAGTGATAAACTCAGGTTGTTCGGTAAACAAGGTTGGGCCTGGGATGTAGTTGTGCACCATAAAGACAGCCAACAGCATCGCCATCAGCGCATCGGCCGGAATGCCAAAGGCCAATAGTGGGATCATCACCGCTGAGGTAACAGCGTTGTTTGAGGTTTCGGATGCTATCAGGCCTTCGTGTGCGCCATCACCAAATTTTTCGGGGGTTTTTGAGAATTTCTGCGCCAAGGTGTAGGAGAAAAACTGCGAGCCAAACTCGCCGACACCGGGCAATAGGCCCATGATCACGCCTAAAGCCGCCGAGCGTACCACGGTGATTTTATGCTTAGCCAGGGCAATAAACCCGCTGAACATGCCATCCCCTTCGAGCTTGGTTTTTTTGGCATCGTTCCCCGTTTGCGAGAGCAGCACAAAGGCTTGGGACATCGCAAACAGACCAATCACCGCAGGCACCAGAGGTATGCCACTGAGCAGCCATGGCTGATCAAAAGTGTACACTTGCGTGCTGTAGGAGCGCTCCAGTCCAATCGTGCCTAAAAAGATACCTAAGCCCAGCATCATGGCCGCTTCGACCACGTGTTGACGGTGGGCTAACACCACAAAAATCATCCCAAGTGCCGCCAGCATGGCAAATTCGGCGGAGCCAAACATCCGTGCAACTTGGG
Organism: Neptunomonas sp. ABH4_499; assembly: GCF_056160565.1. Lineage (NCBI taxonomy): Bacteria > Pseudomonadati > Pseudomonadota > Gammaproteobacteria > Oceanospirillales > Oceanospirillaceae > Neptunomonas > Neptunomonas sp. ABH4_499. The sequence continues at coordinate 165,053 of NZ_JBSWXK010000009.1, read as the reverse complement.
CAAGGGTAGGGGCGAGCAGTACCAGCGACAGCACACTGATGATGCCGCCAACAAACGAGGAGCTGTACGCGATCGATAGGGCTAATTTGCCTTGGCCTCGTTTGGCCATGGGGTAGCCATCGTAAGTGGTTAACACCGATACCGGTGTCCCCGGTGTGTTCATCAAAATGGCGGGGATAGCACCGCCGTACCACGCACCGCCGTAAACCCCCAGCAGTAACGACACGCCCGAGAGCGGGTCCATGGAAAAACTCATCGGAAGAAGAATCGCCATCACACCCGCGGGCTCAAGGCCCGGAATAGAGCCGATAGTGACGCCGATGATAGCGCCAAGCACGATGGCTAATAATACGTTTACAGTCAGGACTTCATTAAGCCCAAGGAGGATCGACTCCATAAGCCACCTATTTACAGATATTGATTAGCAAAAATGGACAGCTGCTCAGGGAACAGCTCATACAGCGCCACATCGGGAAGCCACACATTGACGCCAACGCGGAAGATAAGAATCAGCAAGCCTGTGGTCAGTAATGCACTTAAAAACCACCTTAAACTGAGCAGACGCGAGAGCCACAAAAGCACGGTGACAAAGCACAGGGTTGCTAAGAAGAAACCCACAACCGACAGGGTGTTGACGTAAATAAAGAACAAAACCGCGGCGATCAGGGCAACTCGATAGTTTTGAGCGCTTTCGACCAGCTTATCGATGGAAAAGTAGCCATGTTGATAATCTTCAAAGAGCGACTGAACACAGCGAACCAGCGAAAACAGGGCCAGAATGCTTAAACCAACGGCAGGGCTTAAGATGGGTTGGGTATACCAGCCTCGTTTTGTATCGATCCATTGGGTTTCCGTTGGCAGTAGCCAGAGTAAGGTGGCGGACACCGCTAAAATGATCCAATACACGGTGTAATCGCGCTGAAACGCAAACGAAGAGGTGCGTTGTTGGGTTTCTTGACTCATGGTAATTATCCTAAGGAGAAGCGCCTTTCGGCGCTTACACACCTTACTGCTTCATAAACTCAGCAAGCTTGGTCGAGTTTTGATAGTCCTGCTCGACCACCTCTTTGGCCACGGCTTCACCTTGCCAGTACACATTGGCGCCCGTGTTTTGCACCAAGTCTTTGACTTGCTGGGTTTCAAGCGCTTTTTGGGCGACCTCTGCAATTTTGGCTTTGATCGGCTCAGGGGTGCCTTTGCGAACAAACAGGCCGTTCCACGTGGTTTGCTCGATACCGGTTTGTTCAAACAGTGTTGGTGTATCGGGCGCGATGCTAATGCGATCTTTGGTCATGGAAGCCAGCAGTTTGACCTCGCCAGAGCTTAAACACGCAAGGATCAATTGAGTCGTCGTGTTGATGACATCCGCATCGCCATTGGCCAATGTTGAGCAATCGTTGGCATCAAAGGGCGCATCCGACGAGAAGTTAATCCCTTCCTGCTTTGCGGCCATAAAGGTGATGGCGGTCGGCAATGCTTGATAACCAAAGTGGCCTAAAGAGACCTTGTTGCTTTGGCTGTACGCAGCTAATTCTTCCAAATTGTTGTAAGGGGAGTCGGCTTTGGTCGCCAATACAAACGGGTAATCGAGGAATATGCCCACCGGTTCAAAGGTATCGCGTTGATAAGGCGCGTTACCGGAGATTAAGTGAGTTGTTAGGATATCCGCCACAAAAGAGCCGATCGTTAGACCATCTGGGCGGGCTTTTGCCACATCCATTGCGCCGATGATGCCTGCGCCGCCTGGTTTGTTGACGACCGTGGCGGGCTTACCGGTGTCCTTTGACATCTCTTCAGCGATCAGGCGGGTTAAGATGTCCTCTAGGTCACCGGCCGGCCAAGGGACGATGAATTTAACAGGGCGCTGCGGGTATTCCGCAAGCGCAGGTGCCGACAGAAAAGCAGGTAAGCTCAGAAACGCGGCTGCCAATAGGGCTTTTTTCATTTTTTTCATTGTATTTACCTCTAGTCGTGTTGGGATGGTGTGTTTAGCGGGACGATCAAAACGGGGATGTCGGTTTTGTTCATCACCTTGTGGGCGGTAGAGCCCAAGAACAATCGAGACGCCGCAGAGGTTTTGCGTGCGCCCATAACGATTAAATCGGCACTTTGCTGGTGGGCGGCGGCTAAAACGCCTCGCTCGGGTGAATTAACCAGTACGATCGCCTCAGGCGGGTAGGGAAGCGATATTTCATCAGTTAATTCGGTGTCTAGAAAATCAGTAATGCGTTGTGTAATGCGCTCTTTGTGCTCGCCAAGCGTGTCGTTAAGATGCTTGAGGCTGACCCCTTCGGGAAGGTAACTTTCGATGATCTCTTTGCGGCTTTCGCTAAAGGGTTCGATCACATGCACAAAGTAAAGGCGGGCTTTGTGTTGTATCGCAAGCTCTACAGCCATTCGAAACGCAGGGCGACTGCCATGGTTAAGGTCGGATGCGTAGACGATACGAGTAATACGATTAAGCATGTTCGCTGCCTTGTTATTTGTTTTTCTTTATTAATAACGTGAGGCAGAGATCAGTCCTATCAACCGTATGGATGACCAAGGCTATAGACGAAAAAAAACCGCCCAGTTGGGCGGTTCAAATGCGGTTAGAAACGTATCACCCCGAAGGATTTTTTGCCCTTTTGAAGGACCGCAAATCGCCCATGGTACGCATCGCTTGGGTGGATTAAAGACTCGCTGTCGCTGACTATGCCCGTGTTTAAGCCCGTGCTTAAACGGATGGCGTTGCTCTCGATCAACTCTCGGGCGGCCCGTCGGGATTTAGCAAGGTTTAGCGCAACCAAAGCATCACACACCGACAGAGGTGCTTCTGCCTGAATATTGAGCATACCCGATTGGCAAATATCGGTAAATTCCGCTTCGCTCAGTGCGTCAAACTCGCGGTTAAACAAACGCTCCGAGGTTTGTTTGGCCGCTTTTAATGCCGCTTCACCATGCACCAAAAGGGTCATCTGCTCGGCAAGCACATACGTGGCGCTGGGTTTGGTAGCCGCCGCGGCATCGTTTGCTTCCAGTTGGTTAATCTCTTCAACGCTTAAGAAGGTGTAGTACTTTAAAAAGCGGTACACATCGGCATCTGCCGTATTGAGCCAAAACTGGTAAAAGGCGTAGGGCGATGTTTTCTGTGCATCTAACCACACCGTACCCGATTCGGTTTTACCAAACTTGGTGCCGTCGCTTTTGGTAATCAGCGGTACGGTCATACCATGCACCTGTTGGTTGTTTAAGCGACGGGTAAGGTCGATGCCCGAGGTGATGTTGCCCCATTGATCACTGCCACCAATCTGCAAGGTACAGCCGTATTCACGATTCAGTACCGCAAAGTCGTACGATTGCAGTAGGGCATAGGAAAACTCGGTAAAGGAGATGCCTTGATCCTCCCGGTTAATCCTCTGCTTAACGGACTCTTTGTTGATCATGGCATTGACCGAGAAGTACTTGCCGATGTCCCTAAGAAAATCCAATACCGAGAAAGACTGCATCCAATCGGCGTTATTCACTAGCTTGGGGGCCGATTTACCGGCCACCGGAGTCAGAAAGTGTTGGATCTGATCGCCAAGTTTAGACGCCCATTGCATCACAGTATCGCTGCTGTTGAGCGAGCGCTCGGTGGCCTTAAAGCTTGGGTCGCCAATCATGCCGGTCGCCCCACCAATCAGGGCGATAGGCGTGTGACCTGCCATTTGAAAACGCTTGAGCATCATCAATGGCACCAAGTGGCCAATATGAAGACTGTCAGCTGTTGGATCAAAGCCGCAATAGACGGTCAGAGCCTCGTCGCGTAGATAACGCGAGAAAAACTCCGAGTTTTGCGTTGTTTGAGCGACGAGGCCGCGTTGCTGAAGGTCTTCAAATAAAGCTGTTTGTGTCATTGATGATCTCATATGTGAAAAGGGCTAAGGCCCTTGGTTACTTCGTGGTGTTGATGATGTGAATGCGGGTGCACTCCAACAGGCCTTCTTCGGCGAACTCCACGCCAAAGCCCGAAAGTTTGCAGCCACCAAATGGTATATGGGGCAGCACTTCGCCATGGTTGTTGACCCAGGTGGTGCCACAGACCAGTCGCTGAGCCACCTCTTGTGCCCGTTCAATGTTGGTTGACCAGACAGATCCGCCTAGGCCTTCTCCCACGGCGTTGGCCATCTGTACGGCCTCATCCAGGTTTTTGTAAGTGATGATCGGGAGTACAGGGCCAAATTGTTCCTCATCCACTAAGCGAACGCCTGGACCGACATTTCGAATCAAGGTTGGTGGGATGAAGTAGCCTTTTTGCCCTAAAGCTTCGCCGCCACAGACCACAAGGCCGCCGTTTGATTTAGCATCGTCGATCAGCCCCACCACTTTGTCGAACTGGGCTTGGTTTTGAACAGGACCAAACGTGGTGTTGGCCTCAAGTCCGTCGCCAACGGTTTGCGCATTAGCGATGCGGATTAACTCTTGGGTTAGCTCATCTGCAATCGATTCGTGAACAAACAAACGCTTTAGGCAGGCACAGGTTTGCCCCATGTTGATAAAGGCGGTTTTAAAAATCGCCTCGGCCATCGCTTTTGGGTCAGCCTCATCGAGGACGATTCCGGCATCGTTGCCGCCAAGCTCGAGTGTTAGGCGTTTTAAATTACCGGCTGAGTTCTCAACAATGCGTTGGCCGGTCTGTGTCGAGCCTGTAAAGATCAGCTTTGCAATGTCTGGGTGCTGGCTCATGGCATTGCCCACCTCGGCTTCGCCCGTTACCACATTGATAACCCCCTTTGGCAGGACTTCGGCGATCTTCTCGATCAACAATAGGGTGCTTAATGGAGTCAGTCCTGAAGGTTTACACACCACCGTATTACCGGCACGAAGCGCCGGCATGATATGCCAAATGGCGATCATGATGGGCCAGTTCCAAGGGGTAATGGACCCGACTACTCCAAGGGGTAAATGGTGCTGAACCACGTGGCGGGTGTCGGAGTCTTCGATCACCTTGCTCGGCATCTCAAGGCTTGCGGTGTAGCGTGTCCAGCCAGCGGCCGCTTGCACCTCAATTTCAGCGAGGAACAAGGGTTTGCCTTGCTCTTGGGTAATTAAGCGAGCAATCGCATCGGCGTTACTTTCAATCACATCGGCAAGTGTGCCCAGAAACGCTTGTCGCTCTTGGTGGGTGGTTTGACTCCAAGAGGTAAACGCTTGCTTTGCAGCGGCGACCGCTTGATGCAGTTGATCGACCGAGGCGAGAGGGGCTTTTGCGATGATGGATTCGTTGGCCGGATTAATAACGTCAAATTGGCCTGCTTTGCCCTCGGTTGCTGTACCGTTGATGGTCAATGTGAAATTGGGTTGCATATTGATGCCTCTTTTTATTGTTAAAGAAGGTAGTTGCTCACTATTAAAAGCAGCCTGCGTCTTTTGGGGTATCAACCAAAAGGTTGATGGGAAAGCGCGCATAAAAAAAGCGGCAGTTAAGCCGCTTGTGGGAGACGCTATTCGATCAGCGATTTAAGAACGCGCTTGAAGGCGTCCAATTCATCCTGACTGACGTTGGCAAACATCCTTTGTTGTTGCTCATCCGCAAGCTCAAAGAGGGCTTCGGCTTGTGTGATGCCTTTTGCGGTAATCTGATAGGCCGCATCGGTTTGTCCCAGCAACTCTTTGCGGATTAAGATTTCGCAGGCGGTTTCAACCTCTGAGCGAGGCATGTTGACCTCGTTCACCAAGGCATCAATCGATACGGATTGATCTTGCTCCATCACCATCAAGATGCGGGCTTCGGTGATACGAAGACCGGTTGCTTGCTGTCTTGGTTGGTAATCCGCTTGGTACGCGCGAAGTCCCTGGGTCATTAGGTAGTAGCAGTTATCTTTTAAGCGGCCTTTTACCTGCTGAACCGAGGCGCTTTGCTGACTGTCTTTACCGGCCGCCAAGGTATGCGGCAAAGACACGGCATAACTGCCTTGATGGTACAAAAGCGGAGCGCGCCCAATGTCATTAAACGCCACTACTTTACCGATCAGAATCCAGTGATCGCCGCCTTCAACGATTTGGTATTTTTCGCACTCAAAGGTGGCCGCGCAATCGTCTAATATTGCCGCGCCGCCTGCGCCTTCGGTGTAAGCAATATTGGCAAACTTGTCATCGCTTGGGCGGGCAAACTGATTCGATAGATGGATCTGGTCGGCCGCAAGGATGTTCACGGCAAAGTGGGTAGCCGCTTCAAAGACGGGCAAACTGCCAGAGCGCTTATCGATACTCCAAAGGATGAGGGCAGGGTCTAACGACACCGAGTTAAAGCTGTTGGCCGTTACGCCGACTTTTTCACCGTTCGGGGCGGTGGCGGTAATCACGGTAATGCCTGTGGCAAAATTGCCTAAGGCACGACGAAACGCTTTTGGGTCAAATTCTGTGGTCTGTGTCATGGTGATCTCCTTGAATTACAGCAACGCAGGGTCAGGGTCGAGACCCATCAGTTCGCGGCCAAGAATCTGTGCGCACACATCGTAATCGGTGTAAGCGTGAGCACCGACCATGTGACAGTCGCGGAACAGACGTTGGGCTTCTTTATCAAGGAACCAATGCGAGCCACCAATCGCTTCAAACAAACGATCCACCGCTTGAATGCACATCTTGACGGCGTAGGCTTGGTTGGTACGCCAGTAGGTTAATGTTTCTTGATCGGGATAGCGTTGTTGCTCACCGTGTTCTTTATGATCGTTCCAGGTTTTTTCAAGGAACGCGCGTGCAGCGCCGACTTGGTGTGTGGATTCGGCCAAACGCATCAACGCAGGTGTGGATGCACCTAGAGCGGCACCTGTGTAGGCGCGCACGCGTGTTTTAGTCACGTCGCGGAACACCTCTAACATGCGCTCAGCAACGCCAAGGCTCATTGCGGCAAAACCACAGGCAAAGTAGGGGCGGTAAGGTGTTGAGTAGATTTTACTGTCCGGATAAAGTCCAAACCCAGCCGAGCGGCCTTCCATCATCTCTTTGGCTTTTTGAATGCGATATTCAGGGACAAACACGTTTTCAATGTGAACGGTTTTAGTACCACTGCCTTTCATGGCCATCGCGTGCCAATCATCGATGATGGTGTAATCGGATTCAGGAATCACCGCAAAGCAGTAGGTTTTCTCGCCCGCTTCATTAAAACGGTTAAAGCCGACAATGATCCACTGCGCATGGTCGCAACCGCTGCTCCAGCGCATGTCGCCGGTAAAGCGAATGCCGCCTTCGACCTCTTCGTGCTTACCAAAGGGCGCAATGCTCGATGAGGCGACGGTGTCTGGGTTGGTTGCCCATAATTCGTCTTGTAATTTCTTGGGAAACATCGCCAGCTGGTGGTTGTGGGTGCACAGTAAGCTATAGCCCCATGCAGTACTGCAGCATGCGCCAGCCAGTGCCGCAATGCAGTCGGTAAACTCAGGTAACGAGATCTCCAAGCCGCCATAGGCTTTCGGTAAAAACGCTCGGTTTAGCCCAGTGTTATTGAGCATTTCGATGTTCTCTTTAGGGATTTGGCGCTCGTCTTCGGCTTTGGAAGCATTGGCCGCAATAGCCGGGAGGATCTCTCTTAAACGATCCAGCATAGGATTGGCGTGTTTCATCATTCATTCTCTTTTTGTTATTGAGGGCTACATCGATTGATGTCAGCGATAACAAGCAGTATCCAGAGAATGATCCGCGCTTAAAATTTCAAAACCACGCTAAAAATGGCACTTTTCAACTTTGCAAAAGGCAAAAAAAAGCCCGCCTAAGCGGGCAAACTTCAGTCGATTGCTGTCGATACCTGAAGAAGAGCCATTCAACTAAGTGCTCGGGGTACTTACAAACGGCTAGAGCCTGGTACAAACTCGGGGGTGACGGAGGCTTGAGGGCCAGGAACCTCGTTACCGGTGACATCACTGACCGGGAAAATCGCGTTAATCTGCCCTGTGCCGGAGCTGCCAAAATACGGGGTTAACACCTCGACGCCTTGATCGTATTCCGACCAACCCATTGCGCCTAACAGCATAGCCGTGTCGTGCATAAAGCCTTCGCCATGCCCTTTAGCGGCGTATTCTGGGAGCATTTCGCAGAAGGTTTTCCATTGGCCGTCTTCCCACATTTTCACCACTTGATGATCGAGTGTTTCGAGCATTGGGCTCCACACTTTATTCAAAAAGTCAGGCGCGGTGCCGTTTTGGGCAAAACGGTGGGATAGAGAGCCACTGGCTAAAATGGCGACGGTGCCATCGTAGTGTTTCTCGATGGCTTCACGCAGCGCCCAGCCTAGACGAGCACTGTCGTTTAGGTAGTGCACGGTACACAGGGCCGACACGGAGATCACCTTAAAGTGCTTATCTTCGTTCATGTAGCGCATCGGCACTAAGGTGCCGTATTCAGGGCCAAGCGAGGTCGCATCGTGGGCCAGTGTTTCAACACCTTGCTCGTTACAGACCTTAGCGATGGCCTGACCCAGCTCTGGGTTGCCTGGGTATTCGTACGGCATGTTGGAGATAAAATGCGGAAGCTCGTTACTGGTGTATGTGCCGCTAAAGTGTGGGGCGCAGTTAATGTGATAACCGGCGTTTACTAGCCAATGCGTATCGAACACCACAATCGTATCGACACCGAGCGCGCGACAGCGACGACTGATTTCGCGGTGGCCTTCAATGGCCGCTTCCCGACACCCTTTGTTGGGGCCATCCAGCTCGGATAAATACATGGATGGTACGTGAGTAATCTTGGCGGCTAGGGCGAGTTTACCCATGATGTAGCTCCTTTTTATGTATTCTTTGCGTGTTGGGGGTTATCGCTTTAGCGTGCTCAACACACATCGAAAAGTGTAAAAAAACAAAAATCATGTCGAAAGGGATCTTTTTCTAGGCTTATGGGACTTTTCGAGCCACTGATAGGTCGTGGCACACAGCAACACTAAGCAACCGCAGATGGCCATTAAGGCTCCCATCACCAGAGGTGACCCCGAGTAAAGTGCGCTGGTTAGGGCGCTGAATAGGGCGCCGCAACCAAATTGAACGGATACCGCAAGGCCTGAGGCTGCCCCAGCGTTATTGGGGTAGGCGTGTAGCAAGAGCGCCATGCAGTTTGATCCAATTAATCCAGTCACGCCGACGTACCCCAGCAAGCCTAAGATGATGCCTAAAAGATGGGGTGCCTCTGACAGAGAGAAAGCGCCAATCACCAGCGCTGATAGGCAAGAGATAACCGCCCCAAACATCAACATTGTATGAGTGGATATGGTTCGAACGGCACGTGCATTGATCAGTACAAATAGAATGATGCTGGCAATGTTGAGGCTAAACAGCCAAGCGTATTGGGCTTGTGCTAAGCCAAAATACTCGATGTACACGTAAGGCGAGGCGGTGATGTAAGTGAACATCCCTGAGAAGGACAGAGACATACACAAAATCAAAGCCATCGCTTTCGGGTCCAACAGGAGTTTTCCGTAGGCGCGATAAGCGTGGGTAAGGCTTGCTTGTTGTTGCTCTTTTGGGTGGGTTTCTGGGATTTTTACCGCATAAAACAGCAGTACCACGCCAGAAAAGACCATCAGGCTGACAAATAGAGAGCGCCAACCAAAGGCTTCCATTAAATAGTGGCCTAAAAGTGGGGCGATCAAGGTCGCAATCATGGTCACCAAGTGCATGAGGGATAACACCCGTGCGGCCTCTTTGATGGGAAACAAATCCCGAACCAAGGCACGCCCCAGCACCGATGCCGCCCCGCCACCCAGTGCTTGAAAGAGTCTTAACAGCACCAGTTGATCGGCATTGGTTACCAGTGCACAGCCTAAGCTGCTGATCATGTACAGCGACATACCGAACAGCAGCAATGGACGCCGCCCCAGCTTATCCGAGAGCGGTCCGTAAAAGATCATCCCTATGAACAGCCCGATCAAGAAAGCACTGATGGTCAGCTGCATTTGTGGCTCGCTGGCACCCAGCGCTTCCCCCATAAGGGGAAGGCCGGGTAGGTACATATCAATCGATAACGGCCCAAAGGCCTGCAGCGATGCCAATAGAACAATGAGCTTATGTGGTTTCGTGATGCTGTTCATAGGGCGTTGTCTTCGTTACGCGTTAGGGTTGCGGATGACCAGCATGCGAAGCTCGGTCATATCCTCAATGGCGTAACGAACCCCTTCGCGACCTAATCCGCTGTCTTTCACACCGCCGTAGGGCATGTGATCCACTCGGTAGGAGGGCACATCACCGATCACGACACCGCCGACTTCCAACACATCCCATGCTTTTTGGATTTTGTAGATGTCTTTGGTGAATAAACCCGCTTGCAGGCCAAACATGGAGTCGTTGATTGCCTCCATGGCTTTGTCGAAATCGGTGAATTTGGACAAAATCGCCACAGGGCCGAACGCTTCTTGTTGGTTCACATCCAGATGCGAGTCAACGTTTTCAAGCAGTGTGGCATCCAGCATGGCGCCATCGCGCTGACCGCCACACAGAACCTTCGCGCCTTTTTCAACGGCGTCGATCACCCAGTTGTGTAAACGGGTCGCTTCTTTTTCGGAGATCATCGGGCCGATGAAGGTGTTTTCATCTCGTGGGTCGCCATGTACCAAGGCATTGACCGCTTTGGTGAGCTTTGCTTTGACCTCATCGTAGAGGGATTCATGAACGATGATGCGCTGTACACTGATGCAGCTTTGGCCCGATTGGTAGTAAGCACCAAACACAATGCGTGCGACCGCATCATCCACATCTGTGCCTTCATCCACTAAGCAAGCCGCGTTACCGCCAAGCTCCAGTACAACCGGTTTTTTGCCCGCTTTGGCTTTTAACTGCCAGCCGACATCCGGGGAGCCTGTGAAGCTTAGTAATTTTAAGCGATCATCGGTGGTGAACAGATCTGCTCCATCACGGTGACACGGCAAAATCGAAAAGGCCCCTTCCGGTAAGTCCGTTTCGGCCAGAATCTCACCAATGATCAAAGCACCGATCGGTGTTAGGCTGGCGGGTTTTAGAATAAACGGGCAACCGGCCGCAATCGCAGGTGCTACTTTGTGCGCCGCTAAGTTAAGCGGGAAGTTAAACGGGGAGATAAACGAGCAAGGCCCAATCGGGACGCGTTTCCACATACCGGTATAGCCTTTTGCACGTGGGGTGATGTCCATCGGGACCACTTCACCGCCGATGCGAACCGCCTCTTCAGCGGCAATCCGGAACGTATCGATCAGACGAGTGACTTCCCCGCGGGAGTCTTTAATGGGCTTGCCCGCTTCAAGGCAAAGTGCCATCGCGATCTCTTCAAAGCGCTCTTCAAAGCGTTTCACGCAGTGGTTAAGTATCTCTTGTCGCTTGTAAGCCGGAAACGCCTGCATCGCTTTGGTGGCGTGTTCGGCTGCTTCAATCGCTTGATCAATGGTCTTAGCGTCGGCCATGGCAGCGTAGGTCGCGACCTCGCCTGTGTATTTATCGTAGATGGCTAAGTCTTTATTGGCATAGTGCGCCTTGTTTGCCACGTAATAAGGGTACGCGTCTTGTAACATGCGATGCTCCAAAGTATTTAATATGTTAAGTAATTTAGTAAAGCAAAAATCGGTCGTCTATCCGCTAAAGGGATGATGGCTAATGCGTTAGGATTTTACTTTGCACACCTTATCCAGCAGGGTCATCAGGGTATCCAGCTCGTGTGGCTCAAGTTGATCGGTCAGTGCGCGGTAACGTGCTTCTAATCGCGGACTTAACTCATCGAACATGGTGCGGGCTTTGGTCGTTAAGCTGATTAATGTGCGGCGCTGATCTTCGTGGGATTTACGACGCTGAATGTAGCCCTGTTGTTCCAATCGACTCAAAATGCCCGTTAAACTTGGGCTTAAGATGCAGCACACATCGGCCAGTTGTTTGGATTCTAGCTCGTCATATTCATTCAATGCACGAATGACCCGCCATTGCTGCTCTGTCATCGGGATCTCTTGCAAAATGGGACGGAAAAACCCCATGGTGACCTCCCGCGCTTGCAGCAGCTTGAGGGGGATGGAGTCATTAAACTTGCGCATTGAGGCTCCTTGGTGAGCATCTTGAAAAAGTAGGTTCATACAAATTTTATTAATATCTTAATTATTGTCCAGTGCCGATTGAAAGAGCCCTGTATTAAGCAGGCATCCTCTCTTTCCGGTATTGATGCGCGGTCATGCCGAGTTCTCGTTTGATAAAGCGTGAAAAATACGATGGGTCCGTAAAGCCCAGTGCATAACCTATCTCGGTGGCGGTCAGGTCGGTAAAGGTGAGGCGCCGTTTAATCTCTTGCACCATACGGTCGTGAATCAGCTTTTTGGGCGCACGATTCGAGATGCGTTGGCAGACGGTGTTTAATCGACTTTCTGACACGCCAAGTTGCTCGGTGTATTGAGGCAAGTACCAATGCTTTGCAAAGTGCAGTTCGATCAGGTCTGTAAAACGCCGGAAGAGTTTTAGCTCCTCGTTATTGATGGCAGTACTGCTGACTTGGCCACTGCTTAAGCGGCTGATGTTAATCAGGAGCAACTGTACCAGTGCCAGCATGCCATGTTGCTTGGCTTTCAGGTTTGTGGCCCATTCTAATCGCAACTGCCGAAACAACTGGGTAATGAGCACCCATTGTGACATCTGGTGTCGGGTTAAACGGTTTTTACTGATACAAATGCCGGTTGTCAGTTCGTGCTCCAGTGCTTTGCCTAAGCCATCTTTAAACAGATTCCACACCAGAGATTGATGCACCGTTAAGACATGCCCTTGGGCATGATCGGTGGTCGAAAACGAGTGAGGTACAGCCGGTGGTGTTAAAAACAACGATGGCCCATCGACCTCAAACAGTTGGTCATCGATGTGAAATTGCGTGTGACCACGGTCAATGTAGTGGATCTGCATAAACTGCGCGTGCCGATGCACAGGCATATCCCGACCGAAAAATCCCGCTAGGTTATTGAGCCGGTCATAGTGAATCGACGAATCAAGGTAGCGTTGATCGTAATCTTTGCCCAAGACAATGTTGGGTATCCAGTTTTGCGTATCGCTTTTTATTGTTTTTATCATCATAGCTGGGCCGCCCGAGTGGGCGGCCTCTCTTACCGCGGGCGGCTGCCCGATTATTTGGCTTTACCCAATTGCGGGATACGGTGGGTACCGTGAGCCATACACACGTTTTTGGTTTCCATATAGAAGTCAAAGCTCCAATCGCCACCATCACGCCCAATACCGGACATTTTCATGCCACCAAACGGCGATGGCAAGTTACGGTTGTTTTCGGAGTTAACCCACAGCATACCCGCTTCTACGTGACGCGCCATACGCATCGCACGGCCGGTGTTTTCGGTCCAGATGTAGCCAGACAGACCGTATTGTGTGTCGTTAGCGATGGCGATCGCTTCCTCTTCGGTATCGAAGGAGATAGCGGTTAACACTGGGCCAAAGATCTCTTCCTGAGCGATGCGCATGCGGTTGTTCGCACCGGTAAACAGCGTGGGTTCCACGTAGTTACCTGCACTGTCCAAACCATTTGCGGATGTCGAAATACGCTGCCCACCCACCGCTGTTTTAGCGCCATCTTCTTTAGCGATATCAAAGTAGCTAACCACTTTGTTGCAGTGGCCGGTGTGCACCAATGGGCCCACTTCGGTGTTCGGATCAAGCGGGTGACCAACACGGATGTTACGCACGCGTTGCTCCAGTGCTTCGATGAAGCGATCACGAATTCCGCTTTGGATCAGCAAGCGGCTAGAAGAGGTACAACGCTGGCCGTTCAAGCTGTAGATCATGAACACAACCGCATCCAGCGCGCGCTCAAAATCGGCATCATCAAAGACGATAACCGGGTTTTTACCGCCCAGCTCAAAGTGCATTCGCTTCAGTGTGTCAGCGCCTTGGCGCATGATGTGGGAGCCCGTTGCAGATTCACCCACCAAAGCCACCGCTTTAATCGCTGGGTGTTCGGTTAGACGCTTACCGGCAGATTCTCCAAAGCCGTTCACCATGTTCCAAACGCCTTTAGGCAGCACTTCATCGGCGATTTCAGCCAGAATGTAAGCGGACAGCGGCGTTAGCTCAGCCGGTTTATGCACTACAGTACAACCGGCGGCCAGTGCTGGCGCGATTTTCCAAGTGGATAACATGAACGGCGTGTTCCATGGGGTGATGATGCCCACAGGGCCGATTGCGCGACGCAACGTAAAGTTGGTGTGTTCCTCTTGGTGCAGCGCTAAACCGTTTTGCGCTTCAGGGGCTTTATCGGCAAAGAAGCGGAAGTTGGCGGCGCCGCGAATCGCCGCTTGCTTCATAAAGCGGATCGCTTGGCCACAGTCCATGGACTCAACCAGCGCAATTTCATCCGCACGCTCAACCAACTTGTCGGCAAAGGCGTGCAGCATTTTTTTACGTTCGGCCCCTGGGGTGTCGGCCCATCCATTAAAGGCCTCTTCGGCTGCCACGCAGGCGGCATCCATGTCTTCAACTGTGCCTGCCACCACTTTACCGAGTGAGGTGTTGTCCGTTGGCGTGATGTTGTCGTACAGGTTGCCACCCGAACCCAGTGTGAATTCACCGTTGATGTAATGGCCAGTCGTTTGTTTCTGGAAGCGCTCTAAGTACTGAGTGGCGCGTTCTTGATTGGTATTCAGTGTATCGCTCATGAGGCTCTCCAGAATCAGTAGTTTTCGCCGTAGTACTCTTGTTCAGAGACGATACGGGTTTCTAAATCACAAATGTTTTCGATGCTGCAAACAACAACATCACCAGGTTGCATATCAACCACACCGTGTGGGGTACCGGTCGCGATCATATCGCCCGGGTTCAGTGTCATGATGTGGCTTAAGTATTCGATTAAAAACGGCACATCAAAGATCATGTCTTTTGTAGAGCCATCTTGAGTGATCTCGCCATTAACGCGGGTGGTTAGGCGCAGGTTGTTCACGTCCTGAACATCATCGCGATCAACCATCCAAGGACCCATTGGCAGCAAAGAATCACGGCTTTTTACACGCAGGTTTGGACGGTAGTAGTTTTCCAAATAATCGCGGATCGCAAAGTCGTTACACACGGTGTAACCGGCCACATAATCCAACGCATCTTCACGTTTAATGCGCTTGCCTTGCTTACCGATAACCGCAACCAACTCGCACTCGTAGTGTTGGAATTCGATGTTGTCAGGACGGTAGCTGATCTGTTTGTGTCCAGTCAGAGTGTTGGCGTGCTTGATAAACACCAATGGCTCTTTCGGTGGCTCAAACGCCAGTTCCGTCGCGTGGTCAGCGTAGTTCAGACCCAGCGCAAAGATTGTGCCTGGTGTTTCAACCGGTGGCAGCCAAGTGATCTGGTCCGAATCGAGCGGAAGATCAAGGGCCTTGCCATCGGTTGTTCTGATCTGATCATTTTGATCGATGGTGATGGCCAGTGTTTGACCGTTTACTTGGATACGAGCGTGTCTCATGCTGGTACCTCCAATGTATTGTTAAGCGTTCCTACCCCTTCGATTGTGATGGCCACTGTGTCGCCTGGCTTAACCGCAACACGCTCGCCAGAAAATCCACAGGCCATTACTTCACCTTCTTGGAAGGTCATGATGTGCGAAAGGGTGCTGATCAGCTCTGCTGTGCTTCGAAGCAATCGAGACATTGGCAAGCGGCTTTGTAACTCACCGTTCACTGAGATATCGATGGTCAGTTGATCTGGGTTTGGCAGTGCTTGAGTTGCAACAATCGTTGGCCCGACAGGCGCTGATTGATCTAAGCATTTTCCTTTGATGTCTGGGCGGTAGTAGTTCGCTTCTGGTAACGAGTAATCGCCCACCACGGTAAAGCCTTTTACGTAAGAAAGCGCCTCGTCTACTGAGACACGGCACGTCGGTTTGCCAAAGACCACACCTAAGCTGCCGCCAACGGCCATAACGGGCACCGGTTGGTTATCAAAATCACGCGCCCATTCGATGGTCGCGCCATCGACTGTCCAGGTATTGCGGGGTTTGTAGTAAAGAACGGGTTCTTTGGGTGGGGCTTTGTAAGGAGCCTCGTGGAATTCGGCATCCAGCTTTGTGAGCTGCTCCTTGTCATTCAGAGCAACACAGACCAGTTTGCTTGTTACTAATGGGTTCAAAGACATAATCGAGTCCTAAAGATCAAAATCAGTAACCGGCTTGCGGTTTCTGTTCGGTCAAGGTTTCTGGAGATTTGAATTGTGCGGCTAGGCGTTTCGCACCTTGCGCTAAGATCATCGTATCCACACCCACACCAATAAAATTGGCACCGGCTTGCTCATAATCTTTGGCAAGGGATGGATCTAAGCAGAGGAGGCCTGCGTATTTTCCGGCCGCTCGTATTTTTGCAAGGCCGCCTTTAATGGCTGAAACCACATCCGGGTGACCAGCTTGGCCGATGTATCCCATAGAAGCGGATAGATCCGATGGGCCAATAAACACACCGTCTACGCCCTCAACGGCAAGAATTTCGTCCAAGTTGTCCAGCGCAAGCTGAGTTTCAACTTGCACCAGCAGGCAGATCTCATCATTGGCTTTTTGCGCGTAGCCTGCGATGTTGTTCCACGCCGCCGCACGTGCAAGGGAGGTTCCCAGACCTCGAATGCCGTTGGGCGGGTAACGCACGGCATCCACCAGTAACTTGGCTTGTTCGGCTGTATCCACCATGGGGACCAGCAAGGTTTGTGCGCCAACGTCCAGCAACTGCTTGATCAGTGCGGTGCTGCCCTCAACAGGGCGAACAATCGGCGCTACCGGGTAGGCCGACATCGCTTGTAGATGCGCCATGATGGCACGAAGATCAAATGGTGCATGTTCACCATCGATCAATAACCAATCAAAACCCGCACAGGCTGCAATTTCCGCTGCCGTGTTATCTGGAAGACCGAGCCATAGGCCGTATTGGGTGGTGCCGGAATCTAATCCTGCTTTAAAGGCGTTCTTTTTCAGTTCCATCACTCGCTCCTTATTCGAAACGAATGCCGATACCGCCCAGTGGACCGAAGTCGGCATGAACGGTATCACCCGCTTTAACAGGAACCGGGCGAGTGAAAGAACCTGCAAGGATGACTTGCCCTGGCTCTAAACCGATGCCGTGGGGCGCAAAGCGCTTACACACCCAAGAGATACCTTTAGCAGGGTGGCCCAATACGCCACCGGCCAGTCCGGTTTCTTCGATTTGTCCGTTGAGATAAAGCATGGAGCCTGCCCAGCGAAGATCGATCTCATCAACTTTGATAGGACGACCGCCCAAGATGATGCCCGCGTTAGCGGCGTTGTCCGCGATGGTGTCGTACACCTTGCGGGTGTAGCCTGTTTCAGGGTCTGTGCGCATGCAACGTGCCGCGATCAACTCAAGCGCCGGGATGACATAATCGGTTGCGTTGTAGACATCAAAGATGGACACGTTTTCGCCAAACAGAGGCTTTTTAAGCACAAACGCCAGTTCAACTTCGATACGCGGATCCAAAAAATCAGATGCTTTTAACGTAGCGCCATCTTCAAACAGCATATCGTCCAGCAGTACGCCGTAATCGGGCTCATCAATGTTGACCGCCATCTGCATCGCACGCGAGGTTAGGCCGACCTTATAGCCAATCACGGAGCGGCCTGCCTTAATTTTTTGATCCACCCATGTTTTTTGAATCGCATAGGCGTCGTCCATGGTCATGGATGAGTGCTCAAGCGTTAAAGCTTTGATTTGCTGGCGCTCGGTCTCGGCGCTGTGTAGCCGGTTAGCGGCTTCAAGAATGTGTTCGTGGCTGAGCATGTAGGTAAACCTCGTGATGGCCGATCGATAATTAACTTAATATGTTAACTATATGGTTGTTGTTTTATCGGTTTCTATTAACCAAATGGTTGATGTCGTGCAAAAATTAGGGCCTCTAAGGTGACTATATTTAGTTAATATATTAAGTAATGTCAATATCTACACCTTGGTCTAACGAGGCACATCACTTATTGACAAAACTTAATATGTTAATTAATTTGGTTTTCGTTTAAGGGTGATCATCATCCTGTGAATTACAGTCTAAGAAGAGAGCACCGTCATGCCGCACTTTATCGTTGAGTACTCTGGGAATCTTCACGAATCACTGGAGTTTCAGAGTCTGTTTGAAAAGCTACACGATTATGTGGTTGGCACTGGGCACTTCCCGCTGGGCGGTGTACGCAGCCGCGCCATTCGCTGTGATGATTTTCGTGTGGCCGATGGCCGTCCTGAGTTTGCCTTCCTGAACTTAACGCTCAAGATTGGTCACGGTCGGGACAGCGAATTGAAGCAAACCGTCGCTGAGCAGGTATTTAACATACTGTGCGATTGGATGAAGCCGGTAACGGATCATGGTTATTGTCAAATATCCTTTGAAATGACGGAGTTAGACCCTGTTTTAAAATTTAATAAAAACAACATTCACCCTTTATTTAAATAACGCCTTCGATTTATCCCGCTAACAATAAAAATGAGGATAACCCCATGTTCGCAAGTAAACGGATTAAAAAAGCAACCCTAGTCTCCCTGTTAACGGTTTTACCTGCTCTTTCATCAGTAGTGCAGGCTGAGACCATTCTGCGCGTTGGTACTTGGCTGCCGCCTACCAACCCACAGAACGCCATTGTGTGGCCAACATGGGCCAAATGGGTTGAAGAGGCCACAGAGGGGCGAGTGAAAGTCGAGGTTGAGGAAGGCCTTGGACATCCTAAAACCATGTTTCAGTTAGTGGAAGATGGCGTTATCAATGCAAGCTTTGGTTATCACGGTTACGTACCCGGGCGATTTAAGTTACCCCAAGCGGTAGAGCAGCCGGGTATGGGTGTCAGTGCCGAAGCGGCATCGGTTGCTTTATGGCGTGTGTATAAAAAGTACTTCGAGCAAGCCAATGAGTTTGAAGGGTTAGAAGTGATCGGTATGTTCACGCATGGCCCAGGCTATTTACACTCCACGCAGCCGATCACCACGATGGCTGATCTAAAAGGCAAAAAGATTCGAATTGGCGGTGGTGTCCAGAGCGAGCTTGGCGAGTTAATGGAAGTGACGGCGGTTGCAGCACCAGCTCCCAAAGTCTATGAGATGCTTCAGCAGGGCGTAATCGACGGTGTGTTTATGCCCATGGGGGAGCAAAAAGCGTTGCGCCTAAACGAAGTCGCGCCTAACGTCACAATGATTCCGGGCGGGATGTATTTGGGCAGTTTTTCGATTTTTATTGATCCTTACTTTTTGGAAGATTTGGACCCGAAAGATCGCGAAGCCATTTTAAGCGTGTCCGGCGAAAAGCTCTCGCAACTGGCTGGGCAAGCGTGGGATTCGATCGATGCAGATGGTTTAAAAGTCGCTGAAGAGAGTGGTGTAAACATCATCCGTTTGAGCGATGAGGATCCAATGACCCAAGCGTTTAAGCAGCTAACCCAAGGGCTTAAACAACATTGGATCGACAGTGTTAAGGATCGCGGTATTGATGCGCAAGCGGCCATTGACGAGCTTTGGAGCGAAGCTAAGGCCTATCAAGCCACCCTGTCATCGACTGATGCCAAGTAACATGAGCCACTCTTTATCCGCATGGGTCAATCATCGTTACAACGAGATTGGCCCGATCAAATGGTTAGCGTTTCTACTAGAGCTGATCGCCGCAACGACTTTGTTGTTCGTCATGCTCATTACCTGCGCCGATGTGGTAGGGCGATATCTGTTTAACAACTCCATTGATGGCGTCACTGAACTGACCGAAATCGGTCTTGCTGTGATGATCTTTGCAGAGATGCCGATCATCACATGGCGCGGTGGGCACGTTGTGGTCGATATCTTGGATCGGTTATTGGGTGTGATGGCCGCCAAGGTATTAGGTTTGATCGCTGTCCTTGTGATCGCTACCTCCTTTTATGGCGTTGGCCTTCGGATCTTTGAGTTGGCCGAGCGGGCGTTGCGGCGTGGCGTGGTAACTGAGTACCTGGGGATGCCAACCGGCTACATCATCCAATACATCGCTGTCATGAGCTGGTTCACTGCGCTCGGTGTGATCACCTACGGTGTTTATCGTCAGCTTAAAGGTCAGAACTCCAGTTTGTAGGTCTTATTATGTCCGTAATTATTATTGGCTTTACTGTACTGCTAGTACTGATTCTACTTCTGCGTATGCCCATCGCGTTTGCTATGGGGCTGGTGGGCTTCTTTGGCTTTGCGCATTTGCAAGGGCTTACGTTTGATAACCTGTTTTCCTATCGTTGGGACGGTGTTTTATCGATGGCCAGTTACCGCATCATTGATACCGTTCAAGATTACAGCTTATCCGTTATCCCCTTGTTCATTTTGATGGGCAATTTTGTGACCCGTACGGGTCTCTCGCATGAGTTGTATCAAGCCTCTTATGCCTTTCTTGGTCACCGAAAAGGCGGGCTTTCGATGGCTACGGTCGTGGCCTGCGGCGGGTTTTCGGCCATTTGCGGCTCAAGCTTGGCAACCTCGGCGACCATGGCCAAAGTGGCTATGCCCCCTATGAGAAAGTTTGGTTATTCCGATGCGCTGGCTACCGCATCCATTGCTGCCGGTGGCACCTTAGGGATTTTGATTCCACCCAGTGTGATTTTGGTGATTTATGGACTGCTAACCGAATCCAGTATTCGCGAACTCTTTGCCGCCGGTTTCTTACCTGGGTTACTGGGTATTGTCTTGTATCTGTGTGCGGTGCGTTATGTGGTTTGGCGGGACCCTTCGCAGGGGCCAGCGGGCGAGAAGTTGTCTTGGAGCGAGCGCATCACGGCACTCAAAGGCGTTTGGGGGATTTTACTGCTGTTCATCGTTGTGATGGGCGGTATCTATATGGGTATCTTTACGCCAACAGAAGCCGCTGGCATCGGTGCAGGCGGTGCATTTTTAATTGGGCTTGCGCGCAAGCAGCTGGGTATCAGCGCCATCTTCGAGACGCTGGTGGATACGTTACGTACTTCGGCGATGCTGTTTGCGGTTGTGATCGGCGCGTTAATCTTTTCCGACTTTATAAACCGCGCAGGTCTCCCCAGTATGCTAGAGCAATTAGTGCTCGATCTGGATGTCTCACCCATGGTGGTCATCTTGGTGATTCTGGGTATCTACATCTTGCTCGGTATGGTGTTTGAAAGCTTATCGATGATGCTGTTAACCGTGCCCGTGTTCTATCCCTTAGTGGCAAACTTAGGGTTTGATCTGGTGTGGTTTGGCATTGTGGTTGTGGTGGTTACGGAGATCAGTCTAATAACGCCGCCTGTGGGGATGAACGTCTTTGTCTTAAGTGCGGTGTTAAAAGATGTAAGAACAGGCACCATCTTTAAAGGCGTAACGCCGTTCTGGTGTGCGGATATGGTTCGACTGGCTTTGATCGTGGCCTTCAGTGCGATTTCTCTTATTCTTCCTGAATGGTTGTATCGGTAAGTAAAAAGCCCTGCGATCACCGCAGGGCTTTTGTTTCTCTAACGTTTACCACCAACCCCGGCCGCCACGGCCGGAGTTACCAAAGCGGGTAATAACGCTTTCAAGCTTCACGGTTGTGATCTCATCGTTATCAATGGTAACCGTGTAGCTCTCGCCAAGGGTCAATTCTGGAATCGACAGCGTAAAGGATTGGAAATCCATTGGCATGGTGTTGCTGTAGACCTCGTTGCCTTTTGCATCTTTCACCGACACCACAGCGCCTTTGCTGTAGGTTTTTTCGGCATTGATTTGGATCACCGGCTGTGTGGAATCATCGGATGGCGTTTGTGCCATGCCTGCACTGCCCATGGCAAAAAGACGGCCGCCGGTCAGTTTAAAGAAGCCGTCCACATCGATGTAGCCATCGCGGCCGCTGGTTGGCCCTTCGATGTACAGCTCACCGCCGCTCATCATGGCATCGCCATTGGAATCAAAACCATCGCCACCGGATTGGATGTGGGTTTTACCGCCAAGGATAGAGAGCAGCCCATCCACTTTGGCTTTTCCGTGACCGCCACCAGGGCCTCGGCCCATCTTGTCACCGCGTGGTGGCGGGGGCATATCACCGTTCATGGGCGGGCGCTCCCCACGTGGTGGTCGTTCACCACGTTCTGGTCGCTCGCCTTTATCGCCTTTTTGGCGGTTCTCTTCAGCGCCGCTGCCATCGGCAATGTTGAGTGCATCGTCTTCAGCTTTGACAAACACGTTACCACCGTGGATGGTTATGTTGCGGCTTTCGATGGCCTCGTAGGACTCTTCGACACGAATGTTACCGCTTTTTACATCCACCTTACGGGAGGCTTTGATACCGTCATCTTTAGCATGAACAGTGATATCGCTGTCCTCTAGATAGATAAAGCCTTTATCTTCGCGCTCTTCATTATCGGCCTTAATACCATCGTCACCGGCATGGATGGTGATGATCGAGTCGCGAATATCAACGCTGTCTTGGCCGTATAAACCATCATCGGCTGACTCAACCACGATGTTGGCTTTGCGAATATCCAAATCATCTTTACTGACGATGCCGTCTTTATAGCGGCCAATCACAGTTAAGGTCGCATTGGGTGCGCCGATGATTTTAAGGTCCGATTTGGAGTAGATCGGTGCATTTTGCTTGGCTTCACCGTTGGAAGGGGCGCTGTGGTTTTGATCTTCCAATTGGTTTTTGCTGTTTTCGGCCAGCTCAATGTCGACATCGCCTGCCTCTTCGATGTAAATCGCCGATCCGTAATCGTTAGAGAGGCTCAGGTTATCCAGAATCAGGGTGACTTTCTGATCCTGTGTATTGACCCAAACCTGACGATCATTCGATTGACCGGTTAGGCGGTAAGTACCGCCTTGGTTGATCAAAAACTGACCGTTATTCAGTGTGATTGTGCCACTGGCAGCGGGCTTAGAGACATCCAGCACAACCGCGTTTTCGTTTGCCCATGCGTGGGTGTTTGCCATTAACAGTGCGCCATAAAGGGGGGCGATGGTCCATAGACGTGAAGGCGTTTTCATCATGATTTATTCCGTAAATTCACCGTTACTAGAGAGGAGTATGCAATGATCAACACTTGGGCAAGCGCGTAACTGATCCAAAAGCGATTCTTGCTGCCCACGTTTGATTTTGACTTCGGTAACGCGCTCTACGACTTCGTTTTTAAGAGTGTCGGAGCGGGTCAGATAACTGGATACAAACGCTTTATTGTCCAAAATGGCTTGTACTGGGGCCCAACTGGTTGATCGTGGGTATTTGATGATCAACATGTACGCTGGCTCAAATGTGACCGAGCGCGATAAGCCCCACAGCACCACGGCAATGAAAATACTGGCGATAAACGAGAGCTCAAAGTACTGAACACCGTTGGCGATGCCCACCATGATGGACCAAAAGATAAATGCGGTATCACGTGGGTCTTTAACCGCGGTACGAAAACGGATAATCGATAAGGCACCGACCATCCCGAGCGAGAGCATTAAATTCCCGCTGATACCGATGACGATGGCATTAATCGCAATCGCGGTCATCACCAACGTAATATTAAAATTCTGCGAGTAAAGCACGCCGTTATAGGTGCGCTTGTAAACAAAATAAATAAACATCGCCATCAAAAAAGTCATCGAGAGCGATAAAAGAATTTGCAGCATACCCAGTGTGTTTTCCGAGAAGAGCGTGCTGTTTTCGAACAGTTGACTTAAGTTTGTTGCGTTCATAACCAATAGCTATTGAGGTTTAAGTGAGAGAGTTGGGTTAATCCCCATAAAATTCGCGGGTATGCATTCGGCCTTGGCAATACTTACTGATGGCCATGGCGGTTGTCCCATCAAACTTTAAGAGTGTCGGGAACCAAGGGGGTAAGCAGTGATTAAACTTTACCTCCATGATGATGGTGTCTGGGCGTTGCAGCGTTTGGGTTTCGAGGTCTGGATTAAACAGATCCAAATGGCTGGTGTTCACCCGAATGTTTTTGTCAAAGGTGACTCGAATCTCGTTGTACTCGAGCATATACACTTCGCGGTCATAATCGACGATCACAGTCGGGCGCATGTATTTGCGTTTAAGATCAAAGAAGATCGAGCGTGCGCTCTGGCTCTCTTTTTCAAGTAAAAAGTCGACATCTCCATCAATCATGCGAAGCGCTTCGGCTTTGCTAAGCGTGACCGAGCTTTTATTCACAAACTGATTGTTTTTACGCTTGCGCTCCAGCTTGACCCAGTCTTGGTGCGGGTCGTAGATGCGAAGGCGGTATTTATCCCGGTGCTCGATGCCATCGAGCTTTTCCTCGACGCTGGTGTGGTAGGCATCATCAAAGTACAAACTGCGGATAAAGTAACCGCGCTCATGGGTTTGATACGGGTCGCGAATCATCAGCGTATTCAGAAGGTGACGCGCGTACTCGTAGTCGGCATAGCTGATGTAATACTTTACTTCGTGACGCTGCACCTTGAGTGCCGTGGGATTATTACTGAGCATTGGCGATAACCGCCGTGGCATTAGCATAGAAGATGTCGGTGATGTGCGGGGTTGAGGTTTCCCGGCCAATGGTAAATTCACCCTTGTAATCGAGCGGTGCGACCAATGTGATTCGATCAATCTGATCTTTACCTGACGGGCTCGTTAACACCAAGGTTTCGCCATTACTCAAACTGAAATTCAGTCGTATGGCATCCATCGCTAACTGATCTGATTTTTTACCATGCAGTTTTGCCATACCTTGTGCAGGGATAATCAAATCGTAAGGGATGTGGAATTTAAGTGGGTCGTCCAAATCATCGCTTAAGTAATAACCCTTCAGCGATAAGCTGTTCATACTCGGGTTATAAAGCGTGACCCAGTCCTGTTTATCGTTGTTGCTAAAAGAAACCTCTTTTATAAAAAGGGTATTTCGCTCTGTTTGATAAATATAGGTCAGTAAAAATAACGCCAATACCGCGATAAAGCCGATAAACAGTACAAAGGTATTTCGTTTTAGGGTCGGGTTTTCTAAGAACATGGAGTGTACGCCCACTGTTTTAAAGACACTCTGATTTTAATAGAAGAGATTCTCATTATCATCTAGGTTTACAAAACTTATAACAAAACCGTAATGCGCATGTAACAAAGACAAAAAAAGCAGCCGTTTGGCTGCTTTAGAAGGGGAGGGTGTCGCTGATCAGAAGCGATAGTTCAAGCTAAGCTTATAGTTACGACCTGGTTGGTACGATGTGGTATCGGCACCGGTGGTATCGTCAGTTGAGACTTGGCTTTTGCTGTAGGCTTTGTCGGTGACGTTGTCGATGCGTGCTTGCACACGTAGATTCTCGGTAAACTGGTAAGAAGCAAACAGGTCATAGACGGTGTAGCTTTTATAGATGTACAAAACGTTGTTGTTACGTCCACCTAAGTAAGAGCGACCTTCGCGATATTTCGCATCGATACCCGCTTTACCTTTCTGGTTATTAAAGTGGGTGCCAAGGCTTGCACTCAAGTTCTGAGGCATAAGGCTCGTATCACGGGTTTTAGAACCGTCGTCTTCAACGATATAGCCGCCCATATCACTGAAGCTTAAGTGGGCAAAAATTGTAGGGCTGTTGTACGAGGTTGATAGCTCCCAGCCGTATACCGCTGCTTCATCTTTGTTCACGAATTGACGGACGTTGTACGAGCTTCCGTTATAGGTTCCAAGACTGCTGTCCAGCGTACCCAAGGTATCGTTATAGATCTTGTCTTTGATGTCGCTGTGGATGTACATCAATTTAGACTCAAAGCGGTCGTCGGCTTGGAAAATTTGGTTTCGGTTAAAGGTAAAGCCAAACTCGGTATCCAGCGAGGTTTCGCCCGTCAGATCCTCGTTCGGGATAACACACCAGTTACCGTGACCGTTCATACAGCCAGAGACATTCCCTGTTTCGTAAATACCATCGCCGTCAGCATCCTCGCCCGAGAACGTCTCGTAGGTGAAGCCTTTGCCGTAAATCTCATAGACAGCCGGGGCCCGGTAGCCTGAGCCTACTAATGCCGTAAAGCCAAAGCCGTGGAAGGATGTGTTCTCAAACGGCGTCCAGTTGGCCGACAGTTTTGAGTTGATGGAATCTTCACCATCAAAACCGTTGCCATAAAAGTCGGCGTTGAACGTATCGTAGCGCACGCTGCCAGAGATCAGCAGGTTCTCTCCGATATGAATCGAGTCTGAGACATATCCACCAATGGAAGTACGCTCGACTTGTTTTGGATCGCCATTGTCTTGGTCGTAGGACATTCTCACATCGTCAAACGTGTAGTCGACACCATAGCGCAACAGGTGCATGACCGACTCGCTCTGGTGCAGCATGCTGGTGTTTTCGACCTCTGCATAGGTGGTTGTAACCCCACCTGTGTTGGCCCATTCCCCTGTGCCGCTGTCGGACTCTTGATCGCTTTCGGCGCGGGTGACACGTATTTTAAGGTCCACTAAATCGTTATTCTTGGGCTTGTAGCCGTAGTTGGCAGACAGTGTACGTTCGCGTACCTCGTATTGAGTTTCGATGTCAGTATCGCTGTAGTCCGAATAGTCTTTGTCGTTCTGCATGATGCTGGCTTCAAGACGGTGCTCATCGGTCGGGGTGAATACCCCTTTCACCAGATAGCTGATGTCGTCAGAACCGGTACTGCCGTTGTTTGTCTTGACCTCGTTACCATCTTTGTACGCATCGGTGTCTCGGATGGACAGCGTCGCGTTGGCCGAGAACTGGTCGTTAAAGCGTTTGGCCACATCACCACTGATGCCATCGGACTGACCGTTGGTTTCATGCGTATAACGCAGATTGGCACCCAAGTCGCGACCATTACGAATAATGCTTTCTGGGTCTTTGGTTTCAAGCAGTACAACCCCGCCGGTTGAACCGTTACCGTAGGTGTTGGCACCGGCACCAGGAATCACCGTGATGGTGTCGTACATATCCATGTTCAACCAGATGGTATCCCGGTCGTTGCTGCCTTTGTGCATAATTTGGCTGCGGTTATTTGGGGCACCTTCTACCCGAACACTAACGGCATTTCCCGACTGGCCGCGGATGGTAATTTCGCTGCCGCGCGAACCGCCGACCTCATCAATCTGTACGGCCGCATTACCCTGAAGCGCATCCGCAAGGTTCGATACTTGCGCGTCTTCCATCTCTTTCGAGGTGACGGTCACGGCACCGTCGGCGGCGCTGACGCGTGTTTCTGCGTTGGTCGCCGCCTGAGTCGACTCGACGTTACCTTCGATTAACAGGGTGTCTAGATTTTGGTGTTGGGTTTCGGTTGCTGTTTCGGCATAAGTGCCACTAGAAGCCGCAGCGATGGCAACCGCAATCAAGGTTCGGTTTAGCACAACGATGTCCCTTTTTTGGAAATTCTTGTAAGAAAGTTGTCATGTTTTACAGATAAAGCGGGGGCATTTTGCACAAGATAAAATCTAATTACTAGTGATAATAATTATCATTAATAATTAGATATATCGAAATGGGTATTCTAAATGTATCAATAGAGGATGATTAAGCCCCTCACAGAGAAGGGGCTGTGCCGTTGGCTTGGTACAAGGTAACGATGGCGTTAAGTAAACTCAACTTTGATGTAATGAGGGATTCTTCTGAGCTGTACAGGCTGCGCTCTGCACTGATTAAGTCCGATTTTGTGCTTACGCCTTCTTCCCATTCGTACTGGATGATTTGGTTTTGCTCGGCCAAGTTTGCATGGGAGGCTTGTTGGTAATGGTAGCTGTTAAGGCTCTGATGATAAGCACTTAGCGCATCCTGAGCTTCCATGAGCGCTGTGCGCACCACGCTAACGTATTGTGTACGGGCAATGGTTTCGTTGATCTGTGCTTTGCTCACCGCTGTAGATTTCACACCGCCATCAAAAAGGGTCATGCTGATCGATTCGGACAGCGAAATGGCCCACTGTTCGGCCAAATCGTAAAAGTCCGAGGGTCTCAGGCTTAGGCTGATCGATAAGCTTGGGTAACGATCCAAATCCGCCTGTACTTTTCCAAGATAGGCGGACTGAACCGCGGCTTCTGCCGATTTGATATCAGGGCGCTCTCTCACCAACTGTGCAGGCTGGTTCAATGCAATTTTGGGTAATTTAAGATCAGATAGTCGTTTGTTGGGCTCTATTTCCTGCCAAGAACTTTGCCCAGATAGGATCGCTAATAGGCGCTTTTGATCCTCTATCTGGTAGGCAAAGTTAACGTACTTTTCTTCTAGGCTGATGATGGTGCTTTGCTGCTTAAGGAGGTCGCTGCGTGACACGACGCCGGCTTCAAATTGCAGCTCGTAAAGCGCAAGGCTCTCCTTTGCGGAATGCAGGTTTCTTTCGGCGATCAGCCGCCGCTCCTTGAGGGATAAGTAGCTTAGATAGGCTTTAACGATGTTGGCCGTGACGGATAATGTGGCCGCATCCAAATCCCATTGTGAGGTGAGTATGTCCAGTTCAGATTGATCTTCTTCCGCTTGGATTTTACCCCAGAGATCCACCTCGTATCGGGCCGAGAACGATAAGGACTCGGAATGATCACTCTGACTTAAGTCTTGCGTGGTGGTACTTTGAGAGCCGCCAATACCGCTGCTGATACTGATGCCATTGCCCGCTTGCTGACTGTTAAGGTTTAACTCGGCCAGGCGTACCCGCTCTCTGGCGACCGATAAGTCCCAGTTTTGGCTAAAGGCCACCGAGAGTAGATCGGTCAAATCACGGGCACCAAAGCTAAACCACAAATCACTAGTAAAAACGGGATGGTTGTAGGGCACGCTGACATCCATCGGGGCGCTTGGCGCTTGGTAATCGGAATAGGTGGCGCAGCCAGACAAACACAGAACCAGACTGCCGGTTAACATGAATCGCATTGGGTTACTCCTCGGCCAGCGCGTCGATGGGGTTCAATTTGGATGCTTTGCGCGCTGGGGCGTGGCCAAAGACCAGTCCCACTAAAAAGGCGGATGCAAATGCAAGGGCTGGCGGGTGCCACGATAACGCAATGGCTAAATTAAAGCTGGCTAAGGTCTGCGCAGCCCCAAGGCCAATCAAAATCCCCATCACACCGCCAAAGCAGCAGACCACCAAGGCCTCGATGTTGAACTGGCGCAAAATGTCTTTGGGCTTGGCCCCTGTGGCCATCCGTAAGCCGATCTCCCGGCGCCGCTCCGATACGCTCACCAGCATGATGTTCATCACGCCAATTCCTCCCACCAACAGGGAGATGGCAGCGATGGAGCCCAGTAACCAAGTCATGGTGTTTTGCGTTTCTGAGACCGCCTCAATCAAGGACGCCGTATTCAGCACTTGAAAGTCCTCTGTCCCGTGGCGCTTGAGTAACCGTGCGCGGATGGCTTCCTCGGCGCTGCTAAGGTGGTCGGTGTCATCCACTTTAATGGTGATTCCATTCAGATACTGGCCTGCAAACACGCGTGATAAACCGGTCGATAACGGGATCAAAACCATCTCGTCGTTGTTGACGCCGCTGGCCGAAGCACCTTGAGTACTCAGTACCCCGATCACTTGGTACAGTGCGCTTTTCATCATCACGTATTGACCAATCGGGTTATCGTCGGGAAACAGCGATGTCGCGATCGTATCGCCAATGACGATCACTGGGGCTTTTTGATCCATGTCTTGCTGATCAAACATCACCCCTTGCGAGAGTGACCACTCCTTCACCGCTAGGTAGTTTGGGGTGGTGGCCATGATCTTGGCGCGGTAATCCTGATTACGGTATCGAATGGTGGATCGGCTTTCTCGTTCTGGTGCCACTTGATCAATATGGGCAAGGTCAGTTAGTGCATCGGCGTCGTATTCGATCAAGGTCGCAATATCGCCCGTGTTTCGCATGTTCGCGCCGCCAGGTCTCACCAGTAATAGGTTGGTCCCCAGCGACTGAATGCGTTGAACGACTTGTTGTTTACCGCCTTCACCAATCGCCATCATGGCAACCACGGCGGCAACGCCGATCACGACACCCAGCAAGGTAAGTAAGGTTCGAAACCAATTGGCTTTCAATGCATTTAGAGAGATGCGGGTGGCTTCGCTGACGCTGATTGAGGGCAGCTCTTTAATCGGCTCCTGGCTTTCTGAAACCTCGCTCTCCAAAGCCTGTGCGGAGTCTGAAACGATTTTGCCATCCTGAATGTGGACTTGGCGCTTAGCTTTGCTGGCAACATGGGCATCGTGGGTGATCAGAATCACCGTAACCCCTTGGGCGTTCAGCTCGCCTAATAGTTCCAGTACTTGTTCGCTGCTTTTGGAGTCCAAAGCGCCTGTGGGCTCATCGGCCAAAATAACATCGGCACCGTTAATCAATGCGCGTGCGATCGAGACGCGCTGTTGCTGGCCACCGGATAGCTCGCTGGGTTTGTGCGTCTCGCGCCCTTCAATGCCTAAGCGTTGCAGCAGGCTTAACGCTTTGCTAAGCCGAGTTTCTTTGTCGGTGTTGGCATAAAGGGCGGGTAACGCCACGTTTTCGGCCGCGGTCAGGGTGGGTAATAGCTGGTAGCGCTGGAACACAAAACCGAAGGTTTTTAACCGTAAAGCCGCCAGTTGGTTGGTGTTGAGGGAGCTGACATTGTGCCCGTGGATTAAATAGCGGCCTTCGCTTGGTTGATCCAAACAGCCGATGATGTTCATCAAGGTCGATTTGCCAGAGCCAGATTGACCCATAATGGCCACAAACTCGCCTTTTTGAATGGTCAGCGATACGTCATCCAGCGCACTGATCACCGAATCGCCGTTGCGATAATGACGACTGACATGCGAAATTGACAGCAAAGGAGGGGAGTTAGAATTCACGCCGGCCTCCCATCGGACGACCGCTTGATGAGCCGGTTAAGCTAACCGCTTTCTCTTTGTTTTCGCCATTTTCGCGCCCGATGATGACTGTCTCATTCAATGTAAGGCCGTCGACGATTTCGATGTGTGTGCGGTTTTTGATACCCACCGAAACGGGTTTGGTTGCGCGACCGCCAGTGCCTGATGGGATAAACGCAACCGCGCCGCGTGGGCGCTCCGACACCGCGGCTAACGGTACGGTTAATACGTCGCTTGCTTGGGCTTCTATGAAAAAGACTTGGGTGCTCATCCCATCCATTAAGCGGCCAGAGCGGTTATCCACCCCAATCAAGACCTGATACAGCACCACATCGTTATTGACCAAAGGGGTGGGCAGAATCTTATCAAGCGTGGAGTGGAAAAAGTCGTTGGGGTTGCCCAGTGTCGAAAACCGCACTGGCATGCGCGGTGCCAAACGTTGGATATCAGCTTCTGATACATTGGCGCGCAGGGTCATGTTGGACAGGTCCGAGATGGTCAGCAAGGTCGGGGCGCTTTGGCTAGCGTTAATCGTTTGGCCAACGCGCACCGCTATGCTGGTGATGGTGCCATCGATGGGGGCGTAAATTTTACTGTAAGAGAGGGTGACCAAATCCCCTTCAAGGGCGGCCTCGTTGATCTGAATTTGGGCTTCGATGGCGACGATTTTGGCGCGCAAAATCACAATGTCAGTTCGGCTCTCCTCAAGTGAGTCGTCACTGACGGCGCCTTTTTTGTACAAACGTTGATCCCTGGCATAACGGCTTTCGGCAAGCTCCAGTTGGGCGACCAACTGATCGCGCTGGGCTTTTTGATTCTGGAGGCTCGCGCGGCTCTCTTTAACCTCGGTTTCAAACACCGTGGCGTCAATCTCAGCCAGCAGTTGGCCTTTCTCAACGACATCCCCTTCGGCAATGTGCAGTGTTTTTATCTGCCCAGAGACTTGCGCCCCCACATCAACATAGTTAGAGGGCTCTAAGGTACCGGTCGCGGGGACGGTGATTTCGATGGAGGCGCGTTTTACGGTATCGGTAAGCCAAGCTTGTACACTGGATTGGCTGTCTTGGTAGATCCAGTAACCTGCAAATAAGGGGCTTGCGACAATGATGATCCATAAGCAGGATTTGATCAGGGTATTAGGCAACTTCATTAAGGATCACTCTTGTTTTCGAGGGCGGGGGTTGGCATCGGGGTCGCGTCGAGGTCGCTCATTTCGCGTAAGTTCTGGCGTATCTGGGCTTATACCAACCAAAGATAAGACGCGTTGATGTGTGGTGGTCGAGGTAAAGCAATAGAGCGCAAGTGCGCTTAGCACAAAGCTACAAACCGCAGTGATGGCAAGACGTTTCATCGTTTTAGTAGGGATCAGTAAAAGGAGAGCGCATGATTACAAACCGATTCTCTTTGGTAAATAAGAATAAAAGCAATTATCAATTAATAATTGTAAAGAAATGATAAGGCGTGTCGCAGAAAGCCGTGCACTTGTTGAGTAAATAACAAATCTTAACAAAGGGCCACTCGTCTTGGATGATAATTAAAAATATAATCATTCTCATCTATTAGAAAAAATAAGCGAATAAGAACGAATGACCACACAACGAAGCAGGGCTGCTCTTTTTGATCGGGTGCCGATCCTATTGCGTATTTTATTGGCCGTGGTAGGGGGCTATAGCCTCGCCGCAGGCTTAAGTTTGCTAAGCGCACATTTTGCCGGAGGTACGGAGCGCGAGATGCGAACCGCCGTGCATTTTCTGTTTTTCCTGTACTATGCGATCTGCATCGTGACCTTCTTCTCGATTAACTCGTTGAAAAAAGCCTTTGTCGTAGCGGTTGTTGTCAGTGCTGCCGTGTGGGGGGCCTGGTGGGCCATTGGAGGGCAAACCGTATGAAAGGACCACTACGACGGACGATGATTTGGCTCCATACCTGGAGCAGCATTTTACTCGGCTGGTTGCTGTTCGCGATCTTCCTAACCGGTACGCTTTCCTATTTTCGTGCCGAAATCAGCCACTGGATGACACCAGAACGCCATGGTTCCTACCTGACACAAGAGAGCCTTGTTACAGCCTATAACCGACTAAAAGAGGTCGCACCTGATGCAAACCGATGGGATATTTCACTCCCATCGGCGCGTAATAACACCGTTAGCTTAAACTGGCAGGAAGAGGGCGTAAATGAGCGTCGTCGTGGCCCTAAAGAGGTGTTGAATGCCGCCACGGGCGAGCCCATCAATGAGCGTGAAACCCGAGGTGGCGACTTCCTGTATCGCTTCCACTTTGAGCTGTATGGCTTGCCGCGCGGCTTTTCCCGCACGTTGGTCGAAATTGCCACGATGTGTATGTTCATTGCCTTGATCAGTGGCGTGATTATGCACCGAAAGATTTTCAGTGATTTCTTCTCGTTCCGGACTCAAAAACGCTCGCTGGGGTGGGGGGACGCGCATGCCGTTACCGCGGTGTTAGCTTTGCCTTTCCATGTGATGATCACCTTTTCGGGCTTGCTGCTTTTATCATCGAGCCTGATTTTCTGGACCGAGAACACCCGAGGGGGCGGTGGTGAGCGAGCACCGCAGGCCAATCAAGCCAATCAAATGGCGCAGGGTGGGCGCGAGCGCGGCGCTAATCGTCCGATGGCTAATCAAGAAGCACGGGAGCGACCTACCGAAGCACGCGAGAACCGCCCAACGCGTGAACTCTCAACCCCGCCACTGCAAGCGATGCTGCAGAATGCCCAAACACAACTGGATGCCAGTATCGAGCGGATTCAAATACATCAGCCTTTACAGAAAGCGGCCTCTTTTGTGTTTACCTCGTCAGAGCGTGATGTGTTGCTGGCCGAGCGAGGCTCCAGTGACTCGGTGACCTTCTCAGCGAATGGGGAGATCACAGGGCAAGAGGCGTTGAAAACATCGGATTCTTCGTTCTTCACGGCCGCAAGTGGCGTGTTCCGTACGCTGCATGAAGCGCGCTTTGCCGATTCCATTGTTCGTTGGTGCTTATTTATCTCGGGCGTTATGGGTACCTTGATGGTCGGGACGGGGTCTATCCTTTGGGCCTCTAAGCGCGCTAAAAAACAGATGGGCAGGGTGGGTTTTGAGTTGGTCAACACTTTGAACATCGCCAGTATTACCGGGTTGTGTGGGGCGGTTGCTGTGTATTTCTGGCTAAACCGCCTGTTACCGGCTGATTTTGCAAGTCGACAAGATTGGGAGATCAACGGCTTCTTTATGGCTTGGATGGTTGCGTTGGTTCACGCTTTGTTTTTCCGAAACCGAGGTGCGTGGCTGCACCAGCTCTTTGTTTGTGGCGCGCTGTTTACGGCGCTACCGGTGTTGGATCAACTGACTTCACCCGTAGGGCTTTGGCATGCGGTATCGCACGCCGATGCACTTCGCCTAAGCTTCGATGGCATGTGCTTGTTACTGGGCGTGTTGTTTTTCACCGGTGCGATTTACATCCGTAAAAAACAAGCGATCAAGGCCACATCGTCTCAACGCCGAGCCCCCAAAAGCTTCAAAAAAGAGGGGGTGGCCGTATGATGACATTGATCGTGGTCTTCATCTTAAGCTTTATCAGCTTTATGCATTTTTCGGTATCGAGTGAAGCGCACTACCGTAAGCTTTACGGCACAAAGCAGATACCAAAGGCTGAGTTTTATCTCTACCAATCTATGGCTTGGGTTACATTGCTTGTCTCGCTGCCTTTTCCGATACTCACTTGGGGTGTCGGAATCGGCATTATGGCGTGGCTCTTGATGATTACGCTTGGGGCACTGATGGTCGTTTTACTGGTTAATTTTCTGCCACGCCTGTATTCAACTGTCTGGACATACCTTGGCGTCACCCGAAAACTCGTGATTACCAAAGCGCTTTAATGGAAATGACAAATCAAAAACACTTGTCCAAGACCGAACATGCGATTAAAGTGCCTCTTTAAAGAAACACAAGTTCATTGTTTTACTCGGCTCATAAGGATATGACCACCGTGCCAGTAAACAAAGCAACGCGGCTCTCGTGTTGCTCCAATGCATGTAATAGGGAATGTTATGCAGTGTCCAGCCTGTCAGTTAACGCTTTTAAAGCCCGTTAAGCTCGAACCGAGTTTAATGGCGCGTAAGTGCACCCATTGCGAGGGTGTCTTGATCGATCTTCTTTCTTATCGTGCATGGCGAGAAAACATGCCCGATTGTGAGCTTCCGGAACTTATGGAAGTAGAAGATCGAAAAGGGGCCTTAATCTGCTCCAAGTGCCAGCATTTTATGCTCAAGTATAAAATTTGCGATGAACATGAAAACTTCATTGATGTGTGCACGCATTGCGATGAAGCTTGGCTAGATGAGGGTGAATGGCAGTTGCTAGGTGCACTCTTGATGCAAGATAAACTGACCAAAATTTTTACTGAGCCATGGCAACGCAAGATCCGACAGGACCGTGTCGAGGCCGATCAACGTGCTCGAAACCAAGCCCTGTTGGGCGAACTGGATTATCAAGAGGCCGAGCGGATTACCCAGTGGATCAACGATCATCCCAAAAAAGAAGATCTGATCCGGATATTGTTCCACCAAAACCACTGATGATTGATGGGCCGTATTATCCAATACGGCCGATTTTATAGTCTTTTATGTAGCTTCGATTCTGTGAAAGCTCGTTTCGAATTCGGTCGGCAATCATCACGTTATGCGCTACAACCGGCTTAAATTGACGGGCAAGAATAAGATTCTCGTAATCGGGGTCAAACAACATATTTTGCATGTTGTTGTAGAGCTCACGGCGAATCGTTCCCGAAGTCAATGAACTGATAAACCAGCCATACCAGCCGCTGATATCAAACTCCTTTAAACCCAGCTCGTACATGCTTGGAATCTGCTCCCAACCAATGGCCGGGTGTCGAAATTTACTGGTTACGGCGATCGGTCGTAAAAACCCGTTGGCGAATAAATCTTGAGCACTACCGGTCGAAACCATGCCGATGGCCAACGTTCGATCCTTGAGGTCTTGCGTCAGCATAGAGGTGTCACGGTAGGCCTGAGGCAGTAGCGCGATTCGTTTAGACCGCGCTAATTTAAGTTGGGCAATGTGTCCGGGTGATCCGTGCTGGGTAAAACCCACATATCGATAACTTGGGTTCTCAATGACCCAGTCCATCAGTTCATCCAATGTATCTCAGCGCCTTGGCTGACTTCAATGGTGTATGTGATGGTATCGACACCAAAGTAGTTCTCATCGGGCGTATAAGTTAGCGTGTTATCAGGATTGATGGTGACAACGCCAAACGATGCATGCGCATCAGTTACGATGATGCTATCGCCATCAAGATCGATGTCATTAGCAGTGACATCAATGGTGGCGCTGGTATCTTCATCGAGAACAAGCACATCAGGTAATGCCTCTGGCGCGAAGAGGTTGAGAAGGTTATTGTCCCACTCTTCTACAGAAAGGGATTCAGCTTCAATGTTTCCGCTTTGTACCTCTAAGTCCCAATCTCCACTAGCGCCGGTAACGTCGTCGGAGGCAGCAATATCCGCAGATAAGGCTTTGGATAACGCTTCAAGGGTGTCTAAACCGTCGGAACCTGCGGCAAAATCACAGCCGTAAATCAGTATGTCAGCGGATTCACTCAAGTGGCTGGATAGGATGTTCAGTGCATCTGCGTAGTCGGTTAGCAGGTTTTCGGATGTCAGCAGATCGTTACCAATCTGGAGCTGGTTGTCGCTGCCGTGGGTAACAATGTGAACGGCACTGAGCGGTTGATCCAACCCTTCAACGTAAGCTGCAATGTCATTCAATGAGCCGTCTTCGGCGCCCAATATCAGAATTTGAGCCCCTTCGGGGACCGCGCTGGTGAGGGCTTGAAGATCAGGAAGGTTGCCGTCGAATACATACAAGCTGTTGGCTGGGTCTTGGTGGCCCAAAGCTATCGCAAGGTCGTTCTGATTCTCTTGCGAGGTATCTTGTGAATCAGGGCTATTGGCCGAGGAATCAGATGCGGCTTCCGATGCTGCAGTATCAATAAGGGCAGCATCAAACATGATGCGGCGTTCCAAAATGAGACGATTCGACGCAATTAATACCCGACTAAATTACTTTGACATAAATTAAAGTTAGTCGAGATTGGTCGTTTTTCACCCGAAATGGCGCTGAAATAAATTCATTCCATTAGGTGAAAACCCTCTCTTTTAAAAATACTTAGGTTGAATTTGAGTGGTCTGTAAGGTAGCGGCTGATGGCATTCGATACCGTCTCTAGGTCATATCGCTTAAGTGATTGATCTACAGTGCTTCTAAGGTGGCCGTTTAGATGATCACTGATGTTGGAAAAATGCAGGGCTGTTTGGTCGACATCACCTGATTGGGCCGCATCAAGGGCACTCTCAAGATGAAAAATGTCACCTTTAGATAACACTTCTTTGTTTTGGGCCTGACTGTTGCACTCCGGGTATAAATTAGATTCAACCTTGTTTTTTATAGGGTTATTTGGGTTTTGGAGGTTACTTGCTGGCGTTAGTTGCAAATGCTCTTGAATGACCCGTATCAGCTCATTGAAATCGACCGGCTTACCCACAAAATCATCAAATCCTTGATCCAGATAAAAGCGCCGTTCATGCTCTAAGCTCGAGGCCGAAACCGCGATGATGGGTAAGTCACGCGTGAACGATTGTGTACGTAACCTTTGTAACATTTCGACCCCATCCATCTCGGGCATTCGAATATCGGTAAATATGATATCCGGCTGGCGTAAATAAGCCAGCTCGATGCCTTGTCTACCCGAGTGTGCAACGTAGGTTTTAAAGCCGGTTCGGTTGAGTATTTGAACTAAAATGTCACGGCTCATCTCATCATCTTCAACCACCAAGGCGGTCAGTCCTCGTTGATGAACCGTTTGGGTGGTGGGTTTTAATGCCTCGGTTGTCGATGTGCTATCTTTGATTGCCGGTAACGGCAGTTTAACCAACACTTGTGTGCCAAGTGATTGCTGGCTGTTGAGCTTTAATAAACCACCTAAGAGTTCTGCAAGCCTTCGGGATAAGACCAGTCCAAGCCCAGTGCCACCTTGCTGGTTACCCGACTGGCCTTGGACAAAGGGGCTAAAGAGCTGGCGTTGATCTTCATAACTGATGCCAGGGCCTGTATCCGTTACCAAAAACGAAATCTCATCACCGGTACGTTTTACCTGTAAGGTGACACGGCCATTGGGCGTAAATTTAATCGCGTTATCTAAAAGATTAGATAGGATTTGACCCAGCTTGGTACGGTCTGTGGAAACCCACTCGTTAGGGGATATTTCGGGTTCGTAAACGACCGAGAGCTGTTTCTCTTCACCTTTGGCTTGATGTAGGTGAACGATGTCTTCGCACTCCTGAAACAGATCAAACGATTCATTGTTCAGAGTGAGTTTGCCCGCCTCGATTTTAGATAGATCCAATACATCATTGATCAATCTCAACAAGCGTTGACCTGCGGTTTGAATGCGTCGTAGCTGGCCTTGTTGCTCTTCGTTAAAACTTGGGTCATGCAAAAGCAATTGAGAGTACCCGAGAACGGCGTTAAGTGGCGTTCGAATCTCGTGACTCATATTGGCTAAAAAGGTCGATTTACTCGCGTTTGCTTGGTCCGCTTGGATTTTGGCGTGCTCAAGTGCGTGTTGAGCGGCTTTTTGCAGCGACATATCGATGATAATATCGCCAAAAAATTCAGGGTTACCGTTTTCGTCACGAATTAAGAAGAAGGTCTCATAGGTGGGGATGGTGGTGCCATCTGAGGCCAACAGCTCAAGCTCACCCTTCCAATAGCCTTCCTTCAAGATGGTTGGGAAAACGGTGTCTTTTAAAAAAGCGTGGTAT
This sequence comes from Neptunomonas sp. ABH4_499, assembly GCF_056160565.1. Lineage (NCBI taxonomy): Bacteria > Pseudomonadati > Pseudomonadota > Gammaproteobacteria > Oceanospirillales > Oceanospirillaceae > Neptunomonas > Neptunomonas sp. ABH4_499. The sequence goes on along the minus strand of NZ_JBSWXK010000009.1, from coordinate 126,550 downwards.
TTTTCTGGGTAGTACTGCGCGATATGGCATCGTTTTACCTCATGATCTGTCAGAAGTGTCCCTTCTAACCACTGCATCAGGGTTGGATTCAGGTAATGGATCTGGGTATCAAAGCCCGCGATGCCCATACCTTGGCTTGAGTGATGGGCAAATTGCTTAAATTGTTTTAGTTCAAGCTCGTGCGCTTTGCGGTCAGAGATGTCTTCGATGATCCCCGATATTCGGCTCGCTGTGCCATCCTTGTGATGCTTGATCGCTTTGCCTTTGATCTTAACCCAGATGACGCTCTGATCTTTCGCTTTTAGGCGGCATTCAAGTTCAAGGCTTGTATGCCCCGTAAGCAGGGTATCAAACGCTTTGATCGCGCTTGGCTGATCTTGTGGCGTGATGACGTTAATCAGATCATTCAGATGCGTTATTCGATGGGAGGCCGCATTCAGTTGGGATAAGAAGGCTTCGGATACATGTAAGGCTTGATTGGGCAGCGAAATCCACCAGTCACCAGCATTAATCCCTAGTAGGGCATCGGCGTAGTTTTTGCGCTGGTCTTGTATCTTGAGTTGCTGAAGACGCTGCGTGTATACCCAGCCGAGTAAAACACATACAGCGATGATCAAAATACTCGCTAACGTCCACCAAGAAGAATAGTCCGTAAATCGGTCAGCGTTATTTAGGTACCACGTCTGAGCAATTTGGTGCTGCATATGAGGCGGAATGGAGGCAATTACGCGATTAAGCATCGCCAAAAGCTCTGGCCAATCGTTTCTGACGGCAAAGCCTAAATCAACGGTGATGGGCAGTTGGCCGCGGATGTGCAGTGTATTGTTTGGGTGTTGAGCCAAAGTAAACTGCCCCAGCGTTTGGGTCATGACCAAGTAGCGGATCATACCGGATTCAAGCTTAGCCAGACCGTCGCTGACATCCGCGACCTCGATCATGTTGGTTTGCGGATAGGCTTCCCACAAATCCCATGTATAGCCATACCCCTTGATGATGCCGATGGCGTCATCGCCCAACGCGTTAAGGTCGTTCACGGCACTGCCCATCTCGTAACTGACAATGACCAAAGGGGAGCGTAAAAAAGGTTCGGTAAAGGTGTGGGTACGGCGCAGATTCTCATCGGCCAAATCCCCGGATACCACATCGACCTGGCCTTGCTCTGCCATGGCTAATGTGTGGGACCAAGAATCACTGGGAATGCGCTCGAAGGGCTTTTGTACAGAAAGCCGATCTTCAAATTCTTTAAGGAAGGAGGCGACTATGCCGACGTATTGATCGCCTTCAAAGGCCTCAAAAGGAAGCCAGTTTGGATCACCCGTGAAGCGAATATCCGTGTGTTGGCTTAGCCATTCTTGCTCTTTTGGTGTGGGCGTAAATTGATCCAGCGGTGTAGCATAGGTCTGTGTTTTACCCAGTAGAGTAAAACACATGAGTCCGAAAACAAGGCTCAGAAGTAGACATTTACGCACGTAACACCTCTAGGCAATGGACGACTGTGGCTCTAACAGACGCACGATCACATCCGGAGTTAACCGTTCGGGGCGGTGGAAAAGGTACCCCTGACACCAAGAAACACCGAGTTGATTGAGTACTTCCAAGGTCTCATGGCGCTCAACAAACTCGGCAACCACGGGTTTATTCAGTTGTTTAGCGATGTCCAGTATGGATTTGACCATCGTAAGATTGGCGTCGGATATATCCAGATCTTTGATAAACACGCCATCAATCTTTATTTCATTAAACGGCAGTTCGCGTAAATAGTTGAACGACGCATAGCCACTGCCAAAATCATCGATGGATAACGCACACCCAAGTTCGGACAGGGCATTAAGCGTTGTTTTAGCCACATCTAAATTAATGAAACGTTCGGTTTCGGTAATTTCAAAAGAGAGAAAGCGTGGCTCAATGCCGTATTGATTGATGGTCGCGGCGACAAAGTCCGCCAAATGAGTATCTGTGAGGGTGGTGGCCGATAAGTTAATAGCGATACTGTCCAGTTTGACTTGAAGCTTAGGGTGGGCGCCTATGAACTGACAGACGTGATCGATCATCCACCGGTCTATGCCGGGCATTAAGTTGAACCGCTCCGCGGCTGGCATAAATAGATCGGGTGTTAGGACGTGATCCCGCTTTGGGTCGTTTAAACGAATGAGGGCTTCAAGGCGTACTTTGGTGCGATCGATACTTTGATCAGAGGGCACTATGTGTTGAACAAACACCTCAAAATGATCGTATTTCAAGGCATCCAGTAATTTCAGAGCCCAGTTAATGCGTCTTTGCTCGTTCACAACGCGTGTGGTTTCCTCGTCATACAGACGAATGGAGTGTCCCCCCTCTTTTTTGGCCAAATAGAGTAACTCATCGGCCATAATCAGCAGCTGTTCGAAGCTTTGTATGCGTTGATCGATGGCAAGAATACCGATCGTAACATCAATAGAGAACTCTCGGTCCTCCCAATGAAAACGATACTGGGCAAACTGTTCTTTAATCAACCGCGCAAGGGATTGTGCTGATTCGACCGATCGATTAATCGTCACCAAACCAAATCGGTCGCCACCAATGCGGGCTAAGAAATCATCGCGCCCTAAGCACAACGCGATTAACTCCGAGCACTCGCGCAGTAATTCATCGCCCGCGACGCAGCCGCAGCTTTCGTTGATTAAGCGAAATCGATCCAGATCAATTTGCAAAAATGTTGCGCTGTGTTGCTCTAGCTGAGCTTTGGCAATTACATCGGTAATGTGGGCATCCAATGCATTTCGGTTGTATTGGCGGGTTACAAAATCGTGCTCCGCTAAGTAGCGCAGCCGATCCTGCATGTAGCGCCGCTCGTGCACTTCCTCGCGCAGTTGGCGATTGGTTAGGGCCAGTTTTGCAGTGCGCTCGCGGACTTTATCTTCTAACTCAATATTTAACGTTTTAAGGTCATGTAACAAGCGAACCCGCTCTAGGTGATGGGTTACTCGGGCCAGCACTTCATCGGTATTAACGGGTTTTGTAATGTAATCGTTGCCGCCAGCCTCAAAACCGATTCGGATATCATCCTGACGTCCAGTGACGAATAGAATCGGCAAGTCCTGATTTACGGGGTTTTCGCGCAGTCGTCGACAGACTTCAAAGCCGTCCATTTCCGGCATCATGACATCGAGAAGCACCAAGTCAGGTCGACTCTTCTCGATTAACTCAAGTGCCCGAAGACCGTTGGTGGCCACCAAGGTTGTACAATCCAGCGGAGACAGAACGCGCCTTAACAGGTCAATGTTATCGGGTATATCATCAACAATGAGCACCTTGGCGGTCATTACATCTCTCCCTGAGTTTGTTTCTTATCTAAGACACTATAGCGTAAGTTTTCCGATTAACTTGATCAAAAATGACACATTGCTGGCTTTCAAGCTCGTGTTCTTATCGCAAAACCGTATTTGAAATTCCATTCAAGAAGATACCAGTAAGTGTGAATAAAAATACAGTCTAAATTGCTTGTTTATTGAAGTACTCCACTATAAAAAAGGCGCGTCAATTTTGTGAGTTGTTTTGTAACTGAAGTGGGTATAAACAGGGTTAAAAGGCTTCACGTAAACAGGAGCATGTGGCTTAATACCGCCATGAGAACTTATCGACGCCTTATGGCGCTTTTGCTGCAATGTGTGATGGCGTGGTCGCTGCTGGTAATGCCAGTGGCTGCCTCGACGCTTGCGCATGGGGCAAAAACGTCGTCCGTAACCACCATGACAATGGCGACAAACGCGGGTGACGAGCAGCACAGCTGTCACGGCGCGGCTGACTTATCAGTCGAGTGTGCTTCGATGAATACTCAACCTGTGCACTGCGAAGAGGGATGTTCGGAGCATGCCACTCTGTGCAGTTTATCGCACGCTACCCATTCCGCAGTGGTGCCTTTTATGTGGCAGGTAGGGGCGTTAAATGACTCCGATACGCCGATGGTCGATCAGCGATTTGATCTGGCCAATGCACACTTATCCGGCATAGATCGCCCACCCAAACTCTAGTCGTTACCTTGGTTCTACACTCAATTTAAACGATTAGGATTGTTCTATGTTTTTCACATTTGTTAATGCGCGTCTGCTCAAAAAATGTCCTTTAGTCAGTGTGATGGGGCTTGCTGTAGTCCTCTCGGCCTGTACGGACGTTGAATCCTCCGAGGCGGAACAGACTAAGGGCGTGGATGCGCAAACATCCGCCCTAAGTCAGGCGATGACTGTCTATAAAAGCCCTACATGCGGTTGTTGTTCCGATTGGATCACCCATGCAGAACAACACGGTTTTTCCTTAACCAGTGAACACCCCGATGATTTGGCCGGTTTAAAAACGGAGTTGGGTATTGGTCCTAAATACCGTTCGTGCCATACGGCTGTTACCCAAGATGGGTATGTGTTTGAAGGGCATATTCCGGCTAAACTGGTCGAGCAGTTCCTAAAGACGCCGGTTGAAAACGCCATTGGCTTATCGGTACCGGGTATGCCTGCGGGTAGTCCGGGTATGGAGATGGGAGATCGTTTCTCGCCCTACCCAGTGGTGGTTTTGATGAAAGATGGGACCCACCAAGTCTATGCCATGATCAATCAGCAAGATGAGCAGTATTAACGTTTTGCTATGATCAAGAAAAGCCTGCTGTTTTGCAGGCTTTTTCTTATGGGCGAGGGCCAGTTTACTGGCATGAACACCTGATAATCGGTAGCATTAGCGATCTTCAAGATTAGGTACGAGCGAGCTATGAGTTATCAGGTCCTTGCCAGAAAATGGCGTCCTAAACGTTTTACCGAGATGGTAGGGCAGGAGCATGTCCTAAAAGCCTTGGTAAACGCGCTCGACGAGGAGCGTTTGCACCACGCGTACTTGTTTACAGGGACCCGCGGGGTGGGTAAGACCTCCATCGCTCGCTTGTTTGCCAAATCGCTAAATTGTGAACAGGGTATCTCTTCAGAGCCTTGCGGTCAGTGCAGTGCCTGCCGAGAGATTGCTGAAGGCCGGTTTGTTGACCTGATCGAGGTCGATGCGGCATCGCGTACCAAAGTGGAAGACACGCGCGAGCTGCTCGAAAACGTGCAGTACGCCCCAACGCATGGGCGCTTCAAAGTGTACTTGATAGACGAGGTGCACATGCTGTCGACACACTCGTTTAACGCACTGTTAAAAACCCTCGAAGAGCCACCTCCGCACGTTAAGTTTTTGCTGGCCACAACCGATCCGCAAAAGCTGCCTGTCACCATCTTGTCGCGTTGTTTGCAGTTTAATCTTAAAAATTTAATCCCAGAGCGGATCGTACAGCACTTGCAGTTTGTTCTGGGTGAAGAGTCGATCCAGTTTGAAGAACCGGCTCTTTGGCTATTGGCCCGCTCGGCGGATGGCTCGATGCGTGATGCCTTAAGTTTAACGGATCAAGCGATCGCCTTTGGCGCAGGTTCTGTGATCGAAAACGATGTGCGTGCGATGCTGGGGACGATTGATCAGCGATTGGTCTATCGTATGCTGGATGCACTCACCGCGCACGACCCAAGTCAGTTGCTGGATGCTGTGGCTCAGCTAGCGCAATTCTCGCCCGACTATATGACGGTTTTAGGGGACTTGATCAGTGTCTTGCACCGCGTTGCTGTTGCACAGGCACTGCCTGCGGCGGTGGACAACAGCTTAGGCGATCAAGAACATATATTATCCCTATCGAGTCAGTTGTCCGCCGAAGACGTTCAGTTGTTCTATCAGATCGCGTTGATGGGTCGTAAGGACTTGCCGTTTGTACCGGACGCCCGTGAAGGCCTCGAGATGGTGTTGCTTCGCATGCTGGCGTTTAGACCAGCGGATCAGTCTGCCAAACCGATCCAGCTTGCAGGCAACGCATCAACGAACTCTGCATCAACGAGCCCTGCACCAACACCAGCGTCGTCTGCATCTGCTTCACCGTCAACACAGAGCGCTCATGTTGCGACTGCGGCTCAAGCGTCTTCGGTGCCTGAACAAGTACCGGAAACCACGATATCGGAGCCTGTACAAAATACGGCTCAAGAGGCAGTACAAGAAACGGCACCCACTAGGGCGTCGATCCAGTCTGTGTCTTTAAGGCCAGAATCGAGTGCTGCGCCTGCCCCTACAATACCCACTATGCCTGAAGAGCCGATGCGATCGGCATCAGAGCCAAAGCCTGCTCAGCCGCCTCAGATGCAGGATGTGCCACCTTGGGAAGAGGAGATTCCGCCTCCGACCTATGATGATATGCCTCCGATGATGGATACGGAGGAGCCCGCGTACAGCCCAGCAAAAAAGTCTGAGCCTGCGGTCCTGTCGCCTTTGACTTCGGCGACGGTGGCACCTGTTGAAACAGCGTTACCAAAAGAGGAGGCCGAACTGCCTGCTGTTGAAGTAACGCCAGAAATGCAGGTAGCGTGGGGCGATTTTCAGTTAAGCGATTGGGTTCATGTAGTAGGCCATTTAGGGTTAACAGGCATGACGGCGAGCTTAGCCGGCAGTTTATCACTGGAAGTCAAAACCGATACTGCGATCGAGTTTCACTACACCCAAGAACAAGAAGCCATGCTTTCGGGCGTTCATAAGGAACGTATCCAAGAAGCATTGGTCGATTATTTTAAGGCGCAATTTGAGGTAAAATTCCTCAAAGAGGCGCAAACACAAGAAACACCGCGAGCTTACTTTGCACGTAAACGGGCAGAGCGGTTGGCTGAAGCGGTGGCGTCATTTGAACAAGATTCCACAGTACAGAGCTTGGTTGCACAGTTTGAGGCAACCATCCTGAAAGAAACGATTATTCCCATCGACTGAGCGAGTGAGGTATTAGCATGTTTAAAGGTGGCGGTATGGGCAACATCATGAAACAAGCCCAAAAAATGCAAGAAGAGTTGCAAAAGGTCCAATCAGAAATCGCAAACGCTGAAGTTACTGGCGAATCCGGTGCAGGCCTTGTGAAGATTGTGATGAACGGTCGTCACGATGTGAAAAGCGTTGCGTTGGACGACAGCTTGATGGAAGAAGACAAAGAGATTCTTGAAGATCTGGTTGCGGCCGCCATCAATGATGCGGTTCGCAAAGTAGAGTCGTACAGCAAAGAGAAGATGTCTTCTGTTGCTGGCGGTATGGGCTTACCCCCTGGTATGAACCTGCCATTCTAAGAGTCTTATGTCGTTTAGCCCCTTAATTCAGCAGTTAATCAACTCGCTTAAGTGTTTGCCAGGTGTTGGGCCAAAGTCGGCTCAGCGCATGGCATTCTATCTGCTTGAGCGCGATCGTGATTCAGCGCTTACCTTGGCGCACTCCCTTAAAGAGGCGTGCGAGCAAGTGTCTGAATGCGAAATGTGTCACACCTTAAGTGAAACACCTATATGCGAAATTTGCTCATCCAGTGGACGAGACCATAAAAGCTTATGTGTACTTGAGTCACCTTTGGATGTGCTCGCTATTGAGCAGACCGGTGGATACGCTGGCCTATACTACGTGTTGGGCGGTCATTTATCACCGATCGATGGCATAGGACCGGATGATCTTGGTATCGATCAGTTGCTTCGTCGTGTGGATGAAGCGGGCCTTCATGAGTTGATTTTGGCAACCAACCCAACGGTGGAGGGGGAAGCCACAGCGCATTACATTGCTGAACAGCTCAAGAACCATCCTTCTTTAAAAATTACGCGCATCGCTCACGGAGTCCCTGTTGGTGGGGAGCTGGAGTTTGTTGATGGTGGCACGCTGGCTCACGCGCTGGCCGGCCGTAGGACACTTTAAGGGGCTATTTGCATGTCCAATCCTTATGACTGGGGTCAACTTGAGCAGGCTGCCCAAGATGCGGTGTATGTCAGTACTAATGAAGAGTTGCTGACCTACTGCGATCATTGGCTGACGTTGCCTATGATTGCTATTGATACCGAGTTTCAACGAGTCGATACCTTCTACCCGATACCGGGCTTAATTCAGGTCGCTGATGATCAGCGTTGTTATCTGATTGACCCGCTCAGCGTGACCGACTTTGAACCCTTGGTGAATGTGTTCAATCGCCAAAGCGTACTTAAGATCATCCACGCGGGCAGTGAAGACCTCGAGTTATTCAACCATTCATTAGGTGCGATACCGGCTCCGATTTTTGATACTCAGCTGGCCGCAGCCTTTGCTGGGTGGGGCTTTACCATGGGTTTGCAGCGCCTTGTAGAATCGGCACTGGGTGTGCAACTTGGCAAAGGCGAAACCACATCAGACTGGTTGAAACGTCCGCTAAGCGCCGACCAAGAGCTGTACGCCGCATTAGATGTCGCCTACCTACCGGCGCTTTGCCAAAAGCTTGCGGCCGAACTTACCGAGAAAGGTGTGCTGGGTTGGTTTGAAGAAGAGTCGCAAGTGGCATTGGCGCACGTAGAGGATCAAGACCCAACCGGATTTGAGTACTACCTGCGCTTTAGCCAAATGTGGGGCTTGCCGGATCATAAGATGGCGGCCTTGCGTGATCTGACCGCATGGCGAGAGCAGCAAAGTCGAGGGCGCGATGTTCCGCGCAACCGTATTTTGCGCAATCAATCGCTTTTGACCCTAATCCAGCGTTGGCCCAGAAACCGCCTGGATTTGTCGCGCATTCCTGAATTACGCTCTAAAGTGATTCGAGAGGACGGCGACACCATTCTTGAAATGCTAAGCAACGCCAAACAAAGCGCCGAGCAAAATCCGGTCGAGCCAATACCAAGGCCTCTACCGGTGTATTGGAATAAGCGTCTTAAAAAGCTGAAAGCGATGGCTAGGACTGCTGCTGAGCAAAAGGGGATTGCCCCAGAGCTTATGCTGAAAAAGAAAGACCTAGAGCTTTTAGTGCGTAGTCGAGAGTGGTTTGGTGCGTACCAGCTACCCGAAGGCTTAGCAGGCTGGCGCAAAGAGATCATTGGTCAGGCGTTGCTTGAGCAATTAGAGTTATTTGAACAACAGGATTAATCCCATGTTGATTTGCAGTATTTATAAAAGCTCCCGCAAAGATGAAATGTATCTTTATGTGGACAAGCGCACGGGCTTAAAAGAGGTACCAGAGGCTCTGATGGAGCGCTTTGGTAATGCCATCCATGTGATGGATATGCCGCTTCACAAAGAGCGTGCTCTGGCACGAGTGGATATCGACAAGGTACTTGATGGCATTAAAGAGCAAGGCTTCTACCTTCAAATGCCACCCCCAAAAGACGACTATATGTTGAATCTCTTCAAAGATCGCCCTGAATCCGGTGTGCGTTAATGGTCGCGGATACCGTCTTTTGGAAGTCCAAAACCTTGGAGCAAATGTCCGATCGTGAATGGGAATCGCTGTGTGACGGTTGTGCTCTGTGTTGCCTTCATAAAATTGAAGATGAAGACACCGAAGAGGTGTTTTACACCACGGTAGTGTGTCATCTAATGGATGATAACTGCCGTTGTACTCAGTATGAAAAACGAACGGAGCTTGTGCCAAGCTGCGTTAAGCTTCGCCCGCAGGATGTAGCTGAGTTCCACTGGTTACCGCCAACGTGCGCCTACCGCTTAATCTATGAAGGGCAAGAATTACCTGAATGGCACCCTTTGATCTCGGGTAAAAGTCGCTCAGTCATTGATGCCGGTGCTTCCGTCATCAGTGTTTATGAGGTGAAAGACAACGAAATCACCGAAGATGATTTCGTTGATTACGTGATCGATTAAATCACCCGCTTTCCTGATTTGATGACCTTTTTTGCAAGCTTTTTATGAGAGCCGCTTTTAGCGACGATAAATACAGAAGCTGAGTGACGGATCGCATTCCTAAGCTCATCTTCGGCTTTGTCATACGAAAATGCTAAACCGCGCAAAGTAAAAGCCACGATATAGACAGGGTCGTCTTTGTAATGTGAGACGGCTTTCTCGGCAATCCAAACCTTTTTAACGCGCTTGTGCGCCTTTAGCTGCTCAATTAAGTTTTCAAGAAGTGGTTGCTGATCTTTACTAGGCTCATTGAGGGTGTCCCTAAGTGTGACGGACGCTCTTTCCTCTTTAGCTTCATTGAATACTTGGTTGATGCTAACGCACTCTTGCCACCATTGGTTGGCTTCTTGTTCTTGATTTTGAGTCATCAATAGTTGGAAGCCTAAATGGGCGCAGGCTTCAATCAGTCTAGGGTCGTGACGAGCAATTTTGAACTGAAGCATAGCGGCTTCGAGATCATGATCCATCTGATAGCGAGCTATGTAATAGGCAGCATCGCTGTCTTTGGGGTATCGAGATTGATACATCTGGAACAGGGGTTGTGCTTGCTCTAATGAGCGAAACTCTTGGGTCAAGTAAGCGAATTTCCAGAGGTCATCGTCGCTGAGCTCTTCGGCGATGCATTCATCAAATTCGCTCAAAGCCTTAAGTGACTCTTGTGAATAAGCAAAACGACTTTCCCAGCGCTCTTGGGTTTCCTGCCACCACTCTTGATCAAAATCGCTTAAAACGTCACTGTTCTTATTGCCAAGCCATGCCTGCGCAGCACTGACTTCAAATGAAGTCATCAACTGAAACTTTTGCGTATCCCCAAGCGCTTTGAGTCGATCGGAAAGGCAAGGGTGTGTGTCTGCATAATGGGTTTCTGCATTTAATGCCGTATTTAAATGCTCTTTAATGTCTTCTTTGTCAATGCAGGTGCTCTGTAGAAACGCTTGGAGGCCTTCGAGGGGAGGAGTCTGTGGTTTTGTGTAGTGATCAGCTTGTTTAAAAAAATCATCCCAATAGTGCTGTTCAACATAGGGCGCTGCGACATACGCATTCAGCAGGGCTTGTCCTGCAATATTAGCCGAGGTTAGCTGAGCTGAGATCGCATCGGCTTCGTATTCATTGCTACGGGCTAATGCAAAGGAGTAGGCGTCAAATTTTGGTGAGTACCAATTAAAGAACTTACGCATCATCGAGCCGCCCCATGAGTGTTCATTCGAGAAGGCGTCCATGACTCTGGCCCAGCTAATTCGGTTTCGATAAATCCACCCAGAAAATCGGCTGTGGTTTCCTGATAGGTGACCAAATTCATGCGCCAGTACGGCTCTCATTTGTTCAGGGCTAAGACCCATCAGCAATTGATACCCAAGAATGAGATAGTTTTTGTTCCAACCAAGAACACCCAGTCGAGGGTGTTGTACAACGGCTGCGTTGTAGCTGCGATCCAATATGACTTCATGGATTTTTATTGCGTCTAGCTGCTTGCTTAGGCTGTCTAACTCTTTGAATAAAGATGGAAAGTCTTTTCTTTTTAGGCTGTAGCCAGTGGGGGCTGGTAGTTGGACCCATAAGGCCTTTATGAGTACCCAAATAGCAAAGCCTAAAACAAAAATGAGTTTCTTCTTAACCAATAGCAAAAAGATGCCGGTGCTAAAAATCGCTAATAGAATTAACCCGCCTGTCATGCCGAGCAATGTCGTTAAGGTGAGTAAGATAACGGCGTAGCCGAAACATGCAAAAAGGGCGAGTTTGAGCAGGTATAGTTTAGGTCGGTTTTGGGCTTCCTTTTCCGCTTTACGAACGAGGGAAATGAACTCTTCTTCAGTGTTAATCGCCATAACGTATCCTTGTCTGGCTGTGTATTAATTGTCCTAAGATATAAAAAAGCCGCTGTAAAAACAGCGGCTTTTTTGATCAACCTAAAACAAGATTAGTTGTTTTGGTTAGCCATTTGAGCTTTGATCAGGTCACCGATAGTTGTAGGACCAGCGGTCTCAACTTCTTGGCTGCGTACAGCGGCCAGAGCGGCTTTCTCGTCTGCTTGGTCTTTCGCACGGATAGACAGTGCGATAGAGCGGTTGCGACGATCAATGTTAACGATCTTAGCTTCTAATTCGTCACCTGCTTTCAGAGCCGTTGTCGCATCTTCGATGCGCTCAGCGCTGATTTCAGAAACTTTCAGGTAGCCTTCGATACCTTCAGCCAGTTCAACAGTAGCGCCTTTAGCGTCTACAGCTGTTACTGTGCCTTTAACGATGGTGTTTTTCTCGTTAGCTTGCAGGTACTCAGCGAATGGATCGCTATCCAGTTGCTTGATGCCCAGAGAGATACGCTCTTTCTCTGCATCGATAGACAGGATAACAGCTTCAACTTCGTCGCCTTTTTTGTACTGGCGAAGAGCTGCTTCTGCATCACCTTCCCAAGTGATGTCAGACATGTGTACAAGACCGTCCAGATCGTTTTCCAGACCAACGAAGATACCGAAGTCAGTGATGGTTTTGATCTGACCAGATACTTTGTCGTTAGTAGAGTATTGCTCAGCGAAAGCAACCCATGGGTTAACTGTGCACTGTTTGATACCCAGAGAAATACGACGACGCTCTTCATCAACGTCCAAGATCATTACATCAACTTCGTCACCGATCTGAACAACTTTAGATGGGTGGATGTTTTTGTTAGTCCAAGACATTTCAGAAACGTGTACCAGACCTTCTACGCCATCTTCGATAGACGCGAAGCAGCCGTAATCAGTCAGGTTCGTGATGCGAGCCTTAGACTGAGTGCCAGCTGGGTAACGGTTTTTGATCGCTTCCCATGGATCTTCAGACAGTTGCTTCAGACCTAGAGAGATACGGTTTGTTTCTTTGTCGAACTTGATGATCTTAACAGAGATCTCGTCGCCTGGGTTCAGCATCTCAGATGGGTGAGAGATACGCTTCCAAGCCATGTCAGTGATGTGCAACAGACCGTCAACACCACCCAAGTCGATGAACGCACCGTAGTTAGTCAGGTTCTTAACGAAGCCTTTAACTACTTGACCTTCTTCCAGAGCAGCCAGGATTTCGTCACGCTGAGCGCTGTTTGCTTCTTGCAGAACGGCACGACGAGAAACAACAACGTTGTTGCGCTTCTGGTCCAGCTTGATCAGTTTGAATTCCAGCTCTTTACCTTCAAGGTGGTCAACATCACGTACTGGGCGAACGTCTACCAGAGAGCCTGGCAGGAAGCCTTGGATGTTGTTGATGCTAACAGTGAAACCACCTTTAACTTTACCGCTGATGAAACCGTTAACAGTCTCTTCTTTGTCGAACTTCGCTTGCAGGATTTCCCATGCTTCAGCGCGTTTCGCTTTTTCGCGAGACAGTTTAGTTTCACCGAAACCGTCTTCTACGGCTTCCAGAGATACTTTAACGCTGTCACCGACTTGAATTTCAAGTTCGTTGGCATCGTTCAGGAACTGTGAACGAGGAATCACGGCTTCAGATTTCAGACCAGCGTTAACTGTTACCCAGTCGCTGTCGATGTCTACAACTTCACCAATGACCAGGGCGCCCTGAGTCATATCGATGTCTTTTAATGATTCTTCAAACAGTTCAGCAAAGCTTTCGCTCATGAAAGTGTCCTATCGTTGGGCCTAGGGTTATCTGAGAAAAAGGTGATAACGCCTGGCACATACCTGCAACACCAGCTTGCAGGGTCTAGTTAATGGACGAGGGGGCCGTAAGGCTGGTGCACGACCCCATCATCTAGAAAATTGAGCGCGTATTATACAGCGTGTAAAGGAATAAAACACCCTCAACCGGCAGTTTGGCTGTCGATTTGGTCCATTTGGCTGCGAAAGGATTGCTGACAAGGGGTTATGACGGTGGTTAGGTCCTGCATAAGAGCGGTCGATAAGCCACTTGGATCATCGGTGCGGAAATAGATGGCCAACTGACGCGCTTCTTGAGGCGAGTTGGCGGCCACCTCTATGCCATCTCCGACGCAAAATGCGTAGCCAGGGAGGTGGTTCGCAATCAAAGCCTGTTTACGGTCTTCAGAGAGCATCAAACGGTTGCGAGTGATGTAATCTTTGTACTCCGCAGCGGCGGCCGCGGCCATGGTCTCGATTTGTAAGGTTGTGAAGCGATCGGCATCGGGGTTTCGAATCAAAAACGCTTTGACTTGGCGTTCGACCTCGCTGAGTTCATCTTCTAAGCGAGCAGGTGCAAACCGTTCATTCATTTGCTTGTACTCTTCGAGTTGCGCTATTTCAGCTTTTAAAAGTTCAATCTCTTCTCTTAAAGTACTGTTCTCCATCATCAAAGTGTCTTTGTCGCCCATAAGGCCTCTAATCACTTTCTGAGTCGGAGGGAGATTGCTTTCATCGAACGTAGGGGGGAGTTGCTTTGCACCAAGCTCACCTGTGGTCTCAAAGCTTTTTGAAGAGGCCACCATTTCATAACCAAACTGCTCAAGCTCTTTCGCGTTTTGTGCGGTTTGATCCATCGCTTTGAAGACAAGAAAACCACCGGCACCTAAGGCGATCAATACAATAACCGCGGTGATGATGAGAATAGCCGGTTTTTTTTCGCTGCTCATGCAGTACTCCTTGGGGCTTGCGCCCCAAAGAGGGAGGGGCGCTTATTTTGAGGCGGTTTTGAACGAGCTTTCAAGGTCGATCACATCCATCAGAATGCGCGCGGTCTCTTCAACCATGGCTTCTGATTCGGGCGTAATGGCACGGCCAGAGCTGTCCTTTTGCTGCTCATCGTCAAGGTCGGCTAGGGTTTCGATCGGTTTTAACCCTTTGGCCTCACGGCGACGATTTTCAGTATCTATCTGCCATTTTTCGGCGGAATCACGCTTAGCTTTAAGTGCTTCGATGTTTAATGGCAAAAGATCGTCGTCTTTGTTGCTCATCAAGTAGGAGACTTGTTCGCGCATAAAAACGAAGTCGGGCTGCACATCCGCACGGATTTGGTGGCGTTTAGCCAGCTCGCCTTTCAGAGGTTCGAGCTCGGCATAATAACCATGGCGTGCTTGCTTTACGCTGTCCCAAGGCAATGCACCATCGAGCGCGCTTTCGCCGATTTCGCTGGTGTCGTAAAGACTAGGGAAAGCGATGTCCGGCATAACCCCTTTGTTCTGAGTGCTCTCGCCAGAGATTCGGTAGAACTTCGCATGGGTCAGTTTCAACTGGCCGTGATTCATCGGCTGCAGCGTTTGTACTGTACCTTTACCAAAGGTTTGGCCGCCTACAATCAAGCCGCGGTCATAGTCTTGAATGGCGCCAGCGAAAATTTCGGAAGCTGAGGCGCTTAGGCGGTTAACCATGACCGCCATCGGCCCGTCGTAGGCAACTTTGGGATTAAAGTCGCCCATGATATCGACACGGCCGTTCGGATCACGGATCTGAACCGTTGGGCCTCGGTCAATGAATAAGCCTACCAGCTCGTTGGCTTCTCTCAGTGAGCCACCGCCGTTGTTACGAAGGTCAACAATTAGCGCTTCGACGTTGTCTTGTTTCAGCTCGTTGATCAGCTTTTCGACATCACGAGTGGTGCTTTTGTAGTTCGGATCACCGCTTTGCAATGCAGCAAAGTCAATGTAAAAGGTCGGGATCTCGATAACGCCGACTTTGTGTGAAACGCCGTTTTGCGTTACATCGATCACACGTTTTTGCGCGGCTTGTTCTTCAAGCTTGACGGTGTTCCGCTCAATGGCAATGGTTTTGCGCAGACTGTTGTCTTTACTGTCACTAGGGATCACTTCAAGACGAACCGTGGAGCCTTTCGGGCCGCGAATCAAATCCACAACGTCATCCAAACGCCAGCCGACGACATCTTCGATCTCGCCGGTTTTGCCTTGGCCAACGCCTACGATGGTATCAGCCGGTTTCAGTTGACCGTTTTTGTCCGCAGGGCCAGCCGGTACCAGTCGAACGACCTTAGTCATATCGTTCTCGCTCTGTAAAACAGCACCGATACCTTCAAGTGAGAGGCTCATGTTGATTTTGAAGTTCTCGCTACCACGCGGTGAAAAGTACGAGGTGTGCGGGTCAAAATGTTCGGTATAAACGTTAGCAAAGCGCTGGAACACGTCTTCAGAGTTAGTTTGGCCCAGTCGTTTGAGTTGATTGGTGTAGCGCTTGATCAGCGTTTCACGAGCCTCAGCTTCGGTTTTGTCCGCCAGCATTAAGTTAAGCAGGTTGCTTTTGATGCGTTTGCGCCACAGATCTTCCATATCGGCTTTGCTTTGCATCCAAGGATCATCCTCACGGTCGATGTCGAGAGTTTCATCGACATCGAACGTAAAAGGTTCGTCAGACTGTAAGCGTTTGATCGCCGCATCTAAATGCTCGCTAGAGCGCTGTTGGAAGCGGTTGTAGATCAAGTAAGCCGGTTCAAGATCTCCATTGATGATGTCATCGTCCAACTGGGAACGGTATTTTTGAAACTCATCAATATCAGATTGGTAAAAGTAGCTGCGCGCAGGGTCAAGATTGTTCAGATAGGTATCTAAAATCTCAGCTGAAAGTCGGTCATTCAGAACAATTTTGTTGTAATGGCCAGAGCTCAGGCGCGCTGTGATCTCCTGCAAAGTCATTGATTGAACCTTGTCGGGCACTAAAGCCGGCAATTCGCTTTTTGCCAATGCGACTGTTGAGGTAAACAGTGCGCTCGGCACTAAGGTAAACGCCAATAACGTGGCTTGTAGTGATCTGTTCATAGGAGCTTACTTCCGGCTGTGGCGATATAACTGAACTTGTGACTTAACTCTAAGACAGTTGGTGCAAATCAATGTTCCCTTTGCCTGTCATTCGAGTGTAGCTAGTGGTTCTGTTAATGTAAAATCAATACGTTGTTACAATTTATGAGCCTGACAGGGATGATTTTCAATGCCTATTCGACATTTCTCCAAGAAAACACTGGTCATTGGTGTTATCTCGTGTCTGTTGATTGCGTGCTCTGACGGGCGCTCCGAACAGGAAGAGGCCGAGTTTCGAAAATCCCTGATCGACAAAGCATTAAATGATGATACGCGCAAAGCGGGTGATGCGTTTCTGGCTGATAATGCCAAGCGCGAAGGGGTTATCACCACAGCATCGGGTCTTCAGTATGAAGTCGTCGAGCAAGCGAGTGACCTGTCAACGTCGCCGCGTTTGGGTGATCAGGTGGATGTCTTTTATAAAGGTACTACGATTGATGGGCATGAGTTCGCTAATACCTTAGGTGCCTCTAAACCTTCGACCTTTCCGTTGAACAAAGTGATTAAAGGGTGGCGTGAAGCGCTTATGCTGATGCACCCGGGCGATCATTGGATTATTTATTTACCATCAGAGCTTGCGTATGGGGCAACCAGTCCTTCCACGGACATCCCTGCAAACTCAGCTCTGATTTATCACATCAAGTTGGTCGGCTTCCAGACTCTGGACAAGCAGACCCAGTCAGGAAACCAGCATGAATAACACCGCTTCATTGAACCCAAACGACCAAGCTACCCTAGAGCGTTTGTTTGACTTTTTGGATGCATCGCCAACGCCTTACCACGCCGTTAATACAATGGTAGATCGACTCACAAGTGCTGGCTTTGTCGCATTAGATGAAAAAGACGAATGGACCTTAGACGCTGGCGGGGCGTATTTTACGACGCGTAACGGCTCCAGTATTATCGCCTGGAAAATGCCGGCCCAGCCTGTAGAGCAAACCGGTTTTCGAATGATTGGCGCGCATACCGACTCACCGTGCTTAAAAGTAAAGCCCAATCCAGACCTACATCGTCAAGGGTATTGGCAGCTGGGTGTCGAGGTGTACGGCGGTGTTCTTCTTAACCCTTGGTTTGACCGTGATCTTTCGCTGGCCGGTCGTGTCAGCTTTAAATCCAGTACTGGCTTGAGTTCGTGCTTAATTAATCTTGAAAAGCCCGTAGCGATTATTCCAAGCTTGGCAATCCACCTAGACCGCGAAGCGAACAGCACACGGTCCATCAATGCGCAAACCTATTTGCCGCCTTTGCTAGGTCAAACCGATGAAAAGCCCGATTTCCGAGTGTGGTTAAAAGATTATCTTCAAGGCCAAGGTGAAGATGTTCAAGAGGTGCTCAACTTTGATCTGTGCTTTTACGATACCCAAGGTGCTGCTCGTATTGGTTTAAACGAGGAGTTTTTGGCGTCGGCACGTTTGGATAATCTGCTCAGTTGCTTTATGGGGTTGGAAGCCTTGTTGTCGTCGGATTCTGATTACGGCCAATTACTGGTCTGTAATGATCATGAAGAGGTCGGCAGCATGAGTGCAGTTGGGGCGCAAGGCCCTATGCTTGAGCACTGCCTAGAGCGGATCCTGGCGGGTAAGGCGGATTTTAGTCGAACACTGGCGCACTCAATGATGATCTCGGCGGATAACGCACACGGCATCCACCCGAACTTCTCGGACAAACACGACGCGAATCATGGTCCATTGCTAAATCAGGGACCTGTGATCAAAATCAACGCCAATCAACGATACGCAACAACCGATGTGACAGCCTCTTTATTTAAATTGATCGCAGAATCCGTTGGCGAGCCTACACAGTCGTTTGTGGTGCGCTCTGATATGGCGTGTGGCAGTACGATTGGTCCGATTACATCGGCTGAACTGGGTGTCAAAACGCTGGATATCGGGGTTCCGCAATTTGGTATGCATTCCATCCGTGAAATGGCAGGTACCAAAGATGTGGTATCGACGGTGAAGATCTTAACGGCGTTTTTAGAAACAGAGTCTGTTTAATCCAACACAAAAACGGGTCGCTAAACATAGCGACCCGTTTACCAGATTCGGAAACAGCGGATTCTAGAAAGCGATGTTACTGGTGGTTCGAAGCCTTAAGGGGTGCAACAAACGATTGCTCAGTAGGCATTAAGCAACGTGCACGAGAGGCTTTTGGTTTTGGCTCAATCCTTCCAGTAGCATTTCCCATACGTTTTGATGGTAATGCAGGTAGCTTTGGCATTGGTTGCATTTGAAGAGATGACTACCAGGAAGTTTGCTGATCAGTTTTAAACCGATGTGTGCTTCACCGTCGTGGTGTTTTAAAAGTTGATTGCAGGCCGGACAGGTGTTGTTCATAGTAAAGCTTCCTTGCTTAGTTAGAATCCGATGAAATGATATTAGGAAAAGATGAATTAAACGCCTATAGGAAAAATTCCTATTTTTTGAATTGTTATTCATCTTTAGATCGTTGTTTTGCAAGCGGATAGCGACGTTTTTACACTTTGTTGAGATAAGAGTCCCTAAAATGCTACACATTAATCATGGTGACCAAGCAACACAGCGACTGAGTACCTTGGGTCTTCCAGGTGACTTTTTGGCTTGGAACGATGTTCTTCATGAAGGTGCACTGCCAAGTGGTTTGACGCTTGAGGATATGTCCAAGATACGAGCCGCGTTTATTGCAGGCCGACATTGGGCAACCCATATGGAAGCCCAGCTGCATTTCCAGACTCGTGATACCATTTTGCAAAGCGGTGCAGAAGCGGGTGAGGTTGTGTTTTGGTTAACCCCAGAGCTATACGACCATTTGCATTTGTTGCAAGTCTTTACCTGGTTTGCAGGCGAGGGCAAACACTGTAATCCCCCTCAATTTGTGGTGCTCCATCAAGGCTTCTATGAAGATGCTTCAACGGATCAAGCATTAAAGACTGCTTTTCAACAGCGTGAAACCGCCAGCGACTCTGTATTAGATGATTGCTCTCGGTTGTGGGATGCGATTACCGCGCCTTCTCCCCGAGCATTAGAGGAAGCCGTGCATGATGATGCTCTGTGGCGTCGTTTAGACGGTCACTTCCCTCACATGAAAGAGGCCATTGTGCGTTTGTGTGCTGAATACCCCGACGCTTCTGGGCTCAGTTTGACACAAGCATATGTGCTTTCTGCTCTCCAAGAGGGTGATCTAACCCCTTTTGATCTGTTCAAGGCCGTTAGAGCTCAGGAGCAAGCGCCCTTTATGGGAGATGCATCGTTTTGGCTGATTTTGAACGAGATGATCCACGCCGAATCGCCTTTGTTAACTTGGCAAGGCGAGGGGGCTTTTAGACCTCCTGAATTGATGGGGTTTGACGAGGCCTTTACGAAAGGATCTATCGGCCTTTCAGAGTACGGCAAATCGATTCAGGATGGCCAAGATTGGTTAGAAACCCATACCTTGGATCGTTGGGTAGGCGGGGTGCGCTTAACGGTGCCCGGTTGTTGGCGTTTTGACCGAGCCCCTAATCGCTTTTCCAGAAGCTAAGCCTTCGGTGGTTTTTTAAGAAAAGGCGCGTTACGATGTAGCCGTGTTCTGTAAGGTTTTGGGTTTGTTGTTACTGATTCGAACCTTTTCAGTAAAAAAATGGTTAAAAAAAGGTTTGTTATCATGTTGGTAGCTGAAAAATCCGTTGTCTCTATTCACTACACACTGAAAAACGATGCAGGCGAAGTGCTTGATTCATCGGTAGGTCAATCTCCGCTGGCGTATCTGCACGGCGCAAGCAACATCATTCCTGGTTTGGAAAATGCGCTGGTCGGTAAAACCGTAGGTGACAAATTGGACGTATCGGTTACTCCAGAAGAAGGTTACGGCCCTATCCGTGAAGAGTTGGTTCAAAAAGTACCACACGACAACTTCCAAGGTATCGACAACGTTGAAGTAGGTATGCAATTCATGGCTCAAGCGCCTTGGGGTGAGCAGCCTGTAACCGTGGTTGAAGTAGAAGAAGATGGCATCACGTTGGATGGTAACCACCCTCTGGCAGGTCAGAATCTGCACTTTGCGGTTGAAGTAGTTGAAGTTCGCGAAGCGAGCGAAGAAGAAGTGACTCACGGTCACGCACACGGCGAAGGCGGTCATCACCACTAAGCCGTTGCTTTGATGTGAAAAAAACGCAGCTTCTTGCTGCGTTTTTTTATGGGAATTCATTTTCGGCCGATAGGTCATATTAAGTGTTAATGATCACCTACAGCAGAGGATGCGGATGCAAGCACGTCTAAATGAAGCACTGTCGACCATTGAATCGGTTATTTACGGTAAACGTTCTGTCATACGCTTGAGTGTGACGTGCTTATTGTCCGGCGGGCACCTGCTTTTGGAGGATTTACCCGGAATGGGGAAAACCACCTTGGCACACACGCTTGCCAAAGTGTTCGGCCTAAAGTATCGCCGAATCCAGTTTACCAGTGATCTTTTACCTGGGGATGTGTTGGGTGGCCCTGTGTTTGATACTCAGACAGGGGCGTTCCAGTTTCATGAAGGCCCCGTTTTTACACAGCTATTATTGGCCGATGAAATTAACCGCTCTACGGCGAAGACACAAAGCGCCCTTTTAGAAGCGATGGAGGAGAAGCAAGTCTCGATGGACGGGCAAACGCGGCCGCTCCCTGAGCCTTTCTTTGTGATCGCCACCCAGAATCCACTCAGCCAATACGGTACTTATCCATTACCAGAGTCGCAATTGGATCGATTCTTGATGCGTTTATCGATGGGTTACCCTGACCCTGAAACCGAGCGTAAGTTGCTGCTGCACGGTGATACGCGGGTGGACATCGATGCACTACCCAATATCTTCGATGATGCCGCACTGTTAGAAGCGCATAAGGCCGTTAAGCAGATCACCGTTTCCGAAGAGCTTGTGGCGTATGTACAGCGTTTGGCTGAAGCAACAAGGGACCACGAGGGGATCTTACTCGGTCTCTCGCCGCGTGGTGCCTTAGGTTTGCTGGAAGCGTCAAAAGCGTGGGCGTATCTAGAAGGGGCAAGTTATGTAACCCCCGATCATGTTCAGGCCGTGTTTGAGGCGGTGGTTGCACATCGTCTGATGGTGAGAGATGCGCATACCGAAAGCAGCCAACTGTGGGCTAAGCGCCTGCTTGCCAGTGTGGATGTGTTTCAATAGTAGGCGCGAAGCGGATGAATCGATTTGAACGATGGTTGGTATCGCGCTTTCCTGAGAGTGATCACGTCACGCTAACGCAGCGGCGTATTTACATTCTGCCGACTAAAGCCGGGTGGTTCTATGTGTTGGTAGGGTTCGGGGTGCTTTTACTGGGGATCAACTACCAAAATAACTTGGCGTATGCCGTTGCGTTTCTGATGGCCTCGGTCATGATTACCGCCATCCTGCATACCTTTAATAATCTAAGCGGTATTACGCTGCGCTTTGAAGCGCCCAGTCCTTGTTTTGCTAATCGTCCAACGCATTATCGAATGGCCACTCAAGCGAATGCAGATAAATACCAAGTCAAAGCGTCACTGGCAGGTGGTGTTACCAGTACCGCGGATTTATCGTCTTCTGGCCATATGGATTTAGGCTTTAAAGTCCGGCGTCGTGGTGATCGTCCTATGGGCGTTGTGACGGTTGAAACCATCTATCCACTTGGGTTACTTCGTGCATGGAGTCGTACGTCGATACCGCATGCTGTTTTGGTGTATCCCGAACCGATTATGGGCGGGCTTTTGACTGATTTAACAGAGCATGCGCCTCGTTCGGATCAAAACGCGCCTCTAGAGCCTGAAGATGACCTAGACACTTTAAAAGAGTACCAGCAAGGTGAGTCTTTGCGTCGTATCGCTTGGCGAAAAGCCGCGAAGGGGCAGGGGTTATATTCGCTGCAGTTTGAGGAGAAAGACCAGTCCGTTACTTGGTTGTCCATGGCGCTGTGGCCGGAGCTAGATACAGAAACGCGCTTATCCCGTTTGACCGCTTGGGTGTTGGAGCTTGAGAAGCAAGGCACGTCGTATGGGTGGCACCAAGAGGGTTGTATCTTACTGCCGAGTGTCGGCGAGTCGCATAAACGCCAAGTGCTGGAGCAGTTAGCACGTTTTGGGCTAACGCCTAAGGGGCGATCATGACAGGACGAGTGAGCGCTTGGTTTCGTCGTACGCCCAGGGCGAATAAGATGCGTTACGAGACCCTATCGCTCACCCAAAAGCGTTGGTTATTGCTGGTGTCCGTCGGCTTAATGATGCTGCATCTTCCTCAACTGCCGATCTTGATGGCCGCCTTTGTAGCGCTTTTGATGGGCTGGCAGTTTTACACCCAACATCGCCCGATTAAACAACTGACCAAAGCCGCGCTAATGTTGATCGCAGGTGCTGGGGTGTTGGTCAGTGCTGCTCATGCCGATGGGCTGGCGGGTCTCTCGATTTTGCTGGTGGCAGGGGCTGCTCTTAAGCTTTTGGAGCTTAACAGTCGCCGAGACGGCTGGGCCATCATCATGGTGGCGTTTTTCACCATTGCGGTCAGTTTTCTGTTTGACCAATCCATGCTGCTGGCCCTAGTGGGGGTGATGGTGTTTTGGGTGACGTTAACTGCGACCATTGTGATGCATCGCGGGCTGGATTCGAAGGTTAAGACGCGCTCTGTCGTACAGCAAAGCGGTGTTCTTTTGCTGCAGTCTATCCCGGTATTGGTTGTGCTCTTTGTTGTTTTTCCGCGAATTGGCCCTTTGTGGAGCGTCCAGTACAAGCATGCGGTGGCTAAAACGGGGTTATCCGAGACCATGTCTCCGGGGTCGGTCCAGCAACTGACCCGGAATACTGACATCGCGTTTAGAGTGGAGTTTACTCAGGGGGAAGCCCCGTTACCCGAACAACGCTATTGGCGATCGATGACCATGAGTCATTTTGATGGGCGCACATGGTATGTCGAAGAATCCGCGACCGATCAGTTTGCCACCCAAATGAACGATGCCGCTTTTGAGTATCGGGTGGTACTGGAGCCAACGGGGCGTCCTTGGTTGTCCGTGCTGGATTATCCTGTCAGTGTCGAGGCGCGCTCTTATCTAACCTTTGGAAACCAAACGATCAAATCCACGCGGGATGTAGATAGCCGTTTGTCTTATCGGGCCGTCAGTGTCGCAAACGAGGGGTACCTTCCTGAGGCACCGCTTGGTCGTCGTTACCTACGAGTACCTGACCAGAGTGCACCGCGCACCCGCGTTTGGCTAGAGGAGCAAGGTTTAGTGGGTGAGCCTGCGCAAACGGTAAAAGCGCGGCTTATTGAGTTATTTAACCGATCATTCCGATACACCTTAAGCCCGGCTTTGGTGAGTGGTGATTCCACCGATGGCTTCCTATTTGATACGCAAGAAGGGTTCTGTGAACACTTTGCCTCGGCAGCGGCCATTGCGTTTCGGTTAGCGGGTATTCCGGCGCGGGTTGTGGGCGGTTACCTTGGCGGGGAGTGGAACGCGGTTGAAGGCTATATGACCGTTCGCCAATACGAGGCACACGCTTGGGTCGAGTACTGGGAAAAAGGCAAAGGCTGGGTACGCTTTGATCCTACCGCTGCGGTTGCGCCTGAGCGGGTTGAGCTATCGTTCGATCAATTGTTTTCTGATGATCAGGCGTTTGCGGCCGATGCACCGATCTCTCTGATTCGTCTTGAAAAGCATTGGAGCTTTATCAGTGGTTTGCGCCAGCAATACGATGCGCTTAACTACCGTTGGCATCGTATGGTGTTGGATTATCAAAGTCAGGATAATCAGTGGCTGCAAGGCTGGCTTAACAGTCGCTATCGTTGGGTGGCCTTGGCGTTAATCGTGATCATTCCGGGTGTGTGCTTAGGCCTCGTTCTCTTGTGGATGCAACGAAAAAAAGCGCGTTACACCACAGTTGTTGGCGTACAGCTTGAAAAAATCTCTCACCGGTTATCTAAGGTGGACCGACGTTTGCAACGTAAATCGGGAGAAACCGCTGCACACTACTTAGCACGCCTTGTGGAGGTTTATCCCGCACTGTCTGAACCGGCGACTCAATGGTTGAATGCTGCCCAAGGGTATTACTATAACGAGCGCGAGGCAGAGAGTGGTAAGCTGCATGATGCGTGGAAGCCGCTTTGGCGCTCCATCCAGTCCATGGCTAAACACCACCGCCGATCATAATGCTGTTTAAACGTCGACAAACACCCTCCAGCCGCCCGAAACCTCCTCCGGAGGATCGTGGGTTATCGTTGCGTGGCCAGAATATTGACTACCGCTTGGTCCGATCCTCACGAAAGACATTGGGCTTTGAAATAAAACAGGGCCAGCTTTGGGTGCGCGCACCGATGAATGCGTCTATCCGCTGGATTGAGAGTGTGCTGCTGGAGCGAGCTGATTGGATAGTCGGTCACCTTGAGCGTCAAGTCGCGCATATCGCAGAGCACCAACCCTCTCCGTATCAGCGCGCCTCGCTCTCTTGGCTTGGTGAGGAGCGACCGCTTATGATTCGTGCTGCAAAACGAAACGAGGTGCTTTTTGATGGAGAGGTTTTCTTTGTCTATCTGGGGAGTCGAAGTCAAAAGCCGGAACAAGCGCGGGTGGATGAGTTGTTAAGCCAATGGTGCCAAAGCGAAGCGAAAGCTTATCTAAAGGCGCGAACGGAGCATTGGGCGAAGGTCATGCAGGTAAACCCTTCTGGCATCGAAGTTAAGTCCTTTAAGCGCATGTGGGGGCGATGTTCATCCAAAGGTGAGGTCGCGCTGAATTGGCGATTGATGTTAGCGAGCCCCAAGGCCATCGACTATGTTGTGATTCATGAGTTGGCGCATTTAAGTGTGTTTAACCACAGCCCAGCGTTTTGGCAGCGTGTCGCTCAGTTTTGTCCAGACTACGATGTGTGGCGCCGGTATTTTAATGAGCGCGGCAGTTGGCTGAGTTGGAAAGCCTGATCTAGATCATACTTTGGTATCGAATTGTAGAATGTGCCAAATATCGCGGTAAAAGAACCTTCTTTTTGGCCGATGATCCCTGTGAAACCTGAATTTACTGCTACCTTTAAAGGAGCTGTGGGATCAACAAAATAGGCCAGGATGGCGATCAGCAGAAGAAGAATTAGGACTTCACATGAGTCTATACCAAGCCATCGAACGCACTTTCTTTAATACATTAACCAAGAAAATTGTGGGTAATGTGCTCTTCCTTTTGATGCCTCACATGTTGATGCTATTGATTGGATACCACTATTTCGATCACTTAAAAAGCACGTTGGCGCAAAGCGACATTGCCGCTGATGTCAGTGCAGTTTTGGTGGCCGATTTGGATGCCTTTATGCAATGGGGGCTGATTACGATTGGCTTGGCGGTATTGGGTGGGATTTTTACCATCTTCTTTATGCGCCACCTGTTTCTGCGCCCCATTAACGCCATGATTTCGGTCTTTAAGCACATCAAGAATAACGATGGGGATATTTCGGTTACCTTGCCGGAGTTCACCTACGATGAAATCCGCGATATGGCCCACAGCTATAACCAATTTGCGGAGCGTCTGCGTCGGATGATTGCTGAATCTCGACGTCGGACCGTCAGTGTGGCACTTGGCGCAACCCGTATGCAAAAGGTATTGAACAAGGCCAGTGGTTCGGTGCTTAAGCAAGAAGAGCAAGCCCAACTGGTGTTCCAATCCAGTCAAGAAGCCTCGCAAGCGGTTCAAGAGGTTGCTGAAACCACTCTGCACATCAGTGAGCAGAACGAAAAAAATATGGGCGATGTGCGTAAGTCCAGCGAAGAGATGATGAAGGTGTTGGATCAGGTTCGCTCCATTTCGGAACTGGTCAACAACTTCCAAGAAACGGTTCAAAAGCTGAACGAAAACTCCGAAAACATCACACGTATCTTGACCATGGTTCAGGACTTCTCCGATCAGACCAACTTGCTGGCGCTCAACGCGTCGATTGAGGCGGCCCGAGCTGGGGATGCAGGCCGCGGTTTTGCGGTGGTTGCGGATGAGGTGCGCAACTTATCGCAGAAAGTCAGCGTAGCCACTAACGAGATCGATAAGAACATTCTTGAGATGAGTGACCTGATGGGGCATACGCGGACGCGTTCCGAAAATATACGCGAGTACGTGCAAAATACCGAAGGCTTTATTGCAAACACCAACGATCAGTTCCACTCGTTGGTAACGGATTTTGAGAGCGTCAATATGCGTTTGGCCGGTATCAGTGCGGCCATTGATGAGTTGTCGTACAGCAATAAGCAATCCCACGGTCATGTAACGGAAATTACCCAGATTGCTCAACACATCGACGATGAGATGAAAGAGTCGATCAACCACTCCGAAGAGTTGGAAATCGCCACCGAAGAAACCCAAGAGCTGCTCTCAAGGTTCATCATTGGTTACGGTGGGTTTGAGAGCATGATTCAAGCGGGACGCCGCTGGGCAGCGCAAACTCAGCAGGCGCTACAAAAGCTGTCGGATGATGGTCAAAACCTGTTTGATACTGACTACAAACGGATGAACCCGAATCAAAAACCCGAGAAGTTTGATGTCAGTTACGCCAGCGCTTATGAAGCGGTGATGCGTCCCTTGTTTGATAGCTTTATTGCAGAGCGCTCCGAGTTTATCTACGCCATTGCGGTAGATAAAAACGGGTATGCGGCTGCTCACCACGCCAAGGTATCGAACAACATGACCGGCAATTTCGATGTCGATAACTTAAAGAGTCGTCATCGTCGTAAATTCGATGGTAACCGAGCCGAGAAACGTCGTTGCAATCATACGAATCCTTTCCTATTACAGACCTTTGTGCGTGATACCGGCGAGGTTCTAAACGACTTATCAATCCCGCTATACATCAATGATCAGCACTGGGGCTCCCTGATCATGGGCTTTAATCCAGATTGCTTGTTATCGGAGTAATCGCTGCACATAAAAAACGCCCAATTTGGGCGTTTTTTATGTCTGATGAAAGGCGTGTGTCAGTGTTGCTCTAAAACCAAGCGCGCAATGATACCTTTCGCAAATTCGTAGGATAGGGGTTTAGAGCACAACGCGGTGACGCCTGCTTTTTGTATCGCAGCTAAGCGCTGTTGATCTTCTTCTGAGGTAATCATAACGACAGGTACACTGCTTTGGTCAGTCTCGTGGCGGATGCGCTCCACCATTTCACGACCATCCAAATTAGGCATGTTGTAGTCTGAGATCACCATATCAAACCGAGTGGTATTGATCTTCTCAAGCCCCTCGGTCCCATCCGTGGCTTCAGTAATGTTGTGTATGCCAATACCACTCAAGATTCGAGCAACGTACTTACGAGACATCCGGCTGTCATCGACCACCAGAATGTTCAAATCCTCAAAGCGATCATCAAATACGCCTTCTTCCTCGACCGTTTGATCAGATAGGTAAAGCAGGATGCTTTGCAGCGCCGCTTCCAAATCGTCACGGTCAAAAGGTTTGGGCAAAAGAGCAATCGCACCGGATTGGCGAATGGGCTCTAGGTAACGGTGATGTGTTTCCGAGGAGATCAGCATAAACGTGACCCCTGACAAAGACTCGTCTTCACGCATCTTTGTCACCACATCGGTGCCGGTCATATCTGGAAGGTGCATAGACGATACCACCAAATCAGGCTTTTGCGTTTGCATAAACGCCAGCGCCTCATGAGCGGTAGAAAACTCTTCGATATCTTCAATCGAAAAGCTCTTTAGATGATTTGTGATGATCGATCGCTGAACGCGGGAGGGTTCAATGACCAAAACAAAAAGATCTTCAAAATTCATCAAGGGTCTCAGCGATGATCAACGGGTTATATCAAGTCTAACACGTAAATAAAAATTTGCTTGGAAGGGGGAACGCATCCCCCTTTAAAATATCGTCCAATCACGGATTTTCTTTACGGTTAGTTTACTTAGTGTTTTCTAGGCCAATTTCCTTGAGAGCTTTGGAGAGCACTTTTCGGATTTCAGTTTCATCTTCTAAAGTGGATACCTTGGCAAATAGTCGCTGGCAATGCTCACGCTCGATGCGCCGGATTAGCCACTTCACTTTAGGGATTTTATGCGCACTTAGGCTTAATCGGTCAAAGCCTATTGCGATCAGCAGCAAAACGGAGGCTGGGTCCGCGGCCATCTCACCGCACAAGGAGACGGGCAGTTGCAGCTCCGTGCATTTTTGTCGAATAAACCTAAGCGCAGAGAGCATGGCCGGGTTCAAGTTATCGAACAAACGCGACACTTTGGGGTTGTTCCGATCCACCGCCAGCAAGTATTGTGTTAAGTCGTTTGAGCCGATCGACACAAAGTCAATGTACGGGGCAATCTTCTCAAGCAACAGCAGTGTGGAGGGCACCTCAATCATAATGCCAAGCTTTGGCATGATGGCTTGTTTGCCCTCGTTTTGCAGCTCGCTGATCACCTGGGTAAGTAAGTCGCGTATGGTTTTGACTTCGTCAATGCGGCTTACCATGGGGATCAATATCTGCAGGTTATCCCGACCGTGCGCGGCGCGTACCATGGCACGAAGCTGAGTCACCTGTAAGGCGGTATTGTCCAGTGTGAAACGGATACCGCGCCAACCCAAATAGGGGTTTTCCTCTTTGAGTTCAAAGTAGGGCAGTTGCTTGTCACCCCCGATATCCAGCGTGCGCATGGACACCGAGCGCGGTGCGTATGCATCCAGTACCTCTTTGTAGATCTGATACTGCTCCTCCTCGGTGGGGAAGCTGTCGTGGATCATAAAAGGGATCTCGGAGCGATAAAGCCCAATCCCCTCGGCACCGTTTTTAAGACCAGGGGATACGTCGGCTAATAAGCCGGTGTTGGTAAAGAGGCTTACGTGAAAACCATCCAAGGTGACCGCAGGCTCATCGCGCAGCGAGGCCAGTGACTGGTTAAACTGCTGGTCGCTGGCCTTGATGCGCTCAAACTCTTTGAGCATCTGCTCCGGTGGGGAGATGATGATGTCGCCTCGGCTGGCATCCAACACGGCCCATTGGCCTTTGTATTTTTTGATCTTAAGGTCCGACACGCCCATGATGGCTGGGATACCCAAGGCGTTGGCAACGATGGCGGTGTGCGATAGGGCCGAACCTGACCGGCAGACAATCCCTTGGATTTTATCTAATGGGTACTCGGATAGATCGGCAATGCTGATCAAATCCCCCATTAAAATCATCGGCTGGTCGGTGTCGCGCTCGCTGTCTTGCTCACGCTTAGCCATCTGGGTCATCAGCTTGATCGCAATGTTGCGAACATCTTCCCCGCGGGCTTTTAAGTAAGGGTCGTCGGTTTTCTCAAAGCTGGAAGCGAGCTTTAACGCGGTTTGTCGAACCGCCCACGCGGCTGTATACCCTTCGCGAATTAAAGCGCGCGGCTCATCACTGAATTCAGGGCTTGAGAGCATCATGCGGTAGACGCCAAACAGCGTCGCGATGTCCTCGGGCAGTTCCTTCTCGATTTTGGTTGCCCCAAGGGCTAAATCTTCAGAAACGGTGGTGAGTGCGCGCTCAAAACGGCGCAGCTCGCGCTCTGGGTCTTCGGCTTTGGCGCTGGGCTCGTTTTGTAAGTCAATGTGTGCGTGGATCGGGGTTAGCTCCCCGATACCAATGCCATCGGAGCCGATAATGCCGGAGTAACGCTGAAACAATTTGCGTGGCTTACGGCTGGATAGCCACTCACCCGATTTTTGAATGTTATACAGCGTGCCGGCCAATTGAGATGCGATGGTCACCAAGAAGGCTTCGGCTTCTTGGGAGAAGGCTTTCTGCGGGGTGCCTTGAACCACCAGCACCCCAATCAATTGGCGAAGGTGGATCAGTGGTACGCCCATAAACTGCTTGTATGCCGTCTCGTGCGCTTCTGGGAAGAAGACGAATTTATCGTGAGAGGGCGCATCCGGTAAGTTAAGTGGGTGTTTTGTAGCAGCGATGGTACCCACCAAGCCTTCGTCTAGGCTCAATTTGATCTTACCAATGGAAGATTCGGCCAACCCTTGTGTGGCGGCTAAAATCAGCTTGGATCGACTTGGCGATTTTAAATACAAGCTGCACACAGGCACATCCATAATATCCGCTAAACGCGCCACAATCCCCTGCATCGCGCTGACCGCGTTTTCGGCAGTGGAGATTTCTTGGACCAATTGGGCGAGTGTGGCGAATGATTGCTGCATGTCCTTGCGACTTCCATACTATTAGCCATTCATAATCGCACACAGAACAAGGATTTACCATTGGCCGCAAGGCCTGAATATACGGTATATTGTTCGATAAGTTCGAACATACCGTTGAGGGATCGTGCCTGTGGTTTTACAGGTGGTCTGCGGCGGTTTGGCTAAGAGTTCTGCTAAAAGAGTTTATTCGATTCATGAAGAGTTTTTTGTTCACAACCGATAACGATCGCGGCGGTGTCATGTTGTGCGATATCGATACTTTAGAAGATGCGGTCGATTACCTGCACACGCGCTTTAAAGGGGTTATCCGTGTCGAACAGGGTAAAGATGTTTGGACGCAAGAGTCAGGCTTTCAGTTTGTTACCGCACAACCCCAAGGTGAATCGGAGCCCTCGCCTAATTCCGGTTAACGCTTAAGCGTAAGTATTGTGATCGGACTCTATTCTGTTCTGCCAAGGTGACGCATGCTCTATCTTTACCACTCCAACGCGCTGGACCAATTACGCGATGTGTTGGTCGAGATGATTCGGCGAGCCCCGTTAGATGAGCCGTTTGCGTGCGATCAAATACTGGTGCAAAGCCCCGGTATGGCGCAGTGGTTAAAGCTAGAGTTGGCCGAGCAGATCGGCATTTGCGCCAATGTGGATTTTCCACTGCCGGCCAGTTTTTTGTGGCGTATTTTCAGTGAAGCCTTGGACGATGTTCCCGAGCGCTCCGCCTACAGTAAAGATGCGATGACTTGGAGTTTGATGCGTTTACTGCCGCTGCGCATTGAGTCGCCTGAGTTTACCTTGCTTAAGCACTACCTAGCGGTCGATGAAGACCCACTTCGTCTCTACCATTTGTGCGCTAAAATTGCCGACCTCTTTGACCAATACTTGGTGTATCGTCCTGATTGGATCGCCGCGTGGGAAGCCGGAGAGAACGAAGCTGTCGTGGATGATCATCTGTGGCAACCCATCCTCTGGCGTGATTTGGTCGCTGATACTCAAGGACGCGGTTTGCCGCATTGGCATCGAGCCAACATGTACGACACCTTTGTATCGGCATTGAATGCTAAAACCGCAATTAATGGCCTGCCCAATCGAGTCTTTGTCTTTGGTATTTCAGCTCTGCCGAAAAACTATTTAGAAGCGCTGACGGCCGTGGCTCAAAAAACCGATGTTCACCTCATGGTGGCGAACCCATGCCGCTACTATTGGGGCGACATCATCGACCCTAAGTATCTAGCAAGACTGAACCGTAAATGGTTTAAAGAGGGGCGGGACCCGAGTCTGCTTCACTTTGATGAAGGCCATCCGTTGCTGGCGTCCATGGGGAAGCTGGGGCGTGATTATCTGTACCTATTACAAGAGATGGGGTTGGATGAGGTTGGGCTTTTCTCTGAGCCTTCCTATGACTCGCTGTTACACGCGGTGCAATCCGATATTCTGGAGCTTAAAAACCAAACGCGTGAGGATAAACGCGATCATCTCTTTGAATGGCAAGCGAGCGATCGAAGCATCGAGCTGCACAATACCTACAGCCCCATGCGTGAGGTCGAGGTACTGCACGATCAGCTGTTGGCGATGTTTGAGGAAGACCCGTCTCTAAAACCCCGAGACATCATTGTGATGGTGCCCGATGTCGCGGCGTACGCCCCGTACATCGATGCCGTGTTTGGCAATGCGCACGGTGATACCTATTTGCCCTTTTCGATATCGGACCGATCCGCCGATCAGGAGATCCCGCTGATCAACAGCTTTTTGCACTTGATCAGCTTAGATCGAAAACGCTTCACCACGACCGAGATCCTTGATCTTCTAGAGCTGCCCGCCACGTTACGGGCCTTTGGGTTGAGTAAATCGGAGTTTGATCAGATCCGCGCGTGGGTTAACCAAGCGGGTATCCAGTGGGGCGTGAACGCTGGCGCTCGCAAAGAGGTTTGCGACGTAGCTTTTGATCAAAACAGCTGGTCTTTTGGGTTGGATCGCCTCATGAGCGGCTACGCGATGGGCGATGCCGAAGGGCTGTGGCACAACATCGCACCATTGGGCGAGGTCAGCGGTTTGGCATCGGCCACCCTTGGCGAGTTTGAACGCTTTTTTGATGCGTTAGTTGGACTTCGCGCAGCGTTCACCGGTGAGAAAACGCTAGAGGTATGGTCCGAAGCGCTGCACCAACTGATCGATACCTTCTATACGCCCGATGAGCGGGATCAAGAAGCGCTAGAGATGATTCTATCCGCACTGGAATCGTTGCAATCCACCTTGAGCGAAGCTCAGTATCCGCACCCCATTCATGCGGATATTTTAAAAGATTATCTGGCCGAGCAGCTGACCTCGATCCGCTCCACTCAGCGCTTCCTCTCGGGGCAGATCAACTTCTGTACCCTAATGCCGATGCGGGCCATCCCCTTTAAAGTGGTGTGCCTTTTGGGGATGAACGATGGCGAGTACCCGCGCTCCATCCCTCCGATGGGCTTTGATTTGATGTCCAAGCCTGGCAATGGCCGCAAGGGAGATCGATCCCGCCGAGACGATGACCGCTACCTCTTTTTGGAGGCGCTGCTCTCGGCTCGAGGACGCTTGTACATCAGCTATGTGGGACGCTCGATCCAAGACAATACCGAGCGTGTGCCCTCCGTACTGGTCAGTGAGTTGATGGAGTATTGTGACCAAGCTTACAACCCAGATGCGGAGTTTGAGCCGGGTAAATTGATTAAAGCGGTCACCGTCGAGCACCCGCTTACCGCGTACAGCCGACGCTACTATGTGTCGGAGTCGGATCGGTTATTCAGCTTTAACCCGCGCTGGGCCAACACGGCACAGCATGAGAGCAAACGCGGCTTTTTAGATGCCGTACTGCC
Source organism: Neptunomonas sp. ABH4_499 (assembly GCF_056160565.1). Taxonomy (NCBI): domain Bacteria; kingdom Pseudomonadati; phylum Pseudomonadota; class Gammaproteobacteria; order Oceanospirillales; family Oceanospirillaceae; genus Neptunomonas; species Neptunomonas sp. ABH4_499. Next base: position 93,151 of record NZ_JBSWXK010000009.1, on the reverse strand, counting down.
CTTTGTCGATAAACCGCACATCGATTTGGATGAGTTGGTGCGTTTTTATCGCGACCCCATTGAGGCCTTCTTTACCGAGCGCCTGCAAGTACGTTTTCCGGAGACGGCGGGTGTTCCAGAAGATGAGGAGCCATTTGAGGCCGCAGGCTTATCTAAATACCTGCTTCGCAAACGCCTAATGGACGCCGCCATGAAGGAGGAAGACCTCATTGAGCTTGGGCAGTTTCTGCTTCGTCAAGGTGGGCTTCCGGTTGGCCGTGCGGGTGAGCGAGAACTGAACCAGCGTATCAAAGATGTTGTTGAGCTTCGTGAAAAACTCCACCCGCTGATGAACGGTGAGCCAGAGCTTGTCGAAGTACGTTTATCCGTGCTGTTATCAAGCGGGAACACCGTTGCGCTGGAGGGCTGGTTAACCGGCGTTTATCCGGATCATCGCTTAGTTTATAACGTCACCAAACTCTCGGGTAAGCAGCTCTTTGCGCTTTGGATAGAGCACTTGGCACTGTGCGCGGTGGGGCACTCGACGCCTTCCATCTATCGTGCCTTGGATAAGCAGATCCTGTTTCGAGCCATGTCCCCAGAGCAAGCGCTTGAGCAACTGGCTCGCTTATTGGAGGGCTATTTGCAAGGACTGACGTCGCCGATGGCTTGGTCGCCGACCTTGGCTAAGCCTTTATTGGATAACAAGGATGAGGATAAGGCCTGGGCCAAAGTGGAAGAGGCGTTTGTAGCGGCCGTCGAAGGGGATTGGGTGAACTATTACCTGTTACGAACCTATCCTGATTGGGCGTTGTTTAAGCCTGCGTTTATCGAGCACCACAAAGCCTTGTTCAGCGGGGTATCCGACCATTTGGAGGAGAGCTAGCATGAGCGATGTGCGCATCCTAAACCCCGAAACGCTAGAGCTAGAAGGGCTTGGGCTGATCGAAGCCAGTGCCGGTACTGGTAAAACCTACACACTGGCCGCCTTGTATTTAAGGCTTCTGCTTGGGTTGGCAGGCCCCAAAGAGCGCCGAGGTGATCTGGGTGTCGAAAACCTGTTGGTTGTAACCTTCACAGAGGCCGCCACCCAAGAGCTAAGAGACCGTATCCGTCAGCGCATTCGCGAAGCGCGCTGGGCGTTCTTAACTGGGCAAACAAACGATCCTTTTTTGCAGTCCTTGCTGGATCAATGCGATCAGCACGATGTGCAGGCTAAGCGACTTGATGAAGCGGCTTCGGCGATGGACCAGGCATCCGTCTTTACGATCCACGGCTTTTGCCAGCGCATGCTTAAACAGCACGCCTTTGAGAGTGGCTCCACCTTTAACATGGAGTTAACCACCGACGATCAAGCCTTGGTACGCCAAGCGGTGTTGGATACCTGGCGCTCCATCGTTTACCCCTTAGACGATGCACTGGCCGACGAGGTCTTGAGCGTCTTTCGAACGCCGGATGATCTTCTCGCTTCGCTCTCTGGATTGATCAAAACCGAAGGCTTAAAAGTAGAGCCAGACCTGCACGACACCGATCTTAATCAGGTGTGGCACGCGTTTGATGATCAAAAAACAAGGCTAAAAGAGGTTTGGCAACAGGGCGCAGCGGACTTGCCTGATCTATTACTGGCCGCTGAGATGAACGGCCGTGTGTATCAAAAAGCACGCTTGGCTACTTGGATCGAGAGCATTACGGCGTTTCTGAATGGAGAGGTCGATAAAGCCCCAAGCCAGTTGGATCGATTCACTAACGAGACAGTTGCAGCCAATACCAAAAAGGGCGAGCCGCCCACGCACCCCATTTTCAATGCGGTTGATGATTATTATGAGGCGCTCGTGCCGGTGAAAGAGATCATCCAGTGCAAAGCCTTACATAAGGTACACACGGCCCTAGCACTTGAGAAACAGCGCCATAAAATGATGGGGTTTGATGATCTGTTAGGTAACTTAGCCAAAGCCCTTCGTGCACAGGATGGGCAGCGTTTGGCCGAGGCGATCCGCCATCAGTACCCGGTGGCCCTGATTGATGAGTTTCAGGATACCGACCCGCTGCAATATCGCATCTTTTCCGATCTTTACGCGGCCTCATCGAAGGAGGCGTCTGCGCTCTTTATGATCGGTGATCCTAAGCAATCGATTTACGCGTTTCGTGGCGGCGATATCTTTACCTACATGATGGCGCGGCGCGAAGTGCAAGCGCATTACACCTTGGATACGAACTGGCGCTCCACCACCGCGATGGTGGAGGGGGTGAATGCGCTGTTCCATCAATCCAATGCGCCCTTTATGTACCCCGATGATATACCGTTTTTACCGGTGAAATCGGCCGGTAAAGCCGATCAACAGCCACTGACGCATAATGGCAAACCGTTACCTGCGATGACGGTGTGGCACCCCGATGAGCCCTTAAAGAACAAAGCCTATGGCACCTTAATGGCTGCAAACACAGCGCAGCAGGTGTCGGCCATGCTCTTGGATGAGGGCTACCAACTGGAGGGGCGGGCGCTTAAACCTGATGATATCGCCATCTTGGTTCGGGATCGGAACGAGGCACGGCTGATTCAAGATGCACTGGCTAAGGTGAATGTCGCTTGTGTGTATCTGTCGAATCGACAAAGCGTGTTTGACACCCAAGAAGCGCGCGAGCTGTTATATCTTTTGCAAGCGATCCAAACCCCTTCGGATGAGCGCAAGGTGCGAACTGCCATCGCGTCTGGTTTATTTGCAATGACCGTGAGCGAGCTGGACCAAGTGCTCAATGACGAGGTGGCTTGGGAAACGCTGGTGGATGAGTTTATCGATTATCAGCGTTTGTGGCAGCGCATTGGTGTATTGCCGATGATTCACCACCTGTTGGACCTTCGAAAGATCAATACTCGCCTGTTGTCGGAACCCGACGGAGAGCGCCGCTTGACGGATCTTTTGCATCTGGCTGAATTACTCCAAACCGCCAGCCAGTCCCTAGAAGGGGAGATGGGTTTACTGCGTTGGATGATGGAGCACATCGCCCACCCAAATGCCAACGCCGATGAGCAACAGATGCGCCTAGAAAGTGAGCGCACGCGAGTGACTATTATCACGATTCACAAGTCCAAAGGCTTGGAGTACAACGTGGTGTTTTTGCCCTTCATTAGCCGTCACAAAGCCGCTAAGTCGGGTGTGTTCCACGAGGACAGTGGCGAGAGCGTTTATCACCTAAGCCCAGACGATGATGCGCTGCAGAAAATTGATCAAGAACGCCTGGCCGAGGATGTGCGCCTACTGTATGTGGCGATGACGCGTCCTGTACATGCGTGTTTTATGGGCGTGGCCGATCTTTGCTACGGGAATGCGAAAAAGCCCGATACTGCCCAAGGGGCGCTTGGTTACTTGTTGATGCATACGCTTGAGTCCTATCAAGAACACCCCAAAGAGGGGATTCGCACACTCGATGAAGGGGTAGCGAAGCTTCAAGAGAGTGCGCCCAAACAGACTTGGAGAGTAATACCGCCGCCGTTTAGCGGTGAGTTGCAAAGTGATCAGCTAGAGCTGTCCTTGTTCGATTTGCCCGATCAAACCCCAGAACCACAAGGCGCAGCGCGAGCGTTCACGGCCGAGGTCGAGCGGAATTGGCGCGTGACCAGTTATTCCGGACTGTCTCGGGTGCTGGCCGATGACGGCGTCAGCGCCCATCATGAACCCATTACCGATCAGAAAATGGATGTGGAAGTGCTTGATGAGCGCGGCGAACACCTAGTCGAGGTCGAGGAGGAAACCCTATGGGATATTCATCACTTCCCTAAAGGGGCTACCGCGGGGACGTTTTTGCACGCTTTGTTCGAAGAGGTGTCCTTCATTAATCCCAATTGGCCAGAGCTTTCCGAGTGGTTAGAAAAGCAGTTACCGATCAGCGGCTTTGAGCTTGAATGGGTAAACCCTTTGCAAGCGTATTTATCCAGTGCTTTGACGACCCCGTTATCGCCGCTTGGGTTCTCGTTATCGGAGATTGCGGATCAGGATCGCAAGGTAGAAATGGAGTTTGTACTGCCGTTCAAACCCTTGCATGTCAGTGCGATCAACCGCTTATTGCGCCAGCATGATCCTTTAGCAGCGAAGGCTCGCTCGCTGCAGTTCGAGACGGTGCAAGGGATGCTAAAAGGCTTTATCGATCTGACCTTTCGTCATCAGGGGCAGTATTTTGTACTGGATTACAAATCCAATTATTTGGGTGAGGATGCCACGGCCTACACACAAGAGGCGATGGGGATGGCGATGATGGATCACCGCTATGATTTTCAGTACGTGTTATACACCTTGGCGCTGCATCGACTGCTAAAAGTACGCTTGTCTGATTATGACTACGATCGAGATATTGGTGGGGTGGTGTACCTCTTTTTGCGAGGCCTCGAATCCGACAAGCCGGGGCAAGGTGTGTTTTATACCAAACCCTGCAAAGCTTTAATTGAGGGCTTAGATGCCATGATGGACGGCACTGTACCTGTGGAGGTGGCGTCATGAATCCATCTGAGAACCCCGTTTGGGCAAGGCTACTTGATGAGGCGGTGATTCGCCCAATCGATTACCACTTTGCCAACTGGTTAGGTACGACCTCTAACGCCAGTGAGTCGCAACAAATGTTGGCCGCTTTGGTCAGCCGTCTGTTGGGGGACGGTCACATCTGTGTCCGGCTCGATCGAATCGCCTCTGTGACCAGTGAGTGGCCGACCAGTGTTCAGCCCGAGCTTCGCCGTTTATTGCCAAGTGATACTTTGTCAGCAAAAGCGTTGATCGATCAAACCGTGATCGGTGATGGACGGGCGTTGACCCCGCTGGTTCTGAGTGAGGATCGCTTCTATCTGTATCAGTATTTTCAGTATGAGCGGCAGGTAGCCCACGCGCTATCAGTAAGAGCAGAGCTTGATCACACCCTAACGGATGCCCACATGGCGATGCTCGCCTGCACGGCGGATCAGCTTTTTGACGCGGATGAATCCCCCGATTGGCAAAAAGTTGCTGCGTGTAATGCGGTGATGAACCGCTTAGCGGTGATCAGCGGCGGCCCAGGTACGGGTAAAACCACCACGGTGACGAAGCTTCTTGCGATGTATCTGACCCTTGAACGAGACAAGCGATTGGCGGCCGGGAACGAGCACTGGCCGGTGATCCAACTGGCCGCCCCAACAGGCAAAGCCGCCGCCCGTTTATCGGAGTCCATTGCCGGGGCGAAAGAGTCGTTACCGTTAGATGCGGGGTTAAAAGCGCACATTCCGGCACAAGGTCAAACTTTGCACCGTCTGTTGGGTGTAAGGCCTAACAATAACCAAGTGAAATACCACCGCGATAATCCATTGCACTTGGACCTTTTAGTGGTGGATGAGGCTTCAATGATCGATCTGCCTTTAATGGCAAAACTGCTGGATGCCTTGCCACCGCATGCGAAGCTGATCCTAATCGGGGATCGATATCAGCTGGCATCTGTCGAGGCGGGCAGTGTCATGGGGGATCTGTGCGATCAACCCGAGGTGGTGGTTAAATCACCTAATCTTCAAAAGCGCTTGGCGGACCTTTGCCAAGTGGATCTGCGTGCAGGGCTTGAAAAGCCAATGGCCAATGCGGTTTCGTTTTTGAAAAAAAGCTATCGTTTTCGGGATGACAGCGGTATAGGGGCTTTGGCATTTGCGGTCAATCAGGGGAATCTACCTGCTTTAAAAACGGCGTTATCCGGTCAATACGATGATGTTGATTGGATTTCTGATACCAGTGATACGCCGGATGCCTTGTTGGACCATATGTTGAAACAGTACACGCCTTTTTTTGAGTGTGTCGAAAAGGGGGCTCAGGCCAGTCTTGTTTTAGAGGCGTTCAATCAATTTCGCTTACTGACCGGGATGCGCCGCGGACGGTTTGGCGTAGAGTCCTTAAATGAGGCGTTTGAGGAACGGCTTTTGAAAGCGCGTGCCATCACACCCAATGGCCGCTGGTACAGCGGAAGGGCGGTGATGATCACCCGAAACGAGCCGTCACTGTCCCTTTATAATGGGGATGTTGGTGTAGCGCTGTTGGATGAGGTCAGCGGGAAGATTCGTGTGTGGTTTGATTTAGGCGGGACACTGAAAAGCTTTTCAACCAGTCGGCTTCCCCAGCATGAGCCTGTTTTTGCTATGACTGTGCATAAAAGCCAAGGATCCGAGTTTAATCAGGTCACCTTGCTCTTGCACGGAGCTGGGCGAGGACTGAGTCGCGAGCTGGTCTATACAGGTATTACCCGAGCGAGGAAGCGGTGTTTACTCTGGGGGGATAAAGCGGTGTTGGTTAAGTCTGCTCAATCGCCGACCATTCGCATGAGTGGGTTGTCGGATCGGTTGTGGCAGTAAGAAGAAAGGTGTGGGGTATGACAAACCATCTGACCTGAAGGGGAAGGTCAGATGGTCTACTGCGTCAGTGCCGACTAGCGTCGACGGCGACCGCGAGGTGAATTGTCTTCAACCTTGATGCGGATAGGCTGTAAAGATTCAGAACGATTCTGCGTCAGCAACATTTTCCCTATGTACGCTAATAAAGCTACAGCAGCCAGTGTTGCTAAAATCATCTTGTTCACCTCTTTATTATGTTACTTACACTTTAGACGTTAGAGCCCAAGGTCCGCAACTTTTTTTGAAAATTCTGTGTATCCGCCAACATGCTCCTGACCGATGAACACTTGCGGCACCGTGGTGACCGGCTTGCCAACGGTTTTTTCAAGATCAGCCTTCGTAATACCCTCTTCATGGATATCAATGTAGCGGAAGTTAAACGATTTCGCTTTGCACAATTCAACTGCGCGACTGCAATATCCGCAACCGGCGCGGCCAAAGATGGTTACTCGTTCCATAATTGTCTCCTCTGTTTGATCTCATTGTTGAGGAAACCTTTTCTCAACACCAATGACTAAACTTTATGCAACCCATAGTGGGAATTTATGAAACGAGTTGTCCACGTAAATTGTGCATAACTCTGTAGACAACCTTTTAACAAGGTGGTTCAGGGCCGCCATAATGCTGTTTGCTGAAATTGATCAAAAGGTGTTCTTTTTTAAGGATTTATTTTTTTTGCATAACTTTTTAGCCATCTAAATTGTGTGGAAATTCATGCGACGAATGGATCATGAAGTGTGTAACAAATATCCAAGACTTTTGTTTCAGATTCAGTATAATTCAGCGCCAACAGCCCTAAACATGATTGTTGACACTTGTGTGTCTATATTATGACAAGCGTATGAAAATACCGGGCAGTCTTCATTCGCGGTGAGTGCCAAAAGCTTCGCTGCAGTGCAAAACGTCTAACCCCTGATGGTTTGCACGAGATGGAGACTTCGAATCCCATACTTTTATCAGACATGGTGAAAATCGAGATGACGGCGAAATCGGTTGATGTATTGCTAGTAGGTGCCGGTGCGATGAGCACTACGCTTGGCACTCTTCTTAACCAGCTAGACCCTTCTCTTAAAATGGTCATGGTGGAACAACTGGACCAGGTAGCTCAAGAAAGTACCGACGGTTGGAACAACGCAGGTACAGGCCATGCGGCTTACTGCGAATTAAACTACACTCCGATGAAGCAAGATGGTTCGATAGACACCACGAAAGCGTTCAAGATCAACGCGGCTTTCGAAGTGAGTCTTCAGTTCTGGTCTTACTTGGTGAACGCTGGAGTGCTACCAACGCCCCGCCAGTTCATCAATCCTACCCCACACCAAAGCTTTGTTTGGGGCGAAGAGAACGTTAAGTTCCTGCGCACTCGCTACGAGACGTTGAGCCAAACCGAAGCCTTCAAAGACATGGAATACTCCGAAGACCCAGCGGTTCTGACCGAGTGGATGCCTTTGATCATGCAAAACCGCTCTCCATCCGAGAAAGTCGCGGGCACTCGCGTTCGTTACGGCTCTGATGTGGATTTCGGTTCGCTGGCGCGCAGCATGGCGCATTACCTAGAAAAAACCGAAGCCTTCGATCTTAAGCTGAATTACCAAGTCAAAGACTTGGACAAGCAGACCGATGGCCAATGGAAAGTCGAACTGAAAAACCTGAACACAGGACAGTTCGAAACCGTTTTCGCAAAATTTGTATTTTTAGGCGCTGGTGGTGGTGCATTGCCACTGTTGCAGAAGTCCGATATCGCCGAGGGCGATGGATACGGTGGCTTCCCAGTAAGCGGTCAATGGTTGGTGTGTAAAAAGCCAGAGATTGTGAATAAGCACTTGGCCAAAGTGTACGGTAAAGCGCCCATCGGTGCGCCGCCGATGTCTGTGCCTCACTTAGATACTCGTATCATCAATGGTGAAAAAGCCTTGTTGTTCGGGCCGTTTGCTGGATTTACGACCAAGTTCTTGAAGCAAGGCTCTATCTTGGATCTGCCAAAAAGCATCAAGTGCGACAACATCAAGAACATGATGTCGGTCGGCAAAAACAACATGGATTTGACCAAGTACCTGATCAGCGAAGTGCTGCAGTCTCACTCATCGCGTGTGGATGCTTTGCGCAAGTTCTTCCCTGATGCGAAAGATGAAGATTGGTCTTTGTCGTACGCGGGCCAGCGAGTGCAGATCATCAAGCGTGATCCACAAACAGGCAAAGGTAAGCTTGAGTTTGGTACAGAAGTAATCACAGCCGCTGATGGTACATTGGCAGCGCTTTTGGGGGCCTCTCCTGGCGCTTCAACGGCGGTTGATACCATGGTGACTTTGGTTGAGAAGTGCTTTAAAGATCAAGTGGCTTCGCCAGAGTGGCAAACAAAGATGAAAGAGATGATCCCATCTTACGGTGACTCTTTGATCGAGAACACGCAGCTGTTGGCTGAGATTCGCCCAAGCGTGCTGAGCACACTACAGCTTGATTAATCAGAACATCTGATAAGATAAAGCCGACCGACTGGGTCGGCTTTTTTGTGCGTGCTCGATGACTTAGAACCAGTCGTCGCGGCGTTTTTTCTTCTTGGGTAAGTAAGGGATGATTAAACCCAGTAACACCCCGCCCAAGGCCACCATACCGCCATAGGTAAACCAACGCATCAAGTTGGTTTGATCCATATTGTCGATGGTGTTGTTAAGCTCCTTGATCTCCGCTTTTAGGCTATCTAGCTGGTCAGTGTAGGTTTGGTTTTCCGACTTGTAACCACTTAACTCAGAACGAAGCGTCTCGATCTCGGAGGATTGATTCGAAATCAAAGTTTCGCTTTCACTCAGTTGCTTCTCCAGCTTCGGCATCCGTGCCGATACGCTGTCACCTGAAGCAACGTTGTTCGCATCCGCCCAGCCAGTTTTTCCGTTGTAGCGGATTCGCACAAAGGATTTATCCGGGCTGTGACCGAGTATTTCGATTGGTGTGCCGCTTCGCACACGCCCCGTAATACGGTATTGGTTACTGGGGCCGCCGTGAACAAAGACGTACACGTCATCTGCGATATGGCCAGGTGCGCCATACGATAAGTTGGCAGCTAACAGCAGTCCCGCTACCAATAGAGATTTTTTCATTGTAAAGAGCATCCTTTTTATCGGTCCAACATGCGACTCATTCCTCTTATGAGTAAGACCTAACCTTTTCCAAATCTTTCGGAACATTTTGTACCAGAAAAGTTCCTAACCTTCATAGGAATGTTATGCTTTGATTAATCTTGTTGATGCATAATAGCGTCGGTTTTTTCACTTCCCCATTAGGAGAATTTAATGGAAGAGTTATTCCAGAATTTTTTCGATCCTAAAATGATCGAAAGTCTTCAGTCGGATTACATTGTACCGTGGGCGATCAATATCGTTACCGCTTTAGCCATCTTTTTGATTGGTCGTCTTGTTGTTAGTGGCATTTTGGCTCTGGCCAACAAGCTGCTGGGCCGTACCAAAATGGACAGCATGTTGGTTAACTTCATCATGTCTATCCTGTACGCGCTCTTATTGTTGTTCATCATCGTGGCGTCTCTGGATCAGCTGGGTGTGAACACCTCTTCCTTGATTGCTTTGGTGGGTGCTGCAGGTTTAGCCATTGGTTTATCGTTGCAGGACTCTTTAAAGAACTTTGCAGCGGGCGTTATGCTGGTCATCTTCCGTCCGTTTCGTGAAGGGGAGTTTGTCGAGGTTAACGGTATTTCCGGTATTGCCGAGAAGATCACCATCTTCAACACCATCATGCGTACTGGTGACGGTCGTGAAGTGACCGTACCAAACGGCCCAATCTACAGCGATACCATCACAAACTACTCGCGCCGCGCCACTCGTCGTGTGGATATGGTATTTGGTATTGGCTATGACGCAGACCTTCTCAAAGCGAAGAACATCCTAAAAGAGCTGGTAGAAGCGGATGAGCGCGTTTTGAAAGACCCAGCTCCTGTGATTGCCGTGTCTGAGTTGGCTGACAGCAGCGTTAACTTTATCGTACGTCCTTGGGTAAATACGCCAGATTACTGGGGTTTTTACTGGGATATGATGGAGCGCGTTAAGCTGCGTTTCGATGAAGAGGGTATCAGCATTCCATTCCCTCAAATGGATGTGCACTTGTACAAAGAGCAAGAGCAAGTCCCAAGCGATACGAAATAAACATTCGCTTTGCGATACGAAACGGAGCCTTAGGGCTCCGTTTTTGGTTTTGGACTAAGAAAAAAACATTCAGGGCGAAAAGGTGAATGCGTGCTTAGGTGATTTTAACGATCTGGATATGTTTTTTCCTGTAATTATCGATAATCATTATATTTTGTAACCTCATTATTATTTGGGTAGACTTCAGCGGCTTTTATTATAAGGCGCCATGTTGTTTTCGGTGCTAATAACCCTACTAAAATAATGGCTTAATAATGTTTACAAAGAGATACCCCTTATTGGTTGTTGCCATCACGTGTGCTCACTCTCCCCATCTATTGGCTGCAGAGGGTGAGGACTCAACGTCTGTTGTTCTGCCCACCTTAATGATTGAGGCGATGGAAGAGGAAGACCCAACCCGAACCTATGTCGATTATCAGCAAGCCAGCATCACCCGAAATCAGTTAGAAAAAAAAGAGATCCCACAAACCATCGACACCTTAGACGTCCAGAAATATAAGCTTTATGGCTCTAATGACCTGAGCGTAATGCTTCAGGGGACACCTGGTGTTTCAACTGAATATGATATGCGCGGAGACGGTATTTCTATCCGTGGCTTTAGTGCCGATACGGGCGATATTTATCGTGATGGTAATCGCGAGAGTGGTCAGGTAAGACGAAGCACGGCAAACATCGAGCGTATCGAGATTCTAAAAGGACCCGCCTCCGTATTGTACGGTCGAAGTGGTGGCGGTGGTGTCATCAATATGGTGTCAAAATACGCCAACTTTGATTCAGTTAGCTCGGTCGGTGTGTATGCGGGGTCCTACGACAACTACGGGTTAAATCTGGATCTTAATGAGGTTGTAGCCGATCACTGGGCGGTTCGCTTAACGGGTGAACATGGCGACAGTGATAGCTTTAGGGAGGGCATCGGGCAAGAGATCAATATGATCTCACCCAGTGTGACGTACGATAACCAAGAGAACCTCAAATGGACGGCACAATACACTTATGACAAATTGAGTCGCGTGCCGGATCGGGGGCCTTCTTACGATGTGTTACCACAAGGCACACCTCTGGATCGCGGCTATGCCCAAAAAGGCGATTTCGTTGACGATAAGCTGCAAGTTATCCGTTCAGATCTTCAGTACACCTTTAACGATCAATGGTCGCTTGAATGGGCGTTAAGTTATCGCGAAGCCTATCAAAATTTTGATCATTTCTACTCAGGCACTTACTGCGAATCAGAAACGACGGTGGATCGACGCGGTGGCGGATGTGAAGGCCATGTCGATGAGATCAGTCAAGTGTATTACTGGCAAGAGACGGCCAATAACACGCTCAGTAATTCAGTGAGTGTATTTGGGGATCTGTACTCAGGTGCCATTCGACATCGCCTGACGGTGGGGTTTGATTTCTCGATCGAAGAGCGCGAGCCTAAGCTGGCCAACCAAAACAAAGATGGATCGGCCATTTACGGGTACGTGAATCCGCTGACCGGTGAGCGTGAAAGCTCACGTGGTTCAGGGGATTTGGAGATTCGAACGCATAACTACTACAAATCGACCAATTACGGGCTGTTCGCCCAAGACTTGATCGGTTTGACGGATAACTTGGATGTTCTGGTCGGGGTTCGTTTTGATGATTACGAAAGCGATGCTCGTAATAAGTTACTCAACGCAGATGATGAAAATTACGAGCGTACGGTCAGTGACACAACGTTCAGCCCGAGTCTAGGGGTGGTGTGGCGTCCTGTTGAAGAACACTCTGTCTATGCATCCTACAATCGAAGCTTTGCGCCCTTTGGTGGTCGAGTGGGGGTGAACAGCGTGAGTGCCAGCCAAGATTTAGAGGTCTTTAATGCAGAGCCTCAATACAACGATCAGTTTGAAGTTGGCCTTAAAAGTGAATGGTTAGACGGCGATTTCACAACGCAATTCTCTGTGTTTGATATTCGTAAACACAACATTCGATACCGACCTGATCCAGAAAATGACCCTTATCGCTATGCCGTTCAAGGTGAGCAACAATCTCAAGGGATTGAGGTTAGTATGATGGGGCGTATTGCAGATCAATGGTATCTGCGCGGTGGTTATGGGGTGACCAAAGCCAAAGTGAAGGAAGATAAGTCATCACCCGAAAACGAAGGTAACTACCTTGCTGGCGTTGCGAAAAATACCGGTAACTTGTTCATCCGTTATTTACCAACCGAAGACGCCTATGCTGAAGTCGGTGTGACGCATGTCGGGGGGGCTTGGACGAATTCTGATAACACGACTCGCTTGAAAGGCTTTAATCGCTTTGATGCCGCCTTTGGTTACAACTTTGACCAATGGCGAGCTTCTTTGGCCGTAACTAACTTACTGGATAAGGACTACTGGCGCTCAAGCTCGATGCCTGGCACTCCGAGAAGTGTATTGTTACGTTTAAACTATAAGTTCGATTAAGCACCAGCTTTGCGAACCTAGCAGTTTAACTCAAGCCCCCTCAAAGAAGGGGGCTTTGCATTTTAAGGCTCGTTATTCGTATCGCTTTCTTGAGATGGGCTTTCTGTGATCTCTTCGGTTGATGTCGTACGCGAAAGCTCTTCGATTTTTCGTCTTAGGTCATCGTTCTCTTTGGCGAGTCGTTGGCTATCAATCCGGTAGCGGAACACTTCTTCAAAACGGCTTTCCAGTTTGTTTTCCAACGATTGGATCAGCAGAGTTTGCTCCGACAGTTGGGTTTCTAACTGATCCACCTGGCTTTGCAGGGTGTTGATCATGCCAAAACCGCTGTGGGTGTCTTCCTCTTCCGTATCGGATGTTGATGCTCTTTGGGTTTGATGCAGGCCCGATGTGATATGGCTGTACAGGGCTTTTAGCTCGCTGGCTTCTCGGTCACTGTAGCGAATGCTTTGTTCAATCGCGCTGTGGGCGCTGGCGGCGCCGACCAGTCCGGCTAAACGGTGCTCCAGCATGCGGTGGAACTCCATAAGCTCGATGATGGTGATGTGCGCTTTGTGGGCCACTTGAAGATCTTCGACAATCTCATCAACAGCCTGATCGGCTTTGTCCGAGCTTAGGTACTGTGCCAGCAACGAGTGTGCCTCATCACGTTTGATACTCATTGGGATGTAAGCATCAAGGCCTGCAGGGCGAGCTGTCCTTCGGCTGTTAAGGGGTTGCAGGGCCGCCATAAATTCAGAGGTCAGTGTGCGTTCTTGCTTACTTGGGCGATAGATCATTGAGCCTGCAATGTACACAAAGGTGTTGACCCCTAAGGACCAGATAACGCTGTGTGTGACCGGCGTAAAATGATCGAGCCCAAACAGAGCCTCGGGCCTTAGCCAGCTTAAACTCCAAGGGCCATGAATCAAGATGTCCGGGGCAAGCCAACCTTGTTTGATAAAGGTGGGAAGACCCAATGTGTAGCACCAGACCAGAAAACCTGACAGAAGGCCTGCAAAAGCGCCAGCGCTGTTACCACGGGCCCAAAATAGGCCAATAAAAGCCGCTGGTGCAAACTGCAAGATAGCAACAAACGACAATAAACCGATGGCCACCAGAATGTAGGCGTTACTGAATTCGGTTTCAAACCAATAGCTACCAAAGAGAATTAAGGCCACCAGCACCCAGCGTGTTTGAAGTAGATGGGTTTTGAGAATGTGCGTGTTGGAAAAATTCTCAAAAAAAGGCAGCAACATGTGGTTGGATACCATGGTGGCTAAGGTCATGGTGGTGATAATGATCATGCCGGTGGCGGCTGAAAATCCCCCCATAAACGCGAGCAGAGTGAGCCAATCTTGCCCTGCCGCTTGTGGTAGCAGCAATACAAAAAAGTCGGCTTTATCGGCCGGGAGTTCCGTTAACAGGCCTGCCGCGGCTATCGGGATCACAAAGAGGTTAATCCCGATCATGTACAGCGGAAACATCCACATCGCTGTGCGGATCTGTTTTTGATGACCGTTTTCCACCACCGATATGTGAAATTGACGCGGCAGGAGAATGATCCCGGAAAAACTCAGTACAATCAGAGTCATCCACATACTAAAACTGTTGGGGCCTGCGCTCATCGAGGTTAGGTAACTTAACCCCGCTTCCGGAAGGCGAACTTTAATATCGCCCCATCCATCATAAAGGCCGTAACACACAAACAGGCCAACCGCCGTTAGGGCCAGCAGCTTAACGATGGATTCCACCACCAATACGCCGATCATCCCTTGATGTCGTTCAGTAGGGTCTAGGCGCCTTACGCCAAAGACGATCGTGAACAAGGTCATGATGATGGTGACGATCAAACCGCTGTTGGACCAGGCGGAGCTATGATCATAAGTGATGATGGTGAATGAGTTGGAGATCGCTTTAAGTTGCAAGGCGATGTAGGGAAAACTGCCGAGTAACGCGATTAAGGTCACTAGGGCCGCAATCCGTTGAGATCGTCGATATCGGGTAGAGATAAAGTCCGCAACGCTGGTGATACGAAAGGCTTCTTTGGCCGCCACCATTTTACGTAGCGTGAACCACCAGGTGCCAATCCCGATCAGAGCGCCCACATAAATACCGGCAAACAATAAACCGGATGTGGTTGCAAAGCCTACGCTGCCATAAAACGTCCAAGAAGTATGATAAACAGCCAGCGATAGGGCGTAGAAAAAGGGGTGGTTAAACGCCTGTCCGGTTCTGGATACCTTACGCTCAGCAAAATGAGCTACCAAAAAGAGACACGCGATGTAGAGTAGAACCGATGCGATAACGATCAAAGGTGAGAACATCTAAATCCTTCCTGGCCGATGGTCTTACCTAAAACTAGGTCACAAAGCCTATGGTTGGCAAGCTTTAGTGTGTATGAGTGTCGTGATCACAGCTTGGACACTCTGTTCCAGGCACTGGATCAATCCCGCCATCGTGCCATGGGCCACACTTGACCAGGCGCTTGGTCCCAAGCCATAGCCCTTTAAAAATGCCGTGTGTCTCGATCGCTTGGATCATGTAGGAGGAGCACGTGGGATAAAAGCGGCAGTTTTTGCCAAGAAGAGGGCTGAGCGTCCATTGATAGATGCGTACTAAGGTGATCAGTACCCATTTGATGTTGTTAGTGAGGATGTCTTTCATGGCAAAACGCTGATTAAGTAGAGGCTAAGCCTACGTGATTTTGCGATGAATAAAAAGAAATCAGCAGGGCGGTGCGCCCTGCTGAGAGCGTGACTACAGGTTTTGTTCGGCAAATTCGGCCAAACGGGAGCGGAAAATACCTTCAAGGTGGATCGTCGCACCGCCTTCAAACCCACGGAACCGCTCAACGATATAAGTTAAGCCCGATGTTAAAGCAGTCAGGTAATTGGAGTCGATCTGAGCCAAGTTGCCTAAACAGATCATTTTTGTCCCTTTACCGCAGCGGGTGATGATGGTTTTTAATTGAGATGGGGTTAAGTTTTGCGCTTCATCAATAATGACGATGGCATCTTGGATGCTGCGCCCTCGGATAAAGTTTAAAGATTTAAACTGGATATTGCCCTTTTCAATTGCATACTTGATGCTGCTTTGTGGGCGCTCGTCTCCCTCGTGCATCGCTTCCAAGTTATCGTGGATAGCGCTCAACCAAGGGGTCATTTTCTCCTCTTCGGTGCCCGGTAAGAAGCCGATGTCTTCGGCGACCGGTGGGGTAGAGCGGGTAACGATGATCTTGTTAAAGCGTTGCTGCTCAATCACCATCTCCAGTGCACAGGCTAAAGCGATTAAGGTTTTACCGGAGCCTGCGGCACCGTTCAGCACACACAGGTCGATGTCAGGGTCGAGTAACGCCTGCATCGCAAAGCCTTGGAAAATCGTGATGGGGTTGATGCCCCAGCACTCTTGCTGCATTAGGCGATCTACGCCTAAATCCCGCAAAATGGCGTGGGTGTCAGTGAGTTCGGTGACGCGAGCGGCAAACTCTTTGGTGTCATCGTATACGTATTCGTTAATGTTGACCGCAGGCAACAAAGAGCGCGCTACCTTATGATAGATATGCCCCTCTTTTTGGTAGCTGTCGACCTCTTCAACGGTTTCCCAGAAGGTGCCTTCAAGGTGCCAGTGACCGGCCGGTAGCAGTTCGATGTCCGATACCAGTTGGTCGGTGCGGTAATCTTCAACTTTTTGCATGCCAGCGCCCATGGCTTTAAGGCGCATGTTGATGTCTTTGGTGACCAGCACCACTTCTCGAGAGGTCGTGGTGGTTTGCAGGTGTAGCGCACAGTTGATGATTAAATTGTCTTTGTTTTTGATGTCGGGCAAGAAGCCCTGTTTTACCGTTAACTCATGGTCAGGGAAGATGCTAAGTTTACCCAGTTTGGTTTCGCGATCTTTACCTGGCAGCGCAATTTGTACGCCTTTGGTAATTTGAGAGGGGGATTGTGCGGTTGAGATGATGTCATCGATGGCCCGAATGGCACTTCGCGCTTCTTGGGCAACGTTCTTCTTACGATCCTTGATGTCGTCTAATTCCTCCAGAACGGTCATAGGAATGCAGACATCTTGCTCTTTAAACTCAAACAAGCATTTTGGATCATGCAGTAGGACGTTGGTGTCGAGAATATAGAGTTTCGTTGCACTCATCGGCTCTATCCTTTTGCAGCCCTGTGATCACCCGTCTTAACAACGGATGTATTCATGATAGTCTACTTTGAAACGAAGAAGGTCAAGATAGAAGCCAAAGTTTTGATTCATAGCGTATTTAAGGAGGCTGGGTGAACAATGGATTATTCGCAATTTCAGTCCATCGTGGTGCTAACCGGTGCGGGAATATCTGCAGAATCGGGGATTCGTACTTTCCGAGCCAGTGATGGGCTTTGGGAAGATCATCGCATCGAAGATGTCGCAACCCCTGAAGGGTTCTTGCGCGACGCTGAGCTTGTGCATCGCTTTTATAACTCGCGACGAGCGCAATTAGGTGAGGTACAGCCCAACGATGCTCACAAAGCGCTGGCGTTACTGGAGCAGGAGTTTGATGGCGATTTTTTATTGATCACCCAAAACGTCGATAACCTACATGAGCGCGCAGGCTCCATGGATATGATCCATATGCATGGGGAGCTTTTGAAAGTGCGCTGTCAAAAATCAGGATACGTTTACAGCATCGATACGCCCATATCGACGACAGCCATGTGTCTGTGTTGCGGCGAACCCGGCAATCTGCGCCCAGACATCGTTTGGTTTGGTGAGATGCCGATGGAGATGGAACGCATCTATGATCAGCTCTCAAACTGTGATCTGTTTATCTCTATCGGGACGTCTGGCCATGTGTACCCTGCGGCTGGGTTTGTGGAATTAGCGACCGAAGTTGGCGCCTACGCCATCGAGGTGAACCTAGAGACCACGCGCCAACAGTCTTTGTTTGATGAGCATCGTGTTGGCCTTGCCGGTGAGCAAGTTCCCAAACTGGTTGATCAAATTTTAGGCAAACAAGAGTAAAATCAAGCACTTTGTCTCATAAAGGGATATACCTAGGCCGCAAAGTGGTCTATGTTGATAAAGAGTGCGCCGACAAGGTTCGGTGCCTGATTGATTCTCTTAAGGATGGAGGTGGTGCATTATGATCACCGAACAATACGTCAGTGCCAGTGTAAAGCCGCTTGAAAGTTTGGATACGCTATCACCCCACGAGGTGGCTAAGCTTCAGGATAAAAGCAACAACGGTTTGTATAAGTTGTTTAGGCAGTGCAGCTTGGCGGTCCTCAATACCGGCAGTGAGCTTGATAACGCAAGCTTAGTGCTGGATCGATACAAAGATTTTGACATTCACATTCGCCACAAGCACCAAGGTGTGGAGCTTGAGTTGGTCAACGCGCCTTCAACTGCGTTTGTGAACGGCGAGCTTGTCCAAGGTATTCGCGAGCATTTATTTACCATCTTGCGTGACATTTTGTATGTGGGGGATGAGCTGGACCTGTGCTGCAACACCGAAGATGCGTCGGAGCGATTAACCAATACCGTTTTTCACATTCTGCGCCACGCCAACGCAATGCGCCCTCATGTTAAGCCAAGTCTGGTCGTTTGTTGGGGTGGTCACTCCATCAGTCGTCACGAATACCGCTATACGAAAAAAGTGGGGTATGAGCTGGGCTTGCGTCGATTAAACATCTGCACAGGCTGTGGCCCTGGTGCTATGAAAGGCCCAATGAAAGGCGCTATGGTGGCGCATGCGAAACAGCGTGTTCACCACCCGCGTTACGTGGGCTTAACGGAGCCTGGTATCATCGCTGCCGAATCGCCTAACCCGATTGTGAATGAATTGATCACCATGCCGGACATCGAAAAACGTCTGGAGGCGTTTGTTCGTTTAGGGCATGGCATTATTGTGTTCCCAGGCGGTGCCGGTACGGCAGAAGAGATCCTCTATATGTTGGGTATTCTGCTGCATCCTAAGAATAAAGACGTTCCATTCCCGCTGATCTTCACAGGCCCAGAGGGCAGTGAAGCCTACTTTGAAACGGTGGACCGCTTTATTCGTGACACCATTGGTGAGTCGGCCGCCAATCGCTACAAGATCATCATCGATGATCCGCACGCGGTTGCCGAAGAGATGCGCATGCAATTTGAGAAAGTGACCCTGCACAGAAAACAATCTGATGAGGCGTTCCACTTTAACTGGCAGCTGCACATCCCTTACGATTTTCAGATGCCGTTTGAGCCAACGCACGAAGCCATGGCTAAACTGAATTTGAAGCGTGGCCAAGATGATTACATCTTAGCGGCTCAGTTGCGTCGTGCTCTGTCGGGCATTGTGGCTGGTAACGTTAAAGAGCCAGGCGTTGAAGCGATCCGTCAATTTGGACCGTTTGAGCTGACAGGGGATGAAGACATCATGGCTTCATTAGATGCCTTGTTGGAATCCTTTGTTGAGCAGCGTCGAATGAAGATCGATCACGAGCAATACGAACCCTGTTATCGCATTGTTCGATAACCGAATGATCCAAGGCGCCTAAGGCGCCTTTTTTGATCTTTAGGCAAACGACAGTTTGACGATCACCTTATGACATTAAGGTGATTAATCGGTATATTTACACCGCCAATGATGTTGAAAGGGTTGTTTGTTTGAAGAATAAGTTAATCGTTACACTGACAACGGTAAAAGGGTCTAAGCAGTACTCTTTGGGTCAGGTAGCGCGTTTTGTTGTGGCATTTTTTATTTTGGTCTCTGCCGCAAGCTTTTTTGTCTCCAATTGGTTGCTGGTAAAAACCTCCGATGATTTGGCCGTGCTTGAACAAGACCACCAAATATTGGCCGATCAATACGAGATGATGTTGGGCACCCAGACGCTTTATAAAAATGAGCTGGATGATCTGAGCGCCTCTTTATCCAAGGTGGCAAATGAGCGTGATCAACTGCAAGAGGAAAACTCGCGCATCGGTGAACTTCAGCTTAACCTTGGCGAAAGTTTGCAGGAACTCGAAACGCTACTGAATATCCCAGATACCGGCGACTTAACCGCCGAGCGTTTAGAGTCATTGACCATGATGGCCAACCAACGACTCTTTATGCTCAACAGTATTCCTAACGGTTTGCCGATACAGGCGATTCGCGTAAATGATGGTTTTGGTATGCGATTCCATCCGATCCGTAAGCAGCAAGTACTGCACAAAGGGATCGACTATAAAGCGGAAATCGGCACGCCCGTGTATGCGACCGCCGATGGCATCGTGGAATTTGCAGGCAACAAAGGCGATGGGTATGGACGCCAAATTGTTTTGTTGCACAATTATGGCTTCCGATCTGCCTATGCTCATATGAATGAACTGGATGTCAGTGCAGGTGAATACGTTCACAAAGGGCAGAAAATAGGCGAGAGTGGCAATACGGGTAAATCAACAGGGCCGCATCTACACTATGAAGTGCGTTATCTGTATACACCGATCAATCCAGGTCCGTTTGTGGCGTGGAACATTGCTAATTTCGATACGTTATTCCAACAAGTTAAGAGCGTTAAATGGGCATCCTTAAAAAATCTGTACCCGCTAAACCAAACCGGTCTGCAATAACCATCATTGCTGAGGGCAATAAGTTCTCTGGCGATATGAGTGTCGTTGGTAAAATGCACATCGATGGCATTTTCGAGGGCAATATCTCCTCGTTGGATAACATCTCTATTGGCCAAACGGGCCATGTGAGTGGCGTGATTAAAGCCAAAGAGCTGATTGTCAGCGGCCTTTTAGAGGGCGAAGTGTACTGTGAAGAGCTGCACATCGAGAAAGGCGGCAAGGTACGCGCCACAGTCAGCAGCAAGGTGATGGCCATCGACCCTGATGGTTGTTTCTTGGGCGAGCGTAAAATGAACGAAAAATCCTCGCTGCATATCTCTCATTCCAAAGAGCCATCGGGTGTTGAGGCGATCGATTCGTTGCCGGATAAAATCACCCTGAACAACAAGAGCTGAGTTTCATGTGTGAACTGCTGGGCATGAGTGCCAATGTACCAACCGATATTTGCTTTAGCTTCAGTGGCTTGATGCAACGTGGAGGCGGAACCGGTCCGCATCGCGATGGTTGGGGTATCTCATTTTACGAGGGTAAAGGCATTCGCTCTTTCCATGACCCCAAACCCAGCGTGGATTCCGAAATCGCACATCTGATTCGTCAGCACCCGATTAAAAGTTTGGTGGTTATCAGTCATATTCGCCAAGCCAACGTAGGCTCGGTGTGTTTGGAAAACACCCATCCGTTTATTCGTGAACTCTGGGGGTACAGTTGGTCATTCGCCCATAATGGCCAGCTAGACCCAAAAGTGTTTGATGAGTTAACACTGAGCTTCTATCAGCCAGTAGGCACAACGGACAGTGAGTTTGCGTTTTGTTGGTTGTTGGGGGAGTTGCGTGCTGCCTTTCCAAGTAAACCTGATGATATGACGCCTGTGTTGGACTTTATCCATCAGTGTTGTGAGCGGCTGCGAAGTTATGGCGTCTATAACATGATGCTGTCGGAGTCTTCGCTGTTGATCTGCTATTGCACGACGAAGCTCTCTTGGATCACAAGGCAAACGCCCTTTGGTGAAGCGCGCTTGATGGATCATGAGTTAACGGTCGATTTCTGCGAAGAAACCCAAGAAAACGACATAGTAACGGTGATCGCCACCGAGCCTTTGACCGATAACGAGGTATGGACACCCTTGGAGACGGGTGAACTTTTGGTTTTCAAAAAAGGCGGCGTGATGGATCAACGTAAAGCCCAGATTGATCCAACCGAGGAGTCAAACGACGCAGGCACTGAACAAGGATGAAGTTCACGCAGTTAAAAGCGTCTTCCACCATCCCAGAACTGGTGCATAAGTCCGCTGATGCGTATGGTCATCGCGTGGCATTTAGCCACTCTGGCTCTGCGCTTACTTATCAACAATGGGATTATTTTAGCTCCCAGCTGGCGGCGTATCTTCAATTTACCGGAACCCTTGAAAAAGGCGATCGTTTTGCCGTTTTGTTACCTAACTTGTTGCAGTTTCCGATTGCGCTGGTGGGAGGGCTAAAAGCGGGTATGGTCGTGGTCAACATTAACCCAAGCCATAACGCCTACGAGATCAAACACATCCTAGAGGACAGTGGCGCTAAGGTACTATTGGTCTGGGATCAGCTCTTGCCCGTGGTGGCAGACATTCTTCCCTTTACCTCGGTAAAAGAGGTGATGCTGACAAAAACGCTGGATATGCATGCGTTTTCGCAACGTGCGTTTGCTGGCCTTAAACGCAGTGATGCCGATGTGGCTGCACTGCGAATCGACATACCGCACCCGATCCGTTTTCGTAAGGCGCTCAGAATTGGTCAAGCGGAGCTGTACCGGCCAGAATCGATCCAAGCGGATGATCTTGCGTTGATCCAATACACGGGTGGCACAACCGGCTTATCCAAAGGCTCGATGCTAAAGCATGAACATTTGTTAGCGAACATGCGCCAGCTGCATCAAGTGTTCGAACCCTATATGGAGTACGGTGCCGAGCGCGTAGTGGCGCCTTTACCCCTGTATCATATCTATTCCCTGACATTGCATTGCTTAATGATGACCGCTTTTGGGGCGCATATGGCCTTGATCACAGACCCTAAAGATCTGGATCGATTGACCCATGAGTTTGCCCGACATAAGTGCTCGTTTTTTGCAGGTACCAATGCTCTGTTCGTGAACTTGTGTCACCACTTGCCGTTTTCCCAGTTGGATTTTTCTGCGTTAAAGGTGACCTGCTCAGGGGGCGCCCCATTGAGTGAGTCCACTAATGAGCTCTGGTATCACATGACCGGTAATCGCATCATCGAGGGGTATGGCTTAACGGAGGCCTCTCCGGTTGTTGCCGCTCATCTACCCGGTGACGATAAAGCCGGCACGGTAGGGAAGCCCTTACCCGATACCGAGTTTAAGATCCTAAATGAAGAGGGCGATACGCTGGGTTATGGCGAGACAGGCGAGTTATGGATCAAAGGCCCACAGGTGATGAGTGGGTATTGGAATCGCCCCGACCTCAATGCCCGAGTGTTTGAGGGCGAGTGGTTTTCCACCGGGGATATCGCTCGCTCCACCATTGACGGCTATCTGCAAATTGTGGATCGGCAAAAAGATGTGATCATCGTTTCTGGGTTCCCCGTATACCCATCAGAAGTTGAGCGCATCATCAGTTGCCACCCCGATGTGCGAGAGTGCGCGGTTATTGCCATGCCGGATGAGCAGACCGGGCAACTGATTAAGTTGTTTGTGGTCTCTTCGAATCCAAGATTAAGTGTGCGGGAGATTCGGGACTATTGTCGCGAGCGCCTAACACGCTATAAAGTGCCGAAGCTGGTTGAATTTCGAAAGAGCTTGCCCCATACCCCAGTAGGTAAAGTGTTACGCCGCCAATTGCGTGATGAAGAGTTGGCCAAATCATCGCGGCAGGCCATGCACGCTTAAAAGGCTAGCGATACCCATCGGGTTACCGTCTTCTTCTAATTTATCAAAGTGTAATAGTGAGTGTTGTTTTGAGTCAGAGCTTGGATGTCTCCTTGATCAATCAGTGTCAAACGTTGGATCGTTTTGATCTAGAGCAGCGAAAAAAGACGATTGAATCGCGTCAAAAGAGCGGCAAACCCGTCAGTCGATCCATCCAGCAGTGGCAAGAGAAAGCCTTAGCCAGCGCTCAAACGACCGAACATCGGTTAAGCTTAATCGGCACGATCGATTATCCGGACCTTCCTGTTACTGATAAAAAAGAGGCCATTAAAGAAGCCATCCGCGACCATCAAGTAGTGGTGATTGCAGGTGAAACCGGTTCTGGTAAAACCACTCAGCTGCCTAAAATTTGCTTAGAACTTGGGCTGGGTGCACGAGGCTTGATCGGTCACACACAACCAAGGCGTCTAGCGGCCCGTACCGTGGCCAACCGTATCGCAGATGAGCTACACACGACGCTTGGCGATAAAGTCGGTTATCAAGTTCGTTTTACGGATCAGGTTTCGGAAAACAGTCTGATCAAACTGATGACTGACGGTATCTTATTGACCGAAACTCAGCACGATCGTTATCTTAACCGCTATGAATTGATCATCATCGATGAAGCGCACGAGCGCAGCTTAAACATCGATTTCCTATTGGGGTATTTGAAGCGTCTGTTACCAAAGCGTCCTGACCTTAAGGTGATCATTACCTCGGCCACGATCGATTTGGATCGTTTTTCAAAGCACTTTAATGATGCGCCTGTGATTGAAGTCTCGGGGCGAACCTTCCCGGTGGATGTGCTTTATCGACCTTTGTTCTCTGAAGAGGAGGACAGCGAAGACCGCACACAGCAGCAGGGGATTCTTGATGCCCTAGACGAGATTCAGACACTCGAAAAGAGTGGGCATACCGGCCCACGGGATGTGTTGGTCTTTTTAAGTGGCGAGCGGGAAATTCGTGAAACGGCCGAGCGTCTTCGCAAGGCGGATCTTCGCGATACCGAAGTGGTACCTTTATATGCAAGGTTGAGCCTTGCCGAACAAAACCGTGTTTTTGATCAAA
Organism: Neptunomonas sp. ABH4_499; assembly: GCF_056160565.1. Classification (NCBI taxonomy): domain Bacteria; kingdom Pseudomonadati; phylum Pseudomonadota; class Gammaproteobacteria; order Oceanospirillales; family Oceanospirillaceae; genus Neptunomonas; species Neptunomonas sp. ABH4_499. Next base: position 68,684 of record NZ_JBSWXK010000009.1, on the reverse strand, counting down.
AGCGCACGGCATACCGACGCGTGGTGCTCTCGACAAACGTGGCCGAAACCTCGTTAACCGTTCCTGGGATTGGCTATGTGATCGACAGTGGTTTTGCGCGTATCTCTCGATACAGTTATCGCTCTAAAGTACAGCGCCTGCCCATCGAAGCGATCTCCAAAGCCAGTGCTAACCAGAGGGCAGGGCGATGTGGTCGTATTGCGCCTGGGGTGTGCATCCGACTGTACAGTGAAGAGGATTTCAAGCAGAGACCGGATTTTACCGATGCAGAAATTCGCCGCACCAACTTAGCGGCGGTTATTTTACAAATGCTACACCTGCGTTTAGGCAGCATTTCGGAGTTTCCTTTTATTGATCCGCCGGATCCGCGTTTTGTGAACGACGGCTTCAAGCTACTGGAAGAGCTGGCCGCCGTAGGACCCAAGCGTGAGTTAACGACCTTGGGTCGAAAGCTTGCTCGTTTGCCGGTAGACCCACGTTTGGGACGGATGATTTTGGAAGCGGATCGTCAGGGCGCATTAAATGAGATCCTCATCATTGCCAGTGCGCTCAGCGTGCAAGACCCAAGGGAGCGTCCCAACGACAAACAGCAAGCGGCGGATCAGCGCCACGCCGTCGATCGGGACGATGACTCTGACTTCGTAACCTTAATTAACCTTTGGAATCGATACGAAGAACAGCGCCAAGAGCTGTCCCAAAACCAATTGCGACAATACTGTAAAGCGCAGTTTCTATCCTTTTTACGCATGCGCGAATGGCGAGACGTACATCGTCAGCTGGTATTGGTCGTGCGTGATATGAAAATGTCGATGAGCGCAGAACCTGCCGATTACAAATCGGTACACCAGTCGTTGTTATCTGGTTTGCTCAGCCATATGGGCTTTAAACAGGAAAATCGCGAGTACCTAGGGGCACGTAACCGTCGTTTTCATATATTCCCGGCATCAGGCTTATTTAAGAAGTCACCAAAATGGGTGATGGCTGCTGAGCTTGTCGAAACCAGTAAGGTCTATGCGCGATGTGTGGCGAAGATCGATCCGCTGTGGGCTGAACCTTTAGCTGAGCACCTGATCAAGAAAACACACCTAGAGCCTGTGTGGCAGAAAAAGCGGGCTCAAGTGGTCGCCATAGAACAGGTGACCTTGTATGGCTTATTGATTGTACCTAAACGATACGTGCACTACGGCGCTATCGACCCTGATACATCGCACGACATCTTCATTCGAAGTGCTCTGGTCGAAGGCGATTATGAGACGCGAGCTGGGTTCTTTGAACACAATCGCTCCCTCTTGGAGGAGGTCGAAGAGCTCGAGGCCAAATCCCGTCGTAAGGATTTGTTGGTCGATGAAGATACCCTGTTTGATTTTTACGAGCGTACCTTATCCGAGCACGGTGGTGCCCATATTGTAAATGGGAAGGGCTTTGAGTCCTGGCGTAAGCAGCTTGAGCAAGATCACCCCAAAGCTCTGTACCTAACGGAAGAGGATATCCTGCAACGCTCGGCCGATCATATCTCTAAAAAAGCGTACCCAGATGAGCTGCATTGGCGCGGTGTTAAATTGCCGCTGACCTATCATTTTGATCCAGGCGCAGATGATGACGGCGTATCCCTAGAAGTGCCTTTGGCGTTATTAAAGCAGCTTCCGGTGCAGCGTTTGGATTGGCTGGTCCCAGGAATGCTGGAGGCGAAATGTGAAGCGCTTTTACGTGGCTTGCCAAAACAATTACGAAAGCAATGTGTGCCGGTGCCCGACTATGCTAAGGCTTTATATGAAGCGTTAATGGTTCCTGGTGTGTTTGGTGAAGGGGATCTGTTTGCGGTTATGGCGCACCAGTTAAAGCGGATGTTGGGACACCCGTTTGATGAAGGGGCTCTTCGCCATGCAAACTTGGATGATCATCATCGAATCAACTTTAGAGTCCTTAATGAAAAGGGAAAACTCTTAGCGCAATCGCGAGACTTAGATGTTTTGATCCGATCTTTGGGCCAACAAGTCGACGATGCTGTACAGCAAACACCGGGTGATACTTGGGGGCGTAAGGGTATCACCTCTTGGGATTTTGGCACATTGCCTACGCACATACGTCTTAAGCAGGCTGGCGGTATGGAGGTGGATGCTTGGCCTATGCTGGTGGCGGGTAAAGACAGTTGTGAGCTTAAGGTTGCTATGAACCCAGAGTGGGCAGATCATCAAACCCGCTTAGGTGTGTTGCTTTTGGCGAGAAAAGCACTGAGTGTCGAGTTAAAGAATGCCGTGAAGCAGCTACCAAAGCTGAATGAATCCACGCTGCTGGTCTCAAAGGTCATGGATAAAGCGTCCGTGCTTGAGGGTATTCAAATTCAAGCGCTCAACAGCCTGATGGAACTTGATGACTCACTGCCGCGAGATCAAGCGGATTTTGATCGACGCCTAACGCTGGCCAAATCAGGGTTGAAGGCAAGGTTGCTCGAGGTGGCGGCTATCGTCTATGAGGTACATACACATTTTCATAAGGTGCAAAGTGCTTTGAATGGCCGACAAACACTCGAGACCATCACAATCCTTAAAGATGTACAAATGCAGCTGTCCGCTTTGGTATATAAAGGCTATTTAAACAATATTTCGTGGTTTGTTTTTAATCAGCACACAAGATATATGAAAGCGATCGAAATACGGTTAGAAAAGTTTGCTCGGGAAATACCTCGTCAGCGGTTATTAAGTGATCAGTTGTCTTCTTATTACCAGTCGTGTTTTGCAGCAATGGATAAACTCAAATCGATTGGTGAGTGGCAAAATGGATTAGATCGCTTTCGGTGGTATTTAGAGGAATACCGTATCTCTTTATTTGCCCAGCAAGTGGGAACGCTCGAAACGGTCTCCGAAAAACGAGTAGCGGCCGAGTGGCGGGCATTGCAAGCTGATTAAGATCAAAAAAAGAAACGGAAACCACAAAAATGTGGGATACGAAGTTTCAAGGACTTGCGTAGCCTATTGAGCTGTGCTGTAATGCTCACAATTTACGTTAACTGCTTGCTTTCGAGCGGGTAATTCGTTAAAACGTAAACAAGTGATTTCGGGGTGTTTCAAAAGGAATTAAAACCTGTTTTTTTAATTCATTTATTTGAAATATTCCAAATGTATAGTATTTTCTTGATAAGCATCCGTTGAATCTTCATCAGATGTGTTAAGAAAAACTAGAATTCACTACTAGTATGTTGAATATTGAAGGGGAAATTTAATGAAAAAGTCACTGATCGCTCTGGCTGTTGCTGGCGCAATGACTGCTCCAATGGTTGCTCAAGCTGACGCTACTCTGTACGGTAAAGTTGAAGCTGTTCTGCAAGCAAAAGAAGACAACGACGTTGACCTGTTCATGGACGACGTAATCTTCGGTCTGAAAGGTGATGCTGAAACTACTATCGAAGGCGTTTCTGCTATCTACAAAATCGAAGTTGAACTGAACGAAGCTAGCAACTCTGGCGACGAAACTTCTGGTCTGGAAACTCGTTACGCTTACGCTGGTCTGACTGGTGACTTCGGTACAGCTGTATTCGGTCGTGTAGCTAACCCTACTGACGTTGTTGAAGGTTACGGTGACGTTTCTAACAAAGCAGGTGAACTGTACTACAACCCAGACCGTCTGGGTTCAACTGCTGCATACCTGTCTCCTAGCTTCAACGGTTTCGATTTCTACGTTGGTGCGGTAATGGACGGTCAAGCGTCTAACGCAAAAGACGACGTTGATGGTTTCGTTCTGGGTGCTAACTACATGGCTGGTCCTCTGAGCCTGTCTGCTGGTTACTGGTCTTTCGAGAACACTTACGCTGGTTCTTCTGACGACGCTACTAACGCTCTGTTGGGTGGTTCTTACGCGTTCGGTCCTCTGACTGTTGGTCTGGCTTACGAGCACTACGACGACGGTGATGACGCTGACCTGTTTGGTATCTCTGCTGTATACCAAGCTGGCGCTGCTGCTCCATACGCTCAGTACTCTAAACTGGACGTTGATGACGAAGACGCAGACGAGTGGGTTATCGGTATGAACTACTCTCTGGGTAAAAAAGCTGCAGTTGGTGTTGAATACTCTTCTGTAGACTGGGGTAACGACGACGAGCAAGACCAGTTCAACGTTTCTTACACTGTTAAGTTCTAATCTCTCGTAGACTAGATACTTTCTAAGAAAAAGACTCCCTCGGGAGTCTTTTTTCGTTGGGGTAGGCATTTTTTTTTGCAGTGCACTATCCTAAAATGATCCGTATAGCTTATGACAAGGATCGACTTTCGAATGTCTTCACGTTTTTTACTTGCTGTAGCCATCGGCTCTTCGGCGATGCTTAGTCCTGTGGTTTATGCCGACAGTGAGTCTTACACCCCAGACCCTTGGGAATCTGTTAACCGAGTTACCTATGGTTTTAATACCGGTGTTGATCGGTTAATTCTGCGCCCATTGGCTAAAGGTTATCACTTTGTGACACCCGACTTTGTGGAGCAGCGCGTACACAATGTGTTCTCGAATGTGGGTGATGTTACTTCGTTTGTGAACAACGTCTTTCAATTGAAAGGGGATGCCGCTGCTCACGATTTTGCGCGCGTTATGCTGAACACCACCATTGGTATTGGTGGTTTGTTTGATGTAGCAACGCCGATGGGCTCACCGAAAAGCGGTGAGGACTTTGGCCAAACGCTTGGGTACTGGGGCGTGAACAGTGGGCCGTATTTGGTTTTGCCGTTTTTTGGCCCATCAACAGTACGTGATGGATTGGGTCGAATACCAGACAGTTATACGAATGTCTGGACTCAGGGCGTTGATCATGTACCGACTCGCAATGTAGGGTTAGGTCTGAATGCGCTGGATCAGCGAGTTCAGTTGTTTAAGCTTGAAAAACTGATCACCGGTGATGAGTATATTTTTGTCCGCGATGCTTACTTGCAGCAGCGCGAATTCGCGGTTAAAGACGGTCGAATGGATACCGAATTTAACCCAGACGATTTCTAAACAGTAGCCACAATTACGGCCACCTATATGTACAAGGTTGGCCGTGAGTGAGTAAGGTATGCCTGACGAATCCATAGGGTCGATTCAGCTGATTAACTTTTCACCAGCGGATGGTCATTGGTTAATCGATGTGTTCAACGGCTTTGAAGAAGCTGTCAGCGAACAAAGTTTTTCCACGTGGTCGCCATTTCTATCGACCGGCTTGAACGTGATTCATGTTACGGCAGCATCGGATCTTGACTGGATGGGCAAAAATGCCTCTGCTTGTCAGCAAGATTGCCAGTTGCGCCTTTTAAACCCGTATGATGAAGCGTTAAATGAGTTATCAGATTACTGCTCAGAGACATTCGTCATCGTTGATGGTTTGGACGACCCCGCTTTAATCATGTTGGCGCTTCGAAAGGGTGCACATGATGTGTTTACCCTATCTGAGCTCAAAGACAATACTGCACCTTTCTTGGAACGAGCCCATCGCGCTCTGGATCGATGTCATTTGTTAAGTCAGGGGCAGACCTACCGTCAGCATCTTGAAAAAACACTGTGTGAATTACGTGATGATCAAGAGGCGGCTTATCAGCTTCAACAGCGCATATTGCCAACGCCTGAACAACTGATTGACGGTTACCAGTACGATTACTCTTTGACGCCTTCGCTGATTGCCAGTGGGGACTTTGTGGATGTCATCCAAGTTGAGCCCGATAAAACACTCTTCTATTTGGCGGATGTATCGGGGCACGGTACATCCTCAGCGTTGATTACGGTGTTGCTTAAAAACCTCACCTTCCGCTTATTGCGTAATCATCGCCGTAACTCCAGCCACGATATTCTTTCGCCTGCCAAAACCTTGCGTCGAATGAACAGTGACATCTGTCGTATGTCTTTGGATAAACATTTGACCATCTTCTGTGGTCTGATCGATAGTCAAAAAAATACCTTAACCTACTCCGTTGCAGGCCACCATCCTATGCCGATTATTAAGCAGGGTGGTGAAACGCGTTATTTGGAAGGGCGGGGTTTGCCGGTTGGTTTGATGATCGAGAGTGATTTTGAAGAAATCTCGCTGCCTTTGGTTGATGATTTTTCATTAACACTTTGCTCAGATGGTGTTCTAGAATTGCTCCCCCAAAAGAGTATCCTTGATAAAGAGACTGCGCTGTTAAGCTGGGTGACCGAGCATGCAGTTGCGCTTGAAGAGTTAGAAGCGTTTGTTATGGAACATCACGCTTTTGATGACGATGATGCTTTTCCAGGCCAGAATGATCTGCCTGACGATATCACGATCATGACCATAGCGAGAGCTCAGTAATGGGACACGACCAAGGGTCCATCTTCTATACGATGCTAGATGGACACTACGTCATCAAATTTGTCGGTGAAGTGCGCTTAACTTTATGCAGTGCGCTTGACCAGCACCTCGAAACTATCCTGTCGCAGCATCAGTGTGAGCACTTGCTCGTCGATTTAACGGACGCTGAGTTTTTAGACAGTACAACGCTTGGCTTGATCGCTAAAATTGCCATTCGCGCTAAAGAGCGCAACTTAGCACCGCCCGTCCTTGTTAGCACACATGAAGATGTCACTCGTATGCTAATGAGTATGGGGTTTGATCGAATCTTCGTGATATTAGACAGCCTGCCTGAAACGGTGATGGAGCTTCGTGAGATCCCTATGGTGCAAGAATCTCTCGATGCCACTCAAGAGCGCATCATCAATGCACATAAGGTTTTGATGTCACTTAACCAAGCAAATCATGATGCTTTTAGTAGCTTAATTTCAGCACTTGAAGAAAAATAGGAATTTTTCCTATATCTCTTATTTCTGAGTTCCGTAGAATAAAAACGGTCAGCGAGGCAAACACGGAAGTGTCATCAAACGGAGTTTGCAAGGATTGAATAAATGTCTCGGACACACTTAGCAGGATGTTAAGTGCATCATACGGAACTTGATTAAGAAGGCTCTATTGCAGGACGCATTAAGAGCCTTTTTTGCGTTTTACCCCTTCTCTTTTTTTCTCAGATCTACATCCCTTTACCCATTTTATTTATTTGATAATTGAGTCAAGAATAGGACTTTTTCCTATAGGCAGGCTTAGCGAAATCCGTAGAATACACATTGTCAGCGGGGCGAACACGGAAGTTTAACCAAAAGGATTTGGCAAGGATGATCAGATCGCCTCGGACACGTTAATCAGGATGATTAATGATCTACACGGAAGTAGAAAGAAGGGCTCTAAATGCAACGGATGCGGTAAGAGCCCTTTGTCTTTTCTAGCCTATCTTTTATCTCACTTTTGATTTCCATATAGCCTTTATCCTAAGTGCGGTTATTCGTTTTTGTATTATCTTCTTATATAGCTTTTTTGTATCGCCAGCCGATTGGCACCAACGTTTTTTAGGGCCTCGTTTTTTTGAAATCAAAGTCAGGAAAATAGGACTTTTTCCTATAGGCAGACTGAGTGAAATCCGTAAAATACACATGGTCAGCGGGACGAACACGGAAGTGCTCTCAAACGGATCTTGCAAGGAAGGATCAACGTCTCGGACTCATCGGTAAGGATTTCCGATGGCCTACATGGAAGTAGATAGAAGGGCCCTAACGCAGGATGCACAGCTGGGCCCTTTGCTTTTCTCCCGGTTATCGCTCAGCTCTACCTCTCAATCTACATTCATTTCTCTTGTCGCAATTACATCATTATCTATATCTATCTTGCCTCTTATGCCTGTGCATAGAAGTGTTTCCGTTGTACAACAAAAAGTTCGCTTGTAAATGAGAATAGGAATTTTTCCTATATAAAACGGACTCGTAATCCGTAGAATACTCTTTGTCGGCGGGGCTAACAGGGAAGTGCTTTGAAACGGATTTTCAAGGAAGGCTTAAGCTTCGGACAGATCAATCAGGATGATTGATACACTACAAGGAAGTGGAAGAAGGGCTCTTACTGCAGGATGCAAACATAAGGGCCCTTTGCTTTTTCAGGTCATAACCCTCGTTTTTAAATCTCAGCCAGCAAGGCTTCTAACTTCACTTGGTCTTTTGCAAAGTTGCGAATACCTTCGGCCAACTTTTCTGTGGCCATCGCATCCTCGTTCATCATCCATCGGAAGGTAGCTTCATCCGGCGCTGGAATCTCATCTGTTGATGACGCCTTTGTTGCGTCCAGTTTTTGAGGTAATGGCTCGTAGGTTTCAGCCAGTGTTTGCATCAGTTGTGGGCTAATGGTTAAGCGGTCGCAACCGGCAAGGCATGCAATTTCCGATGTGTTTCGAAAGCTTGCACCCATAACAATGGTCTTGTAGCCATTCGCTTTGTAGAAATTATATATACGGGTAACAGACTGAACGCCCGGATCGTTTTCGCCTTCAAAGTCTTGGCTTGGGTCAGCGGCTTTGTGCCAATCTAAAATTCGACCCACAAACGGCGAAATCAGGTAAGCGCCAGCATCGGCACATGCGGCTGCTTGGGCAAAGCTAAAGAGCAGGGTGAGGTTGGTGTTGATCCCTTCCTGTTCGAGCGCTCGGGCCGCTTGGATGCCTTCCCACGTCGAAGCAATTTTAATCAGAACTCGGTCTTTGCTTACGCCCGCTGCTTGGTACAGTGCAATCAAGTTGCGCGCTTGCTCTAACGTGGCTTGGGTATCAAACGAAAGCCGTGCGTCCACTTCGGTCGAGATGCGCCCCGGAATAATGTTTAAAATCTTGCAACCGATCGCCACGCTGAGTTTTTGGGCTGTTAAGCTCAATTGCTCGGCTGTTTCGTTGGATTGCTCAACCGCCCATTGCTTGGCTTCTTTTAGGAGGTGTTGATAGGCTGGTAAGCTTGCAGCCTTCAGTAGCAAAGAGGGGTTGGTGGTCGCATCGACGGGGGTAAACTGTCGAATTGCATCAATGTCACCAGTGTCGGCCACAACCGTGGTCATTGCTTTGAGTTGATCCAGTTGAGAGTCCATTTCGAGACAGCTCCTTAGCTTATAAACAGAAAGTCATATCAGTGTACTTTGGCAAGCGCTTGTTTCAAAACGTCGATGCCAGCGTCAGGTTTGTAGGCTTCTTCACTTAATACGCGTCTAAATTGCTTTCCGCCGCGCATGCCATGAAATAAGCCTAAAATATGTTTGGTTATATGGTTAAGGGAGACACCTTTAGCCAGTTGGTCTTCAATGTAAGGGAAATATTCTTCCATGACCTGCGCCCGGCTTTTGATGTCCGTTTTGGTGCCATACAGTCGTTGGTCAACGTCCGCTAAAAGATACGGATTATGGTAGGCCTCTCGCCCAATCATTACGCCATCTAGATGCTGAAGGTGGGCATCACACTCATCCAACGTTTTGATACCGCCATTGATCAAAACCTCTAGGTGCGGGAAGGCCTCTTTAACGCGATACACTCGGTCGTATTGAAGAGGGGGGACATCACGGTTCTCTTTAGGGCTTAATCCCTGAAGGATTGCCTTACGTGCGTGTACGATAAAAGTAGTGCAGCCAGAGGTTTGAACCGTATCAATAAATTGATGCAATAACTCATCGCTGTCTAACTCATCAATTCCGAGTCGATGTTTGACCGTTATCGGAATAGACACCGTATCTTGCATCGCTTTTAAGCAGTCTCGAACCAGCTCAGGATGGCCCATCAAGCAGGCGCCAATCATGTTATTTTGCACACGATCACTGGGGCAGCCGACGTTTAGGTTGACCTCGTCATAGCCATACTCTTCGGCCATTTTGGCGCATTGAGCCAATTCACTCGGCACGCTTCCGCCTAACTGAAGCGCAACCGGGTGTTCCCCTTCGTTATAGGTGAGATAACGATCTTTATCACCGTAAATCAGGGCGCCTGTTGTCACCATTTCGGTATAAACAACCGCATGTTCACTGAGGGTTCGATGAAATTGACGACAGTGGCGATCGGTCCAAGCCATCATGGGGGCGATCGTAAAGCGTCGATTAAGGGGCTTTTTAGAAGACACAGAAATAAGCTCAGATAATCAAAAAGAGCATTATACCTGTTATCGGACTGATATGGGGCAGAGCAAAGGGAGAAAGCCTGAGAGGCTCTCAGGCTGGGCGTTAACAAGTCTCGTTTAAAACGAGACTTTTGGAACCTTACGCACTTCGGCAGCTTCGGCTGGGTCAAGCTCAAAGTAGTCGCGTTTCTCAAATTGGAATTTACCGGCAATTAAATTGCTGGGGAAGCTGTCCACTAAAACGTTGTAGTCACGGGCCGAGCCGTTATAAAAGCGGCGGGCCATTTGGATTTCATCTTCCAAGGCTTGCAGCTGCTCTTGGAGGTCTAAAAAGTTAGTGTTGGCTTTAAGGTCCGGATACGCCTCAGAGAGTGCAAAGATCTGGCGTAAAGCGCCGGTTAAAATACCTTCCGTTGCGGCGGTTTCGGCTGGGTTATTGCTATCCGCTGCAATAGCCGAGTTGCGGGCTTTGATCACGTTCTCAAGGGTTTCGCTCTCATGGGATGCGTAGCCTTTGACCGTCTCGACTAAGTTAGGGATCAGGTTATGGCGTCGTTTCAGTTGAACTTCGATCCCGCTCCACGCTTCTTCACAGCGTGCGCGTTTATCGACCAAAGAGTTGTAGATGGCGATGCCATAAAATACGACAACCGCAATTACAGCCAGAATAACAATCAGTGTCGTCACAAGATGTCCTTATGTAGATGTCTGTCGAAAGTGAAAGGATAGGGCATGGTTGCTGGGATTACCAGCCACCGCCGCCTCCACCGCCGCCCCCACCACCCGAGGAGGAGCTACGGCTAAAGCCACCGCTTCGTGATGATTTAGACGAAGGCGGTCTAGAAGCGGACGCAATGCTGCTGGATAGACCTGAGACTAATGCTAATCCAAGGCTTCCGGAGCCTGCGATATGATCTAAACGAGATGTAAAATCATTTTTGGGTGCATGAGCGTATGTCGTATGTTGAATGTGCGAAGCGTATTGATCCCCCCATTCATTTTCAACATTCAAAGCGATCGCATACGGCAAGTAGGCTTCAAACAGTTCCGGTGTTATTTCCGGAGGGTGCTGGAAGTTGAGTCTGTCTTGTTCTGCGATACCTAGATACAGTTTAAAACCCTCAATTTGCTCCATCAGACGCTGACCAGCTACGGTCGGTGACTCTAGTAGCCACTTGAACACGAGCATTAGAGTCAAGGCCACAGACACGAAGAGGGGGTACATCATGATTTCTAGGCTCGTGAACAATGGGTAGTCATCCATATCAAAAGAGCGAATGCTATCGAACTTAATATCTAGAAAAAAGATGATGAATCCGATGGGAGCAAAGACCTGAACGATGCTCAACCACTTTTTCCATCCACGCAGCTTTAGGATCTGACTGAGTTTTTGAGCGATTGTGCTGATGAATAAAATGATACAGGCACAGATAGCAGCGGTTACAGTGCCTATCAATACCTCATCCAAATTATGATGCGTAAGGTACATGCCGAGAAGAGTGATGATTAAGAATGGAAAGCTAAAATAGTAGTAGGTACGGTTCAGTTTATAATTACTTTTCCCGTGCTCCATCTTCAACGCTCTAGCGAAGCGACCTCGGAGTGAGCGAATAGCGGGTTGGTATTTTCCATTAAAGTCCAAAGAACTGCCAGTATCAGCGGTGGCTGCTAGAAGAGTTGATTCTCCTTGAGAAATCTCAGATGCATTGATCTCTTTTGATGTCCGTGTAAACACATACGATCTTCTACTTGGGTTTGTGAGATCAAAATAGCCTTTAATTACTAAATTAATCAGCGCCACAGAGATCGATTCAGGTCTGAAGCCTCGATAATAGATGTAATTACAGGCGGCTGGCGACAAATTTTCAGGTGGTGTGAAGCGTGCAAAAATAGCATTTTTTCTAGGATCTTTACCTACCTTCTTCCATGCCCATAGTAGATACATCAGTAAGAAAAGAGTACCGAATAGTGCGATCAACTTTGGGGTGTAGGGTGGAAAATAAATGCTTATATATGAATCGTTCGATGTTTCCTGAGTATCAAGCGGCGAGGGTTCAGGTTCCGTCACAACCCCCTTAGGCCAAGCGATAGCGACACTCATGCCCTCATTAGGCGATAAAGGGGAGGTGAGTGTGTATTTAACCTGCCCATCACTTAACGTCGTGATCGTTGCGTCTTGTGCTTTGCTGCCCTGTGGCCCTGTAAACACATTGGTGTCTAAGATGGGGGTGCCTTTAGGCAGGGTGATGAAGGCATCAGCAGAATCGATCGGAAAGATAAAACCATGGCCTATGGCATTAAAGAACAACTCGTCACGGTTGTCTTTAAACGCGATCATACGACTCATTCGATATCGAAGGGTAAAGCGGTACTCACCCACCGGTAAGAGGACATCCCGTTTACCCGTGTAGATACGGATGCCATTTCGACGCTGTTCGGTGTGATATGACTCGCTTTGACCATCTCGCTCGACCGAAAGCAGCTCAAACCCCACAAAGTGGTTCGAGCCGTATTGGGTCGGTATGTCTCGATAGATGCCGCGCTTGATCTCTTTGCCTTCGACATCGGCTGTAATGGTTTCTGAAATCAAAAGGTCGCCATTACGCTCAACGGTAATGTCCGTTTGATAATGCGTAATGCGCTCATCAGCACCGGACAAGGCACTGAACATCATCAGAAAACCGATGAAACAAAGGTGGATCGTTTTTAGGCGCATCGTAAAGCCCTATTATTGTGATCAGTGATTTGGCGAGTGAGCGCGTTCATATGGTTACCAGCCACCGCCGCCCCCACCGCCACCGCCATCACCGGATGAGGAGCTGCTGCTGAATCCGCTGTCCGAAGAGCTGCTTGACGAGGTGCTGGATGAAGACCTTGAAGAGCGCTCCGATGATGAATAACTGGCGGCCGCTGTGCTGGCCATCGCTGCCGTAGCGGCCACGGTTGCGGATATTCCGCCTTTCATGCTGTCCCCGATGTGATGCGTATCGCATGGATCGCTGATGCCAAAACGCTCTGAAAAACGATGGTTATAGTCGATCTCTCGGGTGTCGATGTGCGCAAGCTGTGCCCTAAAGTGCTCTCCCCATTGGGTTTCAACGCCTAAGGCGATGGCATAAGGCAGTAGGCTTTCAAAGTGTTCAGGTGTCATCTCGGGTGGGTTGAAAAAATCCAGACGCTCTTGTTCGGCCAAGCTTAAATAGAGTTTAAGACCCAAAATCTCACTTTGAATTGTGAGGGATTCCTCCGTTGGCGCGCTTAGAATGTACCCAAACCCCAATACGATCATCACCAAAAGAAATAGATAAACACCAGAAGCAACTTGTGTAAAGGCCAGCTTTTCGATGCCAGTAATCAGCAGAAAATAGATCATGGCACCGGTTGCTCCGGCAAAAAGCAGGCTCCCGATCAGTTTAAAAAACCGCAGTTTGAAAAGGCTTTCTATCAGAGTAAAAACGGAACCCCAAAAGAGACCACCCAAGATCAATGCAAGCGCTGCGATACCAAAATAGTTCTGGCTTGGCTTCATCAAAACAAAGCACCCAAAGCCCAGCAGGCCGATGATTAAACCAAACCAAGCGTAGGCCGAGTGGCTGGCATCGTTTAAATGCCCGTACTCCTTCTTAAGTTTTTGGGTAAGCTTTCGTTGTGCGGTGCCGACCTTGGGGTTGGACACATAGCCAAAGGCTTGTTGACTACCCACTTTCTTGAAAAGTTGATTCGCTACCACTTTTTCAAAAGGATCCAGCGCTTTATTTTTTGGTGCCACACGGGTCAGGGTAAACGCTTTGCTGATCGGCTGGGTTACCATCGTGAGATAGTCCTTAACGATCATTCCGGTTAGCAAGCCTGCAAAGCCCCGATCCGACAGGTTTTGATTCAAAATAAAGTCGCATGCTGCAGGGGATAGGTCCCTAGGCGGCTTATATCGAGCAATTACGGCAGGCATTTTTGCGTTCCTGCCCACCTTAATCCAGCAGGTCAGCAAGAAGATAAAGGTGATGAGTAAGAACACGCCACCCACCAAAGACTCGACATTATCGTGCAGATACCAATTCAGCTGATCGGTAAACGTGGGTTCGTATACAACCCCCTTTGGCCAAGCAATGACAATACTCATCCCCTCGTTTGGGGCGAGAGAGCGGGTTAGATCAAAACGTGCTTGGTTGTGGCTTAAAACCGTAATGTTGGCATCCTGCCCGCGCGCTCCTTTGGGGCCTGTGTAGACGGTTGTATCTAAAATATCTGGGGTGTTGCTGGGTAAGTTAACCGTTACGCTGCCCGATTCAATGGGAAACGCAAAGCCATGGCCAATGCCATTAAAAAACAACTCATCCCGGTCCGTGTAAAACTGGATATGTCGCTTCATCCGGTATTTAAGGGTGTATTCGTGTTCGCCAAAGGGAAGAAAATAATCGCGCTGGCCTAAGTAAATGCGCTTTCCGTTGAGCAGGTTTTCAATGCGGTAAGACTCGCTACCTCCATCACGCTCTGCGAAGATCATCTCAAACTCGACCCGAAACGGCGCTCCATCGCTGAATCCATGAAACGTTGGGATATCCCGATACATACCACGCTGGATTTTATCCCCTTCGGCTTGGAAGCGGATCTTTTCTTCTATGATCAGATCCCCCGAGGGGCGAACATCAATAGTGGTATCAAAACGGGTGATCGCCTCTTGGGCGATGGCGTTCATGGCCAACAGCAGAGTAAAGAGAAGTACCGTGCTTTTAGCAGCAAGGTGTTGAAACAGTCGGACGGCATTAAACATCACACAAAAATCCCTTTCGTGTTAATTGAGCGACATATATTAACAGAAGCGTCATTTGTGTGTGAGATTTGATCGATATTCGTCCGGCGTTAAATGGAACAACGTATGGCTTGATTTCCCAAAGAGTGGGCCGGTTAAAATCCAAAGTGTCCTAAGCTCTACTACTTGTCATCCGAACAAGGTGTATGATTGAATATTAATAATAATTATTATCATTCATGAGTGGTTGTTCGGATGGTTGCCTCGCTTGCGGCGAAATATCAGATTATTTCACAGTGGTATAAGCTGCACACGGCTTGGTTAAGAGGGTGGTTGTATCAGCGCTCCGGTTGTCGCGCTTTAGCCGAAGACCTCTCCCATGATACCTATCTTCGACTTTTACAACGAAGCGCAACGGGGGCTAGCAGTGAGGTCGAGAACCCGAAAGCCTACTTGAAAACCATCGCTCACGGCTTATTGGTCGACAGTTTCCGTAAGCAATCTCTGGAAACGGCGTATCTTGAATCGTTGTCGATCAGTGATGTGTCCAATGATGCCCCTGATCTGGATCTCGAACTTCTGCGAACCCTCAAAACGATTGATCATGCGTTGGCCGGATTGGCGTTTGAGCAGCGCCAAGCGTTTGTGTTGTATCAGTTTCGCCAAATGCCGTACGCTCAGATTGCCGAGGACTTAGCCATTTCTGAGCGGACCGCAAAACGCTACGTAAAAGCGGCCATGAGTCATCTGCTCTATCAGCACATGTTAGATGGGTCGCAGTGATGGATAAGCGCATTTGCGATCAAGCGGTCGAGTGGGCCATGAAGGCCAATGAGCGACCACTAACGCAAGCCGAACAGGAAGGGTTAGAGCATTGGTTGGCCTCTTCGACTGAACACCAACGCGCTTGGTCACATGTACAGTTGCTGGTGGGTAAGTTGGAGCGCTTACCCAGCCCCGTTCGACAAAAAGCGTATCGGGCTAAGCCAAACTCACGACGTCGGTTTCTATCGGTGGTGGCCCTTCTTGGGGCAGGTGCCGCTGTGGGCATCCACTATCAGCGCAGCCAATATGTATCGACTGCGGGTGGGGATCAAAAAACGCTGGAGCTAGAGCGCGGTTTAACCTTGGTATTAAATGCCCAAACACGTATCTCTTTGCGCTTTGAACACCAAACCCACCGAGTTTATCTGCATCATGGGGATGTGTTCATCCAATCTGAGCCCAGCGTAATGCACAACCCTATTCGGGTCGAAACCGAAAGCTTAACGGCGGAGCCGATGGGTACCGTATTTTCGGTGAGCAGTAATACCCCCTCAATGCCCCATCAATCCAGCGTCAAGGTTGTGGAAGGGCGTGTTAGGCTGAGTGCCAAGCAGGCTGACACCGTTGAGTTAGCCGCAGGCGATTCTGGGCACGTCAGTCACATCACCCATCAAATAGACGTTCACACAGGGCAGGTCGAAGCGGTTGATTGGGTGCAGCGGCATTGGGTAGTCGATGGCTGGCCAATGAAGCGCGTATTGGAAGAACTCAGCCGATATCAGTCCCATTGGATCGAATATTCATCGGAAATAGCAACGCTCAAGGTGTATGGCGTCTTTGATTTTTATCAAACACAGGAAGTCCTGAGTCAACTTGAACAAGCGTTCCCCATTCGGGTTTATCGTGTGGGCCGATATTTTTCTTACGTAAAACGAGGTTAGTGTGTCACTTTTGTTGGATCTCTTCGGCTATGCATTATCAGTCGAAACATCAGAGATCATTTCAGCATGCACAACCCTCTATTTCCCCGTGTTTTTCCAGCCATGATGCTGGCCTCTAGTCTTATGCTGGTGGTCGAGGCCGCCGTTGCCGATATTCAGGTCAACGCCAAGGTACCTGCTTCGTCCATTGAGCAAGCCATTCTTCGGTTGGCTCAGCAGGCGGATGTGAAGATCGTATTTACTGCCATCCAATCAGGTCGTGTACCTGCGCTTAAAGGTTCGGTCGGTTTTGAACAGCAGGTTCGTCAGTGGGTGGCCCCGCATGGCCTCGTGTTGGTCAAAACCGGTGAGCGCCAATATCGAATTGATAAGATCCTTAATTCCGAAGGTGAGAACTTGCTGCCGATATCGGTCGAGGACAACACGCTGAACCCGCGTGGGCAGCGTACCTTTGATGATCGGAACGGCGTCGCCCCATCGCGTATTTTGAGTTTAGGTAATACAGCAACGGACTTAATGACAGCGCCTAAGTCGGTTTCCGTGATCACAGAGAAAGAGATCACTAAGCGTGCGGCCACCAATATCGAGGAGGTTTTAAGCTACACACCGGGTGTGCAGGTCTCGGCCTATGGCATGGACCCACGGTTTGACCAGATCAGTGTTCGTGGTTTTAGCTCTACCGTGAATGCTGACTACCTTGATGGTCTTAAACAGATGAACTCCGGTTGGTTAGCGTCTTTCCATACGGAGCCTTATGCACTTGAACGAGTGGAAGTGTTAAAGGGGCCAAGCTCCATCGAGTTTGGACAAATGGCACCCGGCGGGGCGATCAACCGCACCAGCAAATGGGCCAACGAAACGCCGTTCCATGAAGTGAGTGCACAAGTGGGGCTCGATGATCACTATCAGTTGGCAATGGATGCGAATGATCAGGTAACAGGGCAAGAGAATCAATACGTTCGTTTTGTGGGCTTAGTTCGTGAATCCAATTCCAATATGATTGGCATCAACAACGACAGCGTTTATTTAGCGCCCTCTTGGTTGTGGGCTCCTAATGACGATACGAATGTCACTGTTTACGCGCAAATTCATCGCTTCGAGACCTCGGCCTCACCTCGCACCGCCGATAACGCCGATGGAACCCTCAGTGATTTTTGGGCGGGTGATAAGGCGTTTGATGGGTTGGATCAGCAGCAGTATCAAATCGGCTATCAGCTGGATCTTGCCTTAAATGATACCTGGTCTTTGCATCAACGAGCGCGGTACGGTTACTTAGATACCGAGAACCAATATGTAGACGCTACAGACTCGATCTCATCGACGACAACATCGTTGTCTCGATACAGCGTTGGCGTGTACGAGCAAATGAACACCTTTATTGTCGATACAGGGTTAAGTGCGAAATTTGATCAATCTTGGTTAACGCACGAAGTGTCTTTGGGCATGGACTATCTGTGGATGAAGGCGGATATCCAGTATATGACCGGTGATGCCCCTGATATCAGTTTATCCAATCCGGATTATTCCCAAGCGATTGGACAGCCGACGACGGCGCTTAGCTCTCCAGATAAGCGAATGGATCAAATAGGCTTGTATCTATCCGACCGCATTCAGTTAGATCAGCTTCATATCTCAGCGGGTGTTCGTCATGACAGAGCCTCAACCCGAAACACAGAGCGCTTAACCGGAACAACCGAGCGTCAGGACCACAGGGCCACCAGTGTTAATTTAGGGGTGCTGTATGCGCTAACAGAGGAGTGGTCACCGTACGCCTCTTACTCAACCGGGTTCAGTGTGCAGCTTGGGCAAAACTATGCGGGTGATGATTTTAGTCCAGCTGAAACCGAGCAATGGGAGCTGGGTATCAAATATAAGCCGGAAGCGACCAATACCTTGGTGACCCTGAGCGCTTATGATATTACCCAAAGTAATGTACTGACGGCCGACCCTGACCATACCGGTTTTCAGATTCAAACCGGTGAGCAGCGATCCAAAGGTGTCGAGCTTGAGGTGCAGTGGGAGCCGAGCGAAGCGCTTAGATTCAAAGGCGCATACACGCTTCAGGATGTGAAAGTAACGAAAAGCAACGATGGGAACCAAGGAAAGTGGGCCATTGGTAAACCCAAGCATTTGCTCTCCGTATGGGCGGATGTGGATGTTGCACGCCATATGACCGTGGGCTTAGGCGCACGCTACATGGGCAGCTCGTTTGGCAATTCGGATAACAGCCAAAAAAACGATGCCTACACCTTGTACGATGCCGCTTGGGGGTATGAGTTAGACGATT
Source organism: Neptunomonas sp. ABH4_499 (assembly GCF_056160565.1). NCBI lineage: Bacteria > Pseudomonadati > Pseudomonadota > Gammaproteobacteria > Oceanospirillales > Oceanospirillaceae > Neptunomonas > Neptunomonas sp. ABH4_499. Next base: position 50,005 of record NZ_JBSWXK010000009.1, on the reverse strand, counting down.
ACTTGCCGGGCGCATCGGTTCAGATTAACGCCAATAACCTAACGGATGAGCGCTACATCATGTGTGATTCGGGTTACTGCTACCGAGCACGAGGGCGTACGGTGTTGGCCACCTTTGCAACACGTTGGTAATCAGCTTCTACCACAAACGAAAAAGCCGTCATTACGACGGCTTTTGCATCTAGGGCCCAATGCTTTTCAGCATGGGGTGTCCATAAGCATTAATCTTCTTGGTACGCATCCATAGGTACACAAGAGCAGAACAGGTTTCGATCGCCGTACACGTTGTCGATACGGTTAACCGTTGGCCACACTTTGGACGCTTTTACATAAGCGGTAGGGAAAGCGGCCTGTTCGCGTGTGTAAGGACGGTTCCAGTCGGCATCCATCAAGTCCACCATGGTGTGCGGAGCGTGTTTCAGCGGGTTGTTCTCCGCGTCTAACTCGCCGTGTTCCACTTGTGCAATCTCGGAACGAATGGTCGCCATCGCTTCAATGAAGCGATCCAGCTCCGCTTTGGATTCGGACTCTGTTGGCTCGATCATCAGTGTGCCAGGTACCGGGAAGGACATGGTTGGGGCGTGGAAGCCAAAATCCATCAAGCGCTTTGCAACGTCCTCTTCGGAGATACCCGATGCGTCTTTCAGCGGACGAATATCAATGATGCACTCGTGCGCAACACGATCGTTTCGGCCCGTGTAAAGCACTGGGTAAAACTCGGCCAAACGCTTCGCCAAGTAGTTGGCGTTCAAGATCGCGTATTCGGTCGCCAAACGTTGACCTTCGCCGCCCATCATTTTGATGTACATCCAAGAGATGGGCAGGATGCTCGCGCTGCCCCAAGGTGCGGCGGAGACCGCGCCGTTTTCCGGGTTAGGGCCAGTAATCGTCTGCACAGCATGGTTTGCCACAAATGGTGCCAAGTGCGCCTTAACACCGATAGGACCCATGCCAGGACCGCCGCCACCGTGCGGGATACAGAAGGTTTTGTGCAGGTTCATGTGGGAGACGTCTGCACCGATCTCGGCCGGTTGAGAGATGCCCACTTGCGCGTTTAGGTTCGCGCCGTCCATGTACACTTGACCTCCGTGATCGTGAACAATCTGACAGATCTCGCGGATGCCTTCTTCATACACACCGTGTGTGGATGGGTAGGTGATCATCAAGCAGCTGAGATCATCTTTGTGCTCAAGGGCTTTGGCTTTAAGATCGTCAATGTCGACGTTGCCTTTCTCATCGCACGCAACCACGATCACTTTCATATCCGCAAGGGCGGCAGATGCAGGGTTGGTGCCGTGAGCCGATGAAGGGATCAAGCAAACGTTACGGTGATGATCACCACGGCTAAAGTGATAGTTGCGGATCGCCAAAAGGCCTGCATATTCACCTTGTGCACCCGAGTTTGGCTGCATGCAGATAGCATCGAAGCCTGTGATGGCTTTTAGCATCTCTTCAAGCTCGGTAATCATTTGCTGATATCCAGCCGCTTGTTCAAGTGGCGCAAACGGGTGAAGGTTCGCAAATTCTGGCCAGGTGACCGGGATCATCTCAGCTGTTGCGTTGAGTTTCATGGTGCACGAACCCAACGCGATCATGCTGTGCGCTAACGATACGTCTTTGTTTTCCAGCTGTTTCAGGTAGCGAAGCATTTCGGTTTCGCTGTGATAGCTGTTAAAGACAGGGTGGGTCAGGATGGCGGACTCACGGACGCACGCGGTAGGGATACTAGCCAGGTCGGAGTCCAGCGCTTCAATGCTGAGGTTATGATCTTCACCAAAGAGGCCCGTGAAGATGGCATTGACCAAGGCGTTGTCGCTGCGCTCATCAAACGTCATGCCCAATTGGCTATCAGCCACTTTACGGGTGTTGATGCCCATGGCCACCAGGCGCTCGTAGACAAGATCGCGATCGTTACCAAGCTCGATGGTTAACGTATCGAACCAAGTATCATTGACGGTTTCGATCCCTTTTTGTTTAAGCGCATTTGCAACGATGTCGGTGTAGCGGTGGATGCGCTGTGCAATGGTTTTTAGGCCATTAGGACCATGATAAACCGCGTAAAAGCCAGCCATGTTGGCGAGCAATACCTGTGCCGTACAGATGTTAGACGTCGCTTTTTCACGGCGGATGTGCTGTTCGCGGGTTTGCATCGCCATACGCAGGGCTTTGTTACCGCGTGTATCAATCGATACGCCGATGATACGACCCGGCACCGAGCGCTTGTAAGCGTCACGGGTGGCAAAAAAGGCCGCGTGTGGGCCGCCGTAACCCATCGGTACACCAAAGCGCTGAGCCGAACCGAAGACTACATCGGCACCCATCTCGCCTGGGGATTTGAGCATCACTAAGCTCATGATGTCTGCAGCGGCACAGAAGAGGGCTTTTTTCTCGTGGGTTCTTTCAATTAAGGCGGTGAGGTCTTTAACATGACCGTGAGTGCCTGGGTATTGAACAACAACGCCGAACGGCTCGTGCTGATCTAAAAGCGCTGTAACATCACCGACAATTACGTCGTAACCCAGAGGCTCTGCGCGGGTGCGGATAACGTCAATGTTCTGAGGGTGCAGGTGCTCATCCACCAAAAACGTGTTGCTGCGCTTGGCTTTTGCCATACGCTTACACAAGGTCATGGCTTCGGCGGCCGCTGTTGCTTCATCCAGCAAAGAGGCGTTGGCCAGATCCAAGCCGGTTAGGTCCAGTACCATCTGCTGATAGTTAAGAATGGCTTCTAGACGACCTTGAGAAACTTCGGGTTGGTAGGGAGTATAAGCCGTGTACCAGCCTGGGTTTTCCAACACATTACGCAGAATCACATTAGGTGTGATGGTGTCGGTGTAACCCATACCGATCAAAGATCGATTGATCGTATTTTTTTGCGCAACCGCTTTAAGGTAACCCAGCGCTTCCTGCTCTGTGCATGGTTTGTCTAAACCAATGGGCGATTCAATCTGGATGCTACCAGGAACCGTTTCTTTGATCAGATCATCAAGTGTGTTTACACCAAGCTCTGACAACATGGCATCACGCTCGTCGGCGGATGGGCCAATGTGGCGGCTTAGAAAATCGGATGAGTTCTGCAGATCAGACAAAGAGCGAAAGGTATCGGTCATGCTATGAAATCCTGAGTGAGTATAAAAACCCAGAACGGTGAGTTCTAAGGATACTAATTGCCGACAATAATACCGTAACTGACTCTCTGAATGTACGTTTGAACGTAAAAAATTTCCTATAGGAAACTTAGGTTTCCTCTTTAGTCGTAGATAAAAGGGCGTTTATACGCCCTCAGTAGGAATAGGAAACGCTGATGGATCCGTATTTTTGAGCTTTCTCTTGAATACGAAACTCTTTGGTTCGATACACATGGGCGTAAGAGACTTTCCAGCGGTCATATACCCAAGCAAAACCAAATGCGGCATCGGCAACAAAGTACTCTTTGTCGACCGAGTGGCTATCGGAAAAGGTGTTGCCATCCAAAAAGATGTTGTGTGCGACGGCTCTGGCGTCTAAGGATACAAACCCGTGGAAGCCGCGCGCTTTGTATTTTAAGCGTGGGTCGCGGTTACCGGGAGCGCTGTTATCGCCGCCTGGTCGCAATGAAGAGGTACCAAAATCATCCGGTAGGCTCCAACCTAAACGGTATTCGACACCGGCGTTGGCGTAGGTTTGAACATTACCCAAACTGCCGCCGTAGTGAGTAATGACATCGTATTGCAGAGATGGGGTGTAAAAGTTGGCTAAGACGCGGTCTTTGCGCTCAAAGATCACTTGCACACCCAACTCGTCGTCCAGCTGGTTGTCCCAACCCGCGAAGGTGTCGATGTTACGTAATTCGTGGATGAAGTCCTGTGTCTCGTGTGCGTACGAGTGTGGACCTACGATACCGAGGTTCACTTCTACTGAGTTCATTTGGTTGTTGGTTCTGGCGTGGTAGCCAAAGCCAAAATACAACCAGCCAGCATATGGGCGATCATCAGGGGCTACCGTTTTACGCTCTTTATCCTCGGGTGTGTACATCTCTTGACCGACGGTAAAGATCAGTTTGCGCATCACCTGATCAGAGTAACTCTCTGGAACAGGATAGAGCGGCGTGAACTGAGCATTAATCCTGCGTAACCACAATGGGAGGCGCTCATCGTCGTTGTAGTTATCAAGGTTGGGCGACACCCATGAAAAACGTACACCGTTGGTGTAGTTATCATCGGTGCCTCCAAAGAGATCGTTTTCGAAATAGGCGTTAAAGGTCCAAGGGTCTGCTGCCAAGGCTGGTGCAGAAGCCCCCATCAAACCAGAAGAGACGAGCCCAGAATACAACAGCGCTTTAAGCGAAACTTTGGACATACCGATTCCTTTTTGAAGTGATGAATCACAATTAGAACAGTGAAACGCGCTGCCGAGGGTTTCTCGTCAGAATACGCCAGTGTATTACGGCTAACACCACTAAAAGGATCAACGCCGCAATGTCCAAAGAAATACCTGAAACTGATGACGATTGGTTGAGACAGTCTGATTGGGTTTGAAAAAATTCGATCAGTTGGTTGGGTAAAAACCCAAACGCATTGTCTTGAACTAACGAACACTCACTATCGGCACTCACAGAATCGGGGGAGACCCAAAGGTATCGCCCAGTGACCACCAAGCCGATGACCGACCCGATGCTTAACAGGATGCCAAAGAAACGTTGCAAACCTTTCCACGGGTTAATCAACCACGCTAAAAAGTGAATAGCGGCTATTAACAGCAGCATAAGGCGCACTGTGGTGCAGGCGGCACACTCAATATCACTTAACGTGCTTTCATAAACGGTCGCGGCAATGGCCACCGCCGATGTGCTTAAAACAAACCCTAAAAAGTGCAGTGTGCGGTAGGTGAAAAAACCGGAATCTTGTTGTTTAGCCATGTAAAACCTCGACGGTTGCTAATTTAGGGTTGTTGAACCCAGCGACCGTCGGGCTGCTGATAATATTCGCCACTTTGTGCGCGTTGGTACAGACGCTGTGCGGTACGTTTTGCCACTACGTCCGCTGAAACGCCTGCTTTTTCGGCGCTTTCGGTGTAGGCGGCTTTACGCTGTTGATTAATGGAGCTGATCAATTGCTTTACGTCGGCCGAAGGTGCGTTGGCAACGGCGGCCAAGTAACCTGTTGGGGTTTCACCAACCAAGCCTTGCTGTTTGGCAGAATCTAAATCAATGGCCCATGCCGGTAAGGATAAAACGGTAAAAAGCACCCAAGCTAAACCGCGTTTTGCCAGAGTATAAGTGTTGGTTGTGTTCATAAATACCACCTGTGTCGAAAACGTGTTTGGGTTAGAAAAGGTCGCTTTGTTCTTCTAAAAGCGTATCGACCTCTTTATCCACCTTAACCAAAATTTCGTGTTCAATTTTCACATTCAAGTTGATCGTTATAGGCTCGTTGGGCACCTCGACCTGAACTTTAGGAGAACACCCAGCCATTAAAGCCGTAGCGAAGGTGACACAGATCAGTGTTGTTAGTGTGCGTTTTGGATCACGTATTGCCATTGGCCTGTCCTTCAAAAACTACTGGGATCGCTGTGCGTTATATTTTTTGTTCAATTGCTCTTCGAGCTCGTCGCTAAAGCGCAGGCTTTTCATCAGTTGAATCACATTCTCTTCTATATTCACGCTAAAGTTGACCGGTTGTCCATTATTCCAGTCAGGATTTTGTCCTGCTAATTTGGTACTCAGCAACAAACTGCCGTCCGGTTTATAGGTGGCCTTAGCCGAAAGCGTATCGTAATTAAAGTTCGACAGCGCTTTTAAGGCGATGTCCAACCCCTGATTCGTTGCTGCTAAAGCCAGCACCTTTTCGTCGGCAAGGTACTGAATATTGCCGGGGGCGTTAGCGGCCAGCTCACCGTTTGTTACGCTGATCTTGCCCTGAGTAACCTGAATCGGAAGCGTGCCACTCAGTTCACCTTCGCCTTTAAGACCCGGTTGGTTCTCCAGTTGGAGTAGTTCATGCAAAGAAAGTTCGTTTAAACGAATGTCGGTGCGAAGGTTCAGGTCCGATAGGGTTGTCATAAACGGGGTGGCTTCGACGCTACCCTCTAGGAAATCAAACCCAAGTGCTTTTACATTCAGGATCGATCCCGCCGTGCCAATTTGATCGACACGATATTCGGCTTTGATGTTCTCGAGCACGTAACCTGTGTCTAACGTCTCGATGGTAAGACTGCCCACATCATCCATTCGCTGATCACGAATAAAGGTCGAGGACTTAAATTTAATCTTATCCAAAGACAGGGTGTCATTGTTGAGTTTCACACCGCGCGCAGCGTGATTGATCTTCCCGTCGATTTTTCCGCCCCAGATTGTCAGGGTGCCATTGTTCGCATATCGTCCGGCCGTGAGTTTCCAATCCAATGGCCACTTAAACGGCAGGTAGTTTCGATAACGTATGGGTGCTTCTTCAAGCGGCAGTTCTTTTAACAACCAGCTTACTTTAATCTGATCCGTTTCAGGTTTGATGTCGATGTCGCCACTAATATCCAAATTAAGCGGTGGGTTCGCTGCAAAAAAGCTGCTTTGCAACGTGTCATCGGTCAGTGTGATCAGACCTTTTAACGACATTTCCGGGATGCGCTGCGAAGAGTGTTTAATCTGGATCTGCTCGCTGTCGAAGCTGGCAGTTAGGCGACGTTTGACCATATCCAAGGTTTCAACCTTGATTGCTATAGGCCGCGTTTTGATCTCCATGCCACTGGCCGTGATGGGCGCAAGTGTCAACGTCATCGGAAACGGGGTCATCCTAAGCGTATCGTAATAGGTGATCGCAAAAGGCTCTTGTGAGGCTAGCGATACTTTTTCCGTTTTCCAATCAGGGCCACTTAAGTTGAGCAACGTCAACTGAGTGTTTTTATCAAACTTGGCTTTAAGGCCTTTGTTTTCGGTGAGTTGAGTATCCACTTCACCATCCAGTTGGATCACTTTAATGGTGTCCGTAGGGCTTAGGATAACCGCGTTGATTTGGCTGTGGTCCTCAATGAATACGTCATCGAGCCAAGCTTTGATGTCATCCGTTAAATGCTGTTGCGCGCTAATTTTTGTGCGCCCTTTAACCGCGCCAGTAAACCCTGGCACTTTGTCGGCCATGGTTTTAGGAAACTTCCAAAGCAGCTCGTGCAGTTTGGCAAGGTTGGTTTCGTGGTTAAGCACCCAGTGAAGGCGCTCCCCTTCGGTCATGGCGCGACCTTCGGCGCTTAGTACATTTTGGTCGTCATCCAGTAAATCAAAAGTGAAACGATTATTCGCCATTAAGCTCAAATCGCCCCAGAGCTTCGTTTTATCCGCCAGCGTGACCTGTATTCGGCTGGTGAGGGTTTGTTGCTCGTAAAGTAGGTTGCCAGTGATGTCGATTTGCTCAGATTCTGATTGTTTAAGTGTGGTCTTCACTTGGCCAATCATCATCTGTTCTGCAGGGACGTGCTGAATCCAAAAGTCCGGGAGTAACAGGGCAAGATCAAACGTAAACGGTGCGCTCTCTTGGGCGTTGTCGTTTTTTTGAGTTTGATCGATGGTGAGATCCGCCGTTTGCAAGGCGATGTTGTCAAACTTGCGACTGAACAATAAGCGAGTTGGCTGGTATTCCAGTGTAATTGGGCCAGCACTTAAGGTGACTTTTTGATCTTTAGAGGACTTACTCGCGTGCAAGGTGCGGATGGTTAAAGATCGATTGGTGGGGTATTCCACCTCAAACTGGGTGTCTTCAAACCCTTGGTCGGTTAGCCACTCTTCAATGGTATGGCTGGCAATTTGAGGCAGTGCCAGATACGTACCGACTGGAAGGATAACAAAAATGCTCAGGCCCGCTAAAATCCATTTTTTCAACCTGAAACTCCTTACTGCTCGGGTTGCTAAACGTTACTGATGATCTAATCAAAAAGGGAGCTCAGGGACTCCCTTAATTGTTGTGTGCCGACACCTTAGCGGATTTTACGAACCACGTTAAGGCCGTCGCGTACCGTTAAAAAGACATTCTCAACGTCTGGGTCTTCAGCGATCATTCGATTGGTTTCGACCAGGGTATCGTCGATTTCGGATTCAGGTTGCAGCACTTTGCCAGACCACAGCACGTTATCCAAAATGATCAAACCGCCAGGGCGGGTTAACTCTTTGACTTTTAACCAGTAGTTTAGGTAGTTGCGCTTATCGGCATCAATAAAGGTAAAGTCCAGTGGGCCTTCAAGGGTATCCAGAGTGTCGAGCGCACGACCAAACACGACATCAATTTTGTGCCCGTGCTCACTGCGATCAAAAAAAGTTTTCGCGTAGTCGATGGCGCGCGGGTTTGTCTCGCAGCAGATCAGCTTGCCATCATCGGGCATACCTTCGGCGATGGACAGCGCTGAGTATCCAGTAAACATACCGATTTCAAGCGCGCGTTTAGGCTGGTGGATGGCACTTAACATCTTTAACGTGCGGCCAACCAAACGGCCAGAGAGCTTCTGTGGCCAACCCATATTTTCATTGGTGCCATCGATCAGTTCTTGCAGCAGTTCAGGCTCTTTTCCAGTGTTCAGAAAAGCGTAATCTTCAACGGACTCTTTGACCAAAAACTCCATGGGGGGCGAGTTCTCCAGCGTGTTTATGCAATACAAAAAGAGGGATCAAACCGAACTGTCAGCGTACACATAGATCGCCGACCCAACGCTTAATCCTGAAAGGCAATAGTGTATCATTCTTCTTGGTGGTTGGGGTCACTGTTGTTTTGGCCTACAATCGCGCCCACACGCTTTTAGCAAAGCACTCATCCCATAATAAAAGACAGGTGAATTTGTGACGCCATTAGTTGTTTTTCTGATCTGCGGTTTTGTTGCGATGTCGGCGGCCTTAAGTGCCAGCCAGTTGAATAAACTGCCCGAAGATCAACGTACCGGAGCCTTAGCCAGCAAAAACGCCCAAGTGACGGTCGTGTTTGCCGGTAACCTTGCTGCATTGACATTAATTGGCGCATTAGCATACGGCTTTCGTTTGTTAGAGTGGTGGATTCCATTGGCGTGCGTATTCGTAAGCTTCCCGGTGGCGCATTACATCCTGTTTGATCGGATTTTCTCACCGCTGGTGAACCTGTGTTTGATGACGGCTCTGGTGGTGGCTGCTATCCCAACGCTTTACATCTACTGGTAACTTTGTGGTTGATAGTGCTGTGATCTCGGTCGAGGTATGGATGCTGTTAAGTGCCGTTTTATTCATGGCGCTGATAGTTGTAGTTATCTTACTGGTAAGAGCCAAACAAGCCGCCCAGGTGCAGCTGCATCAACTGGATCAAGCGTTGCACATTCAAGCACTGGACTTGGTTAGGCAAACGGAGCAGTTAAGCGTAAAGACCAAACTCTGCGAGACGCTTAAGGATCAACTTGATGGCCTAAACTATGAGCATCAAGACTTGACCGAGCAGTTGGCCATCCGTCAAACCCAGTTGGCCGAGATGGAAGCACGATCTCAAGCTGAGCGTGCCAACCATGAAGAGAAGATCGAGCTCTTAAAAGAAGCACGAGATCAACTCAAGCAAGAGTTTCAGAACCTTGCGAATCAGATCTTTGATGACAAAACCACGCGTTTTTCGGAGCGCAGCCAGAAAGAGATGGGTTCGCTTCTTTCGCCGCTTCGAGAGCAGCTTTCGGACTTTAAGCGCAAAGTAGAGGATGTGTATGTCCAAGAAGCCAAGGAGCGACGGGCACTGCACGCCGAGATTCATAACTTAAAAGCCCTGAATCAAAAGATGAGTCAGGATGCGATTAACCTGACACAAGCCTTACGAGGCGACACTAAAACCCAAGGTAACTGGGGGGAGGTGATCCTTGAGCGGGTATTGGAGGAATCTGGTCTTCGTAAAGGGCATGAGTATCAGGTTCAGGTCTCCATCACTGAGCAGCAACAGCGCTATCAACCGGATGTGATCATTCATCTGCCAGATGGTAAAGACGTTATTGTTGATGCGAAAGTCTCATTAAATGCCTATGAGCAATATTGCTCGGCCGAGCGCGATAATGATCGTGCTATTCAGTTAAAAGCCCATCTGCACTCCCTGCGTCAGCACATTAAGGGCTTGAGCGAAAAAGCCTATCAGCGCTTAGAAGGCGTTAGGTCGTTGGATTTTGTTCTGATGTTTGTGCCGATCGAAGGGGCGTTTTTGCTCGCCCTTGAGCAAGATGGGGATCTGTTTAAATACGCTTTTGATCGCAACATCGTACTGGTATCGCCCGCAACACTCTTGGTCACCCTAAGGACCATACATAACATCTGGCGCTACGAGCATCAGAATCAAAATGCCCAAGAGATCGCAAAGCGCGGTGCGGATCTGTACGACAAATTTGTGATGTTTACTGAGTCCATGGATGAAGTCGGGCGTCATTTAGATCGTGCTCAGGCATCGCACCATCAGGCGGTGCAGCGACTAAGCACTGGGCGGGGTAATCTTGTGCAACAAGCGATGAAGTTGAATGCGCTGGGTGTATCGGGTAAGAAATCGCTGACGTCCAAATGGAGTGATGCCGCATCCGATGAATGATGCGGCAGGTGGTGGGTTTAACTCTTCATCTCTTTATCAAATTGATACTTTGTCGAAGTAACGTGTGTCTCCATAGCGCGGATTCGAGCATCAATGCGAGCAAGTCGCTCACGAAGTTCATCAATCTTGCCTGTGGCTCCGGCGCGTTTTTCAAACACCTTATCTTTTAAGTTACTGCGTGAGGTATAACCCTCGTAGTAGGCGTTCTGTTCTTGTGGCTCGTGTTCATAAACACGACCTGAAAACGGTTTTGATGGGCGGTTAGCCATCAATAACCAACCGGCAAGGTAGGCAAAAAAAGCAAAAGAGCCGGTAACAATAAATAAGAAAGCGGTCACAAGACGAACACCTGTCGGTGACCATTTCATGTTTTCTGCGATGCCTCCGCAAACGCCTGCAAACCAGCGTGAGCGGCGACTTCGATACAGATCGATATCCCATCCTCGTTTTTTAGCGTCGAACATCGAGATTCTCCTTAAATTAATAAAGGGTAAGTCTTAAACCGTGTGCCGTTCGCGCCAGTCGGGCTGTTCGGCATCCAAAATGGTTTCTAAGCTTTGAACGCGGCGGTCGAGTTTGTCGACTTCGTTTAATGCTGCGCTTAGTAATTCTTTGTCATCCTCTGATAACCCCTTGGAGGAGCGCCATACACCGATGTAGTGGAGCACCAACCATAAAGGAACAACGAGTCCCAGAAAAATGACGGTCGGAATAAAGAAGAATAAAATGCTGCCCATATGCGTCCTCGCGGTTTAAATGTCCTTGGAAAAGTCGGAGGTTACTCCGACTTCTCTTTCATGCGTGCTTTTAGGTCTGACAACGCTTTTTCGACCTTTTCGTCACGCTCCAGATTTTGGATCTCTTCGGCCAAGTCTTGGCTACCCAAATCGTAGCTTTCGATTTCAGCTTCCATATCATCCATTTTACGCTCGTAACGCTCAAACTTTTCGAACGCTTCGTTCAGCTTATCGCGGTTGAAGCGGCGGCGGATTTCTAACTTAGAACGATTGGTTTGATCGCGTGCCAACATCGCCTTCTGTTTCGCCTTTGCATCGTTAAGCTTGGTTTGCAGTTGCGCGATCTCTTCGTTCAACTCGGCCAGTTGCGATTCAATGGCAGTCAGTTCTTCTTTTGCCAAACCAAGTGTTTCGGCAGCGGCGGATTGCTCAGAAAGCGCGGCGCGGGCAAGGTCCTCACGGTCTTTCAGCAGTGCCAGTGCAGCCTTGTCTTCCCAATTAGTGACCTCTTTTTCTAAAGACACCATGCGGCGCTCCAGAGTTTTCTTATCCGCGATGACTTTGGCAGAGGTGGTGCGCACTTCGATCAGCGTCTCTTCCATTTCCTGAATCATCAGGCGAATCATTTTTTCTGGATCTTCAGCGCGGTCCAGCAGCGAGTTGATGTTGGCGTTAATGATGTCCTGAAAACGCGAAAAAATACCCATGTTTAACTCCTTGTGAGTGGTGTTTAGCGGGCCTTAAACGTCGGCTCGTGTTTGGTATCTGTATAGCGAGTCGTGTGCCGGTTTTGTTAATTGATTGATTTTAAATGATTTATTGGGTTTTAAGGGTTTTTTTGTATTAATTTTAGTTAGTTTTATTGACTAAATAGTGATCGATAATGCTATTATTTGGTCAATTATGCTAAGTGATAAAAGCGTGTTGCTGGGTGAGTCACCGCTGATTCTGGATGTGTTGGATCAGATCTCCCGAGTTGCGCCCCTGAACAAGCCGGTTCTGATTTTGGGTGAGCGAGGCACCGGTAAAGAACTCGTCGCAGAGCGTCTGCATTACCTGTCAAAACGATGGGATCAGAGCTTTGTGAAGGTCAACTGCGCCTCGATGAACGACAACTTGTTGGAAAGTGAGCTGTTTGGTCACGAAGCAGGGGCTTTTACGGGGGCGTCTAAGCGTCACTTAGGGCGGTTTGAGCGGGCCGATGGCGGTAGCTTGTTTTTGGATGAATTGGCGACCAGCTCGGCCTCGGTTCAGGAAAAGCTGCTTCGTATTGTGGAATACGGGGAATTTGAGCGTGTAGGTGGGCATCAAACGGTGCAGTGCGATGTTCGCTTAGTCGCCGCAACACACGCCGATGTAAAAAAGATGAGCGATGAAGGTCGCTTTAGAGCCGATTTGTTGGATCGTCTAGCGTTTGATGTCATCCACTTGCCACCCCTTCGGTTAAGGCGAGATGACATCTTACTGCTGGCCGAACACTTTGCGCGCCGGATGTGTCTGGACCTTGGTTTGGATTACTTCCCAGGTTTTAGTAAGCGAGCGATTAATCAGATGCTGGATCATGAATGGCCAGGCAATGTGCGCGAGCTAAAAAATGTCGTGGAGCGCAGTGTCTACCGTATGGATGAGCCTGATGAGCTGCTTGGCGATATGTTGATTGATCCATTTCTGCCGCCATGGCAAGCAACACCCGAACATGCATCGTCCGAGCAAGAGGAGTTGAGTGGTAAAGCAAGGGCTCAGCTTGGTGAAGTTGAGGTGGTGGTTAATGAACAGGCGGTAATGCCGGAAAGAGGCTTAGAGGCTCAGATTTCGGCTCTGGAGCAGCAAGCGATATTGGAGGCGTTGGAGAATTCGGCGTTTAATCAAAAAATGGCTGCTCAGAAACTTAATCTGACGTATCACCAGTTAAGAGGGCAGATGCGTAAGCATAATATGATTCCGCTTAAATCGTTTTTGAAAAGCCATAATCGGGTTTGATGGTAGGGCAGGTCGTGGTCGATGAATGTGTTGTGATGCTTTATAAAAAAGGGACTTTTTATCGTTATTTCCAATCAAAATTGATTTTTGATATTGGTGTGAATAATCAAAATTGAAATTTGATAATTGTACGAATAATCAAAATTGAATTTTGATTTATAGGTTTTATTCAAGATTGAATCTTGATTTTGGGCTTTTTGTGGTTTCTAAGTTTTTATAAGAAATAAACCTTACGTATCGAACTTTTTTTAAAAAAAGTCCGTCTGTAATCGACTGAAATGTAAGGAAAACACTAAAGATTCAAAAAAAAGTGCCGATGGAGTATTGGCATAAATTGGTGAATTTTTGTACATTTAGTTTTATGGGTTTCGCCTGACAAAAAGTGCTGAGTTTTTATAAATCTTCACTTACAATAGCGGGTCAGAAAACCAAAACGGTTTTTAATTGATTAAAAGTTGGTCACTGGTTGTAACAATGGATAATGAGCATACGATGATCGTCGCACTGGATATCGGCACCTCTAAAGTGGTGTGCTTGGTAGCGGAAGTGCGTCGGGATGGTCAGCTTGAAATCGTGGGTATCGGCTCTCATCCATCGCGCGGTCTTAAGCGCGGCGTTGTGGTCAACATCGAATCGACGGTGAACTCGATTCATCGGGCGGTTGAAGAGGCTGAGCTAATGGCCGGTTGTAAAATCCACTCAGTTACGGTGGGTATTGCAGGCAGTCATATCAGCAGTATGAATTCACACGGTATTGTTGCGGTACGTGATCGGGAAGTTACCGAGCACGACCTAGAGCGTGTGATTGACGCTGCCAGTGCTGTGGCGATCCCGGCGGATCAACGCATCTTGCATATTTTGCCGCAAGAATACCTGATCGATCACCAAGAGGGCATCAAAGAGCCCTTAGGTATGTCAGGGGTGCGCTTGGAAGCCAAAGTGCATTTGGTAACGGGTGCTAAAAACGCCATCCAAAACATCGAGAAATGCGTTAAACGCTGTGGGCTCGAAGTGGACGGGGTGGTGCTTGAGCAATTGGCCTCAAGCTATGCCGTGTTAACCGAAGACGAGAAGGACTTGGGTGTCTGTATGGTGGATATCGGTGGCGGTACAACCGACATCGCGATCTTTACGGCAGGCTCGATCCGTCATACGGGCGTTATTCCTGTAGCCGGTGACCAAGTCACGAATGACATTGCGATGGCGTTGCGTACGCCAACGCAGCACGCTGAACAACTAAAAATTAAATACGCTTGTGCGCTGGCTCAGTTGGCAAACGCTGATGAGACGATCAAGGTGCCAAGCGTGGGTGATCGACCACCACGAGACTTATCGCGTCAAGCGCTGGCCGAAGTGGTGGAGCCTCGTTACGACGAATTGTTTACCCTGATCCAAACCGAAATTCGCCGAAGCGGGTTTGAAGATCTGATCCCTGCGGGGATCGTGCTGACCGGCGGCACTGCCAAGATGGAAGGTGTTGTGGAGTTAGCCGAAGAGATCTTTCATATGCCGGTTCGGTTAGCGATGCCACAGGGGACGCGTGGCATGGATGATATTTTACAAAACCCTATCTTCTCGACCGGAATGGGGTTGTTGCAGTACGCCGCTGAAGGGAATCACTCAAGTGGTGGTGCAACATCGGAACCTAAGCGTATATCGCCGATGAGCGAGTTTCCGCTGAACGTTGCCGAGGATGAGCCTGTGACCGCCGTCAAAGAGCGGCCTGTAAAGGCGCCGAAGCCTGTGAAAGAAGGCCCAGGTGTGGTGACACGGGTAAAAGAGTGGTTCAAAGGGAATTTCTAGCGCAGGGCACAGTGTCTTGCGTTATACGAATTGCAGATTAAAAGAGCGCCATAGTAATAACAGAGCGCAGTAAAACCTGAAGGAGAATGATCATGTTCGAACTCGTTGATAGCCTGCCACAAAGTGCAGTCATCAAAGTGATCGGTGTTGGTGGTGGCGGCGGTAACGCGGTTCAGCACATGGTGACGACTGAAGTCGACGGTGTCGACTTTATCTGCGCGAATACCGACTCCCAAGCACTGACTAACATGTTGGCTAAATCGATCATCCAGATCGGTGGTGAGCTGACTAAAGGCCTTGGTGCCGGTGCAAACCCAGATGTCGGCCGTCAAGCGGCTCTGGAAGACCGCGAACAGATCGCGGAAATGATCCGTGGTTCGGACATGGTGTTCATCACCGCCGGTATGGGCGGTGGTACAGGTACGGGCGCTGCGCCAATCGTGGCCGAAGTCGCTAAAGAGATGGGAATTCTAACGGTTGCGGTTGTGACTAAGCCATTCCCATTTGAAGGCCGCAAGCGCATGAAAATTGCGGATGAAGGCATCAAAGCGTTAAAAGAAAACGTTGATTCTTTGATCATCATCCCGAACGAAAAACTGATGCAGGTGATGGGGCGCAATTGCAGCCTGATCAACGCATTCAACACGGCTAACGATGTATTGCGTAATGCGGTACAAGGTATCGCTGATCTGATCACACGTCCTGGTATGATTAACGTCGACTTTGCCGATGTGCGCACGGTTATGTCTGAAATGGGCATGGCGATGATGGGTACCGGTGATGGCCGTGGTGATGAGCGTGCGACCATCGCAACAGAGATGGCGATCAATTCGCCATTGCTGGAAGATGTCGACCTTAAAGGTGCTCGTGGTATCTTGGTAAACATTACCGCTGGTTTGGATCTGAGCTTGGGTGAATTCTCCGAGGTGGGTAACATCGTTGAGCAATACGCTTCCGAAAACGCGACCATTGTTGTCGGTACCGTTATCGACCCAGAGATGAGCGACGAGCTGCGAGTGACCGTTGTTGCAACGGGCCTTGGTCAAGCGCAAGCAGAAGAGCTTCAAGTTGCAAACGGCGGTACTACAAGCCGTGCAGTCAGCTCTTCGAGTGCTTCTCAGCCACAGCAGCCTGCAGCACGTAAGTCGGCTTCAGATTACAACCAATTAGAGCTGCCAACGGTACTGCGTAACCGTGCCGAAGAGCAGCGTCAACGTAACCTTGCGGCGGCCGAGCTTGAAAAAGAGATGCGCCAACAGCAACAAGGTACGGTAAAGAAAACAGGCACTGACGACATGGATTTCTTGGATATCCCAGCCTTCCTTCGTCGTCAGGCTGACTAAATCTTGGTCGTTTAGACCTTTAGGTGCTTTTTGGGCCTCTCATTGAGAGGCCTTTTTTTATGCTTTTTCCAAAAAACTGCTTAAATTATTTGAACTTATAAAGGAGCGTGTTACTATACGCGCCTCGAAACGGTCAGGTGTCCGAGTGGCTGAAGGAGCACGCCTGGAAAGTGTGTATACGGCAACGTATCGAGGGTTCGAATCCCTCCCTGACCGCCATTTAAAGCCCCCCGCATATGAAGCGTTTCTCAATTATCTCCTGTACTTCTTCCTTTATCTATTAGCATACTTGCAATAGCTATTCTGGATCATTTCTATTTTTGTTTATCCAGCAAGATTGACAGTCGTGTTGAACTGTTGATATGCCCTTTGTAAATTCCTAATGAACTTGGGACTCGCTGGTGGTGTGCATAAGCATAAACCCCTTAAACTTGGGCTTAAACCGTTTTATGATCTAAAACACATGATGAGCAACCTAGCGGATATGAAGCTGCTTAAAGACGCTATCATGTTGATGGGGGGGGCTTGGAGTCAATCGCTTCAGAAGCCGAATACCGGCCAGAGGATAAAGCGCGCGCTGTTATCGCCATGCTGTATTCGGCTTTGAAGAAAGGGGATCGGAAGATTGATCCTGATATCGCAGCGGCGGTGCTGCGTGGGTCAGTTTGATTAGAGGTTATAGTGCTTGATGTAGCTTAGCATCTCCTTTTCCCACTGCATGAAGGCTGTGGCCGTTCGGTACGCCTGTTGATCTTTTTACAGTCGGCGTATTTTTGAACGAGTTTTTCCGCTTCGGTGCGCTGGGAAGGGCCGGAATGAAGATAGGAGATCCGCGACCAATTAGATTGCATACTGTTATTTGCGAGCCCCTGACCGTAGCTAATGCTAAGAAAGCTGCGAATAAGTCCTCCACTCGACAACCACGAATAATTAAATCCTTTACTTTCAATAAGATATTTTGGCCGAATGCTTACGGAAATGACTTATTCGCAGCTTCCTTAATATTTCATGCAGAACTGCATAGTTCATTTTTTTCGGTTTGTCTGTAGTACTCATCTATGATGTTGTTGGCGATAAGAATTTCTGGTTGCGAAAACTTTGCTAAGTCCTCCTCGTAGTAGCTTAAGTGTATCTGGGGTGCCGTTTTTTCTTCGGTCCATTGTGCTGTTATTAGTAAGGTGTTGTCTTGTGTTAAGTAACTAAAAGTAGGCCTTTGGCCTTGGGGGAGTTCTGCCTCTATGAACATGTTTACATACTTCATACGTTCTACTGCTCGTTTGATGCTATCACCTACTTCCATTCCGTCACCCCTTAGGTGGATTGGTTTAAGATCAGCATACTTCTGCCTACTGCTTGCTGTCATGAAATTGTAATGTAGTCCCAAAACGCTGATAGTTCTAGACACCCTGAGAAAATGTAGGACTTATCTACTCATGAAAAATAAGCATCTGTACGTATGATTACGATAAAGAAGGACTTGCTCGTTTTAAAATCAAATACTAAAAATTCATGTAAATGTCATATTTTGCGTATAAGCTTTTTTATTCAAATTAGTTCCGTAGCCCATGCCACACTTTCCCAAGGAGACATATGTCTCCTTTTTTTAGGTTGCTCATGCAGACGCGGATTCGGTGTAGAGAATGTGGATGTCATTGGGTTGAGCAGTTTGTATGCAGGGTATCGAAAGAGTCGTTTTTCGGAACGTATCTTTTCCTTCAAGGACTACAGTAGTAGGTTGTTTGTACTTCAAGGCTCCAAATGGGAGCCTTTTTTTGGATTATTTTCTTTGAAAAGCATTTTTGTTGAACTAAGGTTTCTTTACTGGATGTGTGTTTTAGTATCATTCCACGATTCTCATATTTCTTAAAAAACAAACGGTTGCTGCTGTTGATCGTGAACAGCGCACCGTCAATGTAAACATCCGTCACAATGCGGAAGTACTTGCCCCGCTGTAAATTCTTAAGCTCTACCTTAGAGGCACCTCGAAGGGGGGGAACCAAATGTTGTTTGGCTTGGCGGGCTAACTGTTTTTCCCGATCGCATTTGCCGCGCAGCTCTGGCGCGTCGATGTCTGCTATTCGCACGGTAATCCCTTTACCTACAATGGGTGGCCATTCGTTGATGTCCACTTTGAATGAATTCCCGTCGATGACGGTACCGACCTTAACAACGACCACGTTACCGTATTCTTTAGCAGCGTGAGCGGTTTGGGAAGTGGAAAGGAGTAGGGTCAGTCTGGTCTTAGTGTGCATGTGTTTTTTGAGTTCTTTACGGTCTGTTTGGTAAAGCTCACGATGCTACATTGTTTAATGCTTTCTTGCATGATTAACAGTCTGTACTAGGGAAGCTGCGAATAAGTCCTCCACTCGACAACCACGAATAATTAAATCCTTTACTTTCAATAAGATATTTTGGTCGAACGCTTACGGAAATGACTTATTCGCAGCTTCCCTAGGCTGATTACATACTGAGTGAATAGTTGTCCTTAGTTTTCTGTACTGAGTGACCTGAGTAGCCGTTTCTCAGGCACTTTAAACTGTGCATTTATGAGGAGGCGTAAGCCTCCTTTTTTATGGCTGATCTTTACTAAGCTGCAACAGCTGAGTGGGTGTTATCGCTTAAAGACTGTGGCTTTGCTAAGAGGAGTTCAAAGTGATCGTTCAGTGTAGAGCCAATTGATTCTCGAAATAGCGCTGATACCTTCATGGCTTTTTCGTCGTCTTTGGGCAGTAGGATTACTTTCTTATTGTGATAAGGTCTTGGTAGATCCGTTGTTAGGTATGTGGCTTTGTATGAACGCATAGCTTTGAATAGATCTATGAAAGATTCTGCTCGATAGTCTATGACGTACATATCAAATGTTTTACAGAGCTTAGCCACTCGTTCTCTGTTTAGAGTTAAGTTTTTGAAAGCCCCTTTTAGGTTAACGTCTTGCTCTATTCTTTTCGCGATGTACCTTG
Source organism: Neptunomonas sp. ABH4_499 (assembly GCF_056160565.1). NCBI lineage: Bacteria > Pseudomonadati > Pseudomonadota > Gammaproteobacteria > Oceanospirillales > Oceanospirillaceae > Neptunomonas > Neptunomonas sp. ABH4_499. The sequence goes on along the minus strand of NZ_JBSWXK010000009.1, from coordinate 30,654 downwards.
CTGCGGCGAAGTGATGAGAACCACCTGAGTTACAAAGAAATAACCGACCATCCCATGAATGATACTTAAAATGATCGCCGGTTTTTTCGCGGTTGATGATTCTGATCTCGCTCCAGGAGAGGTTTTTTTGTAAACCTTCTTCAGAAATATTTTCTATCATTTCTTTAGCGTTTTTTTGAACCATCTGATCCAATGATTCGAAGTCTTCTAGTGTCGACTTTGAGGCCGACAGACCTACAACATCTTGAATTTTACATTCCCAGCTTTCTGTTTTTGACTCGTCAACGATGTTTAACCAATCTTTGGCGTTTAAGCTAAAGGAATCGTAATGCCCGTTTTTATGACACCAGCCATTTAGCTGCCTTGCATTGAGGCTAAGGGATGATACCCAGCTTTCCCAGCGTACAACACTTTCAGTACCGATATGTTGCTTCGGTGTTTTTAAAACGGAAAGCATATCTGGGTGGTTTGAAAGTAGGCGTTGGATTGGTTCTGGGGTATCGAAGAATACTCCAATTAATCGGTTTAGCATGTTTATTCCTTCTGTTGATCCTTAATTAACATAAGGCTGATGCTTATACTGCGTTAAACGAGATCCTTGTTTAATGTGTAGAAAATCCTAACAGATTGTGTGACCACGCCGAGGACAATAAATTCATCGTCATCCCTGATCCAATAGGGCGGAAAGTCCTCGTGGTAGGATTGCAGCATCCCCTTTTGCAGGTCGATCTCTATACATACAAATTCCCCTGGCGGCGACCACATCCTCTGTGACAACTTTAAGCGAGCGATCCACTATGATGAGATCCCCATCGAAGATGCTGCGGCCCATGTCGCTTCTATTAATTTGCTTCGACGTATTGTTCAGGGGATGAAGCATGGAGATAGCCGACCTATAAAGCTTTATACTGTTATTTATGAACCACCTAGTGCTGCTGATGCAAACAAGGCAACTTACAAACAGTATCGTTTTGCTAATGCTGTATCGGGAGCTGTTGTTGGTATTTTGTCTTTCTTGGTCAGTAGGAAGCTACCTACGAAGGTGAAGGAAAACAAAATGTCTGAAAAGGGCATCAGTGGCGCTATAGGCCTTTTTGTTGGGGCTAGAGTTCGTAAGTACCTTATAAATAATATGCATAAGTTTAACGCCGGTGATGTGGCAATAATGACATTTATCGAAGTGAATGGGGGTATTGGTCCTCAATACTCTTTCAATGGAACCCATCTTACATTAGACGAATATTAATATGATTTACGTTCTGATCGGATTGATAGGGGGCTTGTTCAGCTACTTGGCATTTAAGTTCTTACCTAGAACCTTGAGATGGGTACTTGGTGGTATTTTGATCGTAGTTGGTATGTTCTGTTTATCTTACCTACAGCCTGATACCTTTAAGTACCAATTTGAGATTTTCGCCTCGTGCGTTGGTTTTGGTGTATTGATTTGTATGAATAAATAGCAGGAGGCGTTGGAGCCTCCATCTTTAAAATCTAAATTTTCACCCCATTAAATGACTGTACAAAATCCAGCTGCCGATCATGATCAGTGCGATGCCGCCCATCATTTCGGCGCGATTCCCGATCAGTGAGCCAACCACCCGACCGATCATCACACCGAGTGTCACCATGATGCAGGTAGCGCTGCCGATCATCAGTGCGGCTATCCAAATATTCACATCCATAAATGCAAAGCTGATACCGACCGCAGTGGCATCGATGCTGGTACCGATCGCGGTTAGGGTTAATACAAGCCAGCTATGCTGAGTGGGTTTTGAAGCGGTTTGATCCTCTTCATCGCTGGGTTTTAGGGCTTCGTAAATCATGTGCCCGCCAAGGAAGAAAAGGATGATAAAGGCGATCCAATGATCCCACGCTTCGACGTAAGAGGAGGCCGCGTGGCCGATCATAAATCCAATAAGGGGGGTTATGGCCTCAATGGTGCCAAACAATAAGCCCATTTTAAGCGCTTGTGAGAGCTTGGGTTTATCGAGCATTGCGCCTTTGCCAATGGCGGCGGCAAACGCATCGGTGGACATCGCCAAGGCGATGAAAAGCACGGTGATCAGGTTCATGTCTAATTATCCGGTTGGGCTTATCGAGTCCACGATGATCCACACGCCCAACCTTAGGCATGGAACATCGTTGGTCTCGCCAACCGAAAGGTGTTCGTACCATGGCATGTGGCCAAATATGTTGATACGAACGCTTCTGGTAGAAGCAGGCTACTCCCCAAAGATCAGGCGCGAGTATACCAAACTCATCGGGTTTTGCCATTCGGCGCTCTGGTTAATCAGGCTTTCAAAGCCTTGGGTGCTGTAGATGCGTATCAGAAAAGAGTATTCTTTAGCGCTGTTACCCCTAAGCTTAAGGACATACCGTGCAACGCTCGTCGTTACCCTCATCCATTGATTTTAATCAAGCGCCCTTTACCGCTTTAAAAGATGCCAAGCCTACGTTTTGGTTAAACCCTAAGGTCAAAGGGTTTCAAGAGGCGGAGTTGACGCTTGGAATGGAAAACATGCTGGATGCTGCACGGCGTTTGGTTCGGTTTGCGCCTTTTCTAGCACTCGTATTCCCAGAGATTGAGTCGACCGGCGGGATCATCGAATCCCCATTGGAAGCGGTCCCAGATATGCAGGATGCTCTGTGCGACATTGCTCGGGAGACGCGCTGTGGGGATCTGTTCCTTAAGTGCGATCACCTACTGCCGATTTCAGGTTCCATTAAAGCTCGTGGCGGCATTTACGAGGTGCTCTACCATGCCGAGCAGCTGGCGCTTGCCAAAGGATTAATTGATTCGGATCGTGATTATACCCAGTTGGCCAATGGGCCGATGCGCGCTTTTTTTGCTCAGCATCAAATTGTGGTTGGTTCTACCGGTAATCTGGGCTTGAGCATTGGCATTATGGGCGCAGCTCTTGGGTTTGAGGTGGTTGTGCATATGTCGGCGGATGCGAGAGCGTGGAAGAAGGCTCTGCTGCGCGAGAAGGGCGTTACGGTGGTCGAGCACACCTTGGATTACAGTGTGGCGGTGGCCGAAGGGCGCAAACAGGCTGAGCAAAATCCGAACGCTTATTTTATTGATGATGAAGATTCGCAAACCTTATTTTTAGGCTACAGCGTGGCGGCGCTTCGCTTAAAGGATCAGATCAGCCGCGAGGGTATTCGGGTTGATGCCGAGCATCCGTTAATCGTCTACTTGCCGTGCGGTGTTGGTGGCGCACCTGGCGGTATTACGTTTGGGCTAAAGCAGGTATTTGGGGATGATGTGCATTGCTACTTTATCGAGCCAACTCAATCGCCTTGCATGTTGCTGGGTATGGCCAGTGGGGAGCATAACCGAGTCTCTGTGCAAGAGATCGGTCTAACCAATCACACCTGTGCTGATGGGTTGGCAGTGGGCCGAGCCTCGGCTTTTGTCGGGCCAATGATGGATGCTTTGCTCTCGGGGATCAGTACCGTTGATGACTCAGATTTATACCGTTATCTTAAGCTGTTGTTTGATCGGGAGATCGAACGCGTGGAGCCTTCCGCGGCGGCTGGGTTTAAGGGGTATTTGGATGTGATCCAATCCAATCGCGAGCTTGCCGAACATGCCACGCACATCGTGTGGTCAACGGGCGGCAGCATGGTGCCAGAGGATGAGTGGCAACGTTACTACAAAGCGGCGCTCTAGCCACAAAGCTTGCTTTAAAGCCATAAACGACTGATTCAAATTCAGAGCCATCACCGGATAGGGATGGCTTTGTGATCATCGAGCGGTACGAAATTACTGAATCTCGACCTCTTTTAACAGGGCACTCAGACTCTTCGCCTCACTGAACAGATACCCCTGACCAAAATCACAACCATGCTCACGCAGGAAGTCGAGCTGGGCTTGGGTTTCGATCCCCTCGGCTATGCTTTTTAGAGACAGCGCGTTGGCGATGCTGATGGTGGCTTTGATGATCTCTTCGGCTTTATTGCTGGCGCCAATCTCTTTCACGAATGAGCGATCAATCTTAATCAGATCAATCGGTAAATCACTCAGGTAGCCTAAGTTCGAGAAGCCCGTACCAAAGTCATCAATCGCGATTTTAATGCCGCAACCGGTGTACTCTTTCATGGCGTTCGATTGGTTGTCGTTGCCTAAAATGAACTTACGCTCGGTCAACTCCAGTACAATTTCATGCCCCGAGATTTTTTGCTCGGTCACGGCTTTTTTGAATTGCTTCACCAAGTCTTGGTTCTCAAGGTCCCTTGAGGAGATGTTAATTGCGACGTAACAATGCCTTGATTAATGTTGTCCAATAGTTGTTCGTATTTACCGCTTAGCTCTTTGTAGTCATTTTTAGATCAGTGATGATGACTTGCGGGTCTTCTTTTAAGCAAATTCGCAGACCTTCAGTACCGTTTGTCGCGGTCAGTACCTTCTTGGCTTTCTGCTTGAAATAGTCTTCATAGAGGGGGGGCGAGCCGTTTCGTCTTCTTCAATGTAGAGTATGCTTTCAAGCATGGAGTAGCCTTCCTTGATGGTAACTAGATGAACATAATATGAACAGCTGTATTATCAGTTTATGCTATCTAAGGCGAATCGGTTAATGGTTCTTCTAACTATTTCAGAATTTGAACAAACGCGCAATTTGATTGATAGAATAAATATTGATACTTCAATGAGTTATCTATTTTGAGAGGGATAAAAATGGAACCCTGCCAGCTGTGCTCTCGTGTCACGAAACTGACGTTTCATCATTTGATTCCACGTAAAATGCACAGACGACCTCGGTTTAAAAAACACTACACTCAAGAAGCGCTAAACGAGGGGGTGATGGTGTGTTATGACTGTCATCGGGCGATTCATCGTTTTCATGATGAGATGACCTTAGCGCGTGACCTTCACACGTTGGCTTTGCTTAAGGCTGACCTTGCGCTGCAAAAGCACATTCAATGGGTCAGCAAACAATCGGTCGGGCGTTGATCAATAGTGCTCGCCGTTCTCGTAGTAACGGGATTTATCCAGTGGGGTAAACCACATTTCAAGGTCTGCGTAACCCAGCGCTTTTGACCAGTCGTCGATCAACTTCGCGGCTTTGTCTTGAACCTCTTGACCGCGTTCAAACCATAACACTTCGATTTTGGGCGCGCCTTTGACCACTTGGTTACCAAAAACAAACTGAGATGACATGACTTCGATGGTGAACCAATCAATCGGGGTATCCATAACATCGGCCAAGGCTTCTAAAAGGGCTTGGCTGTTTTTACACACATCGTTAGTGTCGTAAGCATGAAGGATCAGTTGAGGCACGATGGGCTCCGCTAAAGATTAAAAAAGAGGAGTCTAACGGAAAACGTAACTGAGCCCTAGGGCCAGCGCTGGACTCGGTTTCGATAGTCGACGTACACTTGTCCATACGTCTCGGTCAGTGCCGTCTCTTCTGCTAGAGCTTGGCGATACAGGGTGATGACGCCCACGCACAAACACACCAGCGAGAAGACACTCGGCAGTGCTAAAAAGAAGCCGAGCTGACCGATCATGATGGCAATAAAGCAGGGGTTGCGAGTCCGCCCGTAAATGGCGTGCACAAACAGATTGGGTGAGCTTTGCTGATCAATGCCAGAGCGCCACGCATCTCCGACAAAACCTTGCAAATAAGAGGTCATCCCAAATGCACAAAGCATCAAGAGTACCCCAAGGCTCATTAACCAAGGTTGATAAAGGGATTGGAAAATGCCGAGGTAAGGATCAATTGGATAGGCGATCCGCATCAAACACACCAATACAATCGCACCACGGAATAGGTTAAAGCACTGTCGGTTCCACCAGGTCGCTGAGCCTCTTTGACCATAGTGGATGTGGCTAAATCCGGTGCGATGCGCATGGCCGACGCTCTTAAACCCATAAAGGAGGCCTATCATCAAGAAATAGATCCCGAGAAAATGGGTGATGACAAGTTCCGTTAACATGGCGTGCGTCCTAACTGATTAACCCTTATCTGATCACGCCTGATCTCAAAATACAATTAAACTTATCAATGGGTTAAGTGTGTCACGAGATATAAGGTCAGCAATAACTGCACAACGCAGATACTTTGCCAAACACGTGTCGGATGACGCTCCAATAAAGGAGGACGTGTTTTTTTTAAATAGGCCTTGTTGGGATGGCGTAAATCGTACAAAAACTCCGAGATATCGATGTAGCGCTTTTGCGGATTGATGCTGAGTGCGCGTTTTAGGGTTTCATCCAGCCACAGCGGGATTTCTCGCTCATGATCCAGCACGCTTTGGTAAGTTAATCGTCTTTGTAAACTGAGAGTACGGGCTTTAGCGACATTAACGCCATATGGGAAGCGCCCCGACAGCATGTGGTAAGTTAATACTGCGAGAGCGTATTGATCGGAGCGCTCGGTACCGCCATCGCCTAAAAAGTACTCGGGTGCGCTGTACAGCGCCGTTCCCAAAAGAGCACTTGAGTGTGCGCCGAGACCTGCCTCAGTGAGGCCTGCAACCCGAGTGGAGCCAAAATCAATGATCTTCACTTGGCCGTCGGGGCTGATCAATATGTTGTCGGGTTTGATGTCTTGGTGGAGAAGGTCTCTTCGATGCATCGCTTGCAGCCCTTTGCCGACCTGTTCAATGATCTCGCGTACCTCCTCAACACTTGGGTGAGGGTGATCCAAAAGCCACTGCTTTAACGTTTGCCCCTCGATGAACTCCATAACGGAATAGATCGATTCTCTTGGGCGTCCTTTCGAATAGGGTTTGAGCAAATAGGGGCTATCCGCTCGTTGAGCGATCCACTCCTCGAGCATGAATTGATCAATATTGCTGGGATTATCCCGCAAGTCGGTCGAGGGGAGCTTTAAAATCACCTTTTGTTGTTGGGATTCGTCCAAAGCTAAAAAGACGTGACTTCGCGCACTGGCATGCAGTTGCGTGAGTAAGCGGTAGCCCTCAAAGGTATCCCCTTCCTTTAAGTCTGGGGCAAAGGGTAGATCACCCAGTTGATTATGTAAGCCTTGGTCGTCATTGGTCTGTGTTATGAGATCGTCGATCGAGATCAGCATCACCGAGACGTTATCATCGCTTCTAGCCTTTAGAGCCATCTCACCCAGGCAATGAGCGGCCATCTTTAAAGAGGCGCGATGCTTTAAAACGGTGCTTAGGATCTCATCTGGGGTGAGAAACTCGTGGATACCATCGGTGCTGATCAGGTAAATGTCGCCTTTTTTAAGGCGCAGTGTTTGATGTTCGGGTTGGAGCTCCTCGGTGACACCTAAGGCTCGGCTCAGATGACTTTGATGCTGAGTGACCCAAACCTGATGATCGTTGGTGAGGGTTTCAAAACCGTTTTTCCCGATGCGATGTATGCGGGTGTCGCCTAAGTGAAAAAGGTGAGCGTACTGACCTTTAAACACGATGCCCGCTAAGGTGCAAACGTAGCCTTTATTTTTATCGTACTTAAACGGGCTTAAGTACGTGCGTTTTAATAAAGCTCCGTTTATGGTTTTTAGAGTGTAGTCGATCGCTTTTTCGGTCGCCCAGGTTTCTGGGGCTAAGTAGTAGGTATTAATGCACTCCGAGACGGCGCTTTGGCTGGCTTCTTGGCTGACTTGGCTTGAGCTGATGCCATCGGCCATAACGCACATATGGCCTTTAAGGGATTGCTCATTACCAAGATGGGTTTGATAAGCAAGGGCATCTTGATTGATGGCTTTAACGCCTGCATCACTGAATTGCCCAACCGATAGTTTTATTTTCATCTGTAAGGGTCACCCAGAACACAGGCCAAGACCTGTGCTCTGGCAAAGTGCATTAAAGTGCGCGTTTGTTGCTGGTGCGCACGTGCGTGTAATAGAGAGGCAGAGCCACGAAGACGAAGCCGCCAACGAGGTTACCTAAAGCGGTTGGGAGCTCGTTCCAGATGATGTAATCCATAACGGTGAAGTCACCGCCCATGATCATCGAGAATGGGAACAGGAACATGTTCACAATGGAGTGCTCAAAACCCATAAAGAAGAAGAGCATAATCGGCATCCACATCGCTGCCATCTTGCCGGTTGCTGAGGTTGAGATCATGGCACCAACAACCCCCATGGAGACCATCCAGTTACACAGCATGCCGCGGATGAAAATTGTTAACCAGCCATCAAAACCATGTGCCGCGTAGCCTACTGTGCGTGATTCACCGATGGTTGAAACCTTCGCCGCGATGGCGCCACCGTCGGTGTTGTAACCGTAGGTAAGAATGAAGGAGATCATCACGGCAACAGTCAGTGCACCACCTAGGTTACCCAAGAAGACCAATCCCCAATTACGCAGTAATTGCCCCATTGTGCAGCCAGGACGTTTGTCGATTAAGGCTAAGGGCACGAGGGTAAATACACCGGTTAAGAGGTCAAATTTCATTAGGTACAACATGATGAAACCCACCGGGAACAGTATAGAGCCAATCAGCAAGGAGCCTGTTTGGGTCGCGACTGTGATGGCAAAAACGGCCGCAAGCGCCAAGATAGCGCCCGCCATAAACGCGCGGATTAATGTATCTTTAGTGGACATGAAGATCTTCTCTTCACCCGAGTCCACCATTTTGGTCACAAATTCAGAGGGGAGTAAGTATGACATCGACTTTCCTTATTCATCAGAGCCTACGGCCGCCCAAGCGGAAGACCAACAACAAAAAAGGCGTCTCCTAAGGTGATATCACCTTGGGAAGGACGCCTTTATCCAAACTGCAAACATTGTGTGTTCAAGCCGCCTTTAGCCAGAACAGTAAAGCTTTAGCAAAAAAGAGGCCAGACTTTAATACACGAATAGATTCAAAAGGTTGGGGTTTTGCGAGGCTAAATAGCGCAAGGGGAGTCGCCCACCTTGCACTTAAATGATCAGCTTATGCGTTCTTTTTGATCACACTGGAGACGCTTAACACGTTTTCAGCCACATCAATCAGTTTGCGGTCACTGTTCATGGCCGCTTTTTGCAGTTGTCGGTGCGCTTGCTCTTCGGTCAGACCTTGGTACTGCATCAACATGGCTTTCGCGCGCTCGATCACCTTGGTTTCGTGCAGGGACTTTTTCGCCCGATCCAGCTCGTGTTCCATCTCCTTAAGCTGGGTCGCCTGAGACTGAATTAACGAGAGCAAAGATTTTTGCTGAGTGTGACTGAAGGACTCATCGGTATCGTTATTTGCATCGGAGGATTCAGCCGCCAATTCAATGGAGGAGGTGGGCGCACGCATATTCGCCAGCGCCGACAGTGTGTACTCGTGGCTTTTATACTCGCCCAAGGTGCGCTGCAAGTTTTCATCACAGGTGTTGATCAAGGTTTTGATCAAGTTCAGTTCAAGCTCATGCATTAAATCCAAGCGGAGGGTGGCGATGTCGTACCACACCTCACTCAAATCCGTGGGCAGGGCTGATTGGTCGGAGCTTTGGATCATCTCTCGCAAACGCGCAAACTCTTGGCAAGGTTTAGACGCTTGTAAGTTGGCCCACTCGGTTTGGCTCTCGCGCTTGCTGAACTCAATAAACTGATTAAAGCAGTAGTTTTGTTTCTCTTGGGTGTTGTTAAGGCGCTCCATAACAATGTCCGAGAACTGCCCAGCGGCAAACCCAATGGCGCCCCAGGCACGCTCAAGGCCCGCAAACTCTTTGCCTTGCATAAAGTTGAAAAGCCCAACTAAGGATTGGGTTGTGTCTGGGTCCGTGGAGATGTCGGCTGCTTCAAAGATGATGTTGAGTAAGCCTGTGATCAGCTCGCTAATGAACAGGGTATTGTCAGCGGCTGTTAGGGATAATCGGGCAACCGCATCGCGGTGTGGCGGCAGTTCGTCCAGAGCATGGAGCACAAACGAAATGGCGTTAAACAGGCGTACACTGCTGTGCAACTGCCCTGTTTTGTGGGTTAAGCTGGAAAGGTGCTCCCGAAAAGCGCGTTCATAGGCTTCACATTGGACAATCTGCTGATGTCTGGCATCGAGCATGCGTTGGCCATCGGACTTAATAAAGACATTCGACATACCGCGCTCGCGCTGCAAGGCGTGCACTAAGTCGCTGACCAGTACAACCAACTGACAACTGGTTTTTAACTCTTTTAGGTTATCGATCTCGCATTGTTTGGCCGCCAAAATAAAAAATTCGGGGGTGTCTTTTCTGGACTTCATCTTAACCTCGGATCACACGGTTCGGGTGGATGGCAAAGATCTCCTATTTATTATGCAACCCTTTGGCCAATTACGGCTCTAAGCCTTTAATCGCCGCGGTAGCGATCAGAGAGGGCGAATTCTTCACTGATCTCGATAATGAAAATAATTATCATTTGAGTTTTATTGATCCTTGCTATAGGATTATCGCACAAATGATATCTACGCAGGAGGCAACAGATGAAAGCACTGGTCACAAACAGTCTAACGACTCTATTGTCATCGGTTTTTATTGTCGGCATTGCTACCGCGTTCTTATTTACCAGCTCATAAAGCACTGTTTTAAATAGAGGCACTGAATGATTGCAATCATTTACGGGTCAACCACAGGTAATACCTCGGATGTGGCCGTTAAAATCGCACAAAACCTCGGTGAAGAGAACACCGAACTGTTTGATGTGAAAGATGTAGGTCTGGATATCATCGATGCGTTTGACCAATTTATCTTTGCAATTCCGACATGGGATTACGGCGAAGTCCAAGAAGATTGGGAAGAAGTTTGGGAAGAGGTCGAAAACTTCGACTTCGAAGGTAAAACAGCGGCATTTGTTGGTCTGGGTGATCAGCTTGGCTATGCTGAATGGTTCGTTGACGCGATGGGCATGTTACACGACAAAGTCGTTGCACGTGGCGCGACCGTTGTAGGCCATTGGCCTGTTGAGGGTTACGAGTTTGATGAGTCAAAAGCCCTAACGGACGATAAAAAGCATTTTGTTGGTCTGGCGTTGGATGAAGATACTCAGCGTGATCAGTCAGAAGAGCGCATCAACACCTGGTGTGATCAGATTCGCCCTGCGTTTCTGTAAGCGTTAAGTGTTATAAAAAAGCGGCCATGAGCCGCTTTTTTGTTGGAATCAACGTCCTGTGCCTAAGTGATGGCCAACCCAGAAGGGGCTAGGTCGACCGCCACTTGCTTGTGCTTAGAACGCGTAGTTAAAGCGTACGCGTAACGCGTTGGCTTTATCATCCGCCACATTGCTGGCTTTAGACATGGACGCAGCAAAAGTAACGCTGGCGTTCTCAAGGTCCAAAATTGGCATGGTGTACGCGGCGTATAAGGTGTTCACCTTCTGATCATCGCTGCCGGCAACTTCTGCATTTGAGTGCATATAACCCAAGCCAAAGTTTCCATAAGTCATGTTAGCTGCGAACGATGTTGTATCAAGGTCGGTATCATCATCTTTTAAACGAGACGCCGCTAAGTTGATGAAGCCTTCACCCACGTTGATACCGGTGTTGATACCAAAGCCGGTTTGATCCACTTCGCCACCGTCTGTTTGAAGACGCACCACTCCCACGGCTTTCGCAAAGTAATCGCCGCGGTAAGTTGTACCAACGGCACCTAATTCAACATGTCCGTTTTGATCGTAAACGCACTCAGTTTGTGTGGTATCGCGGGTATCCGTATCAAGTTCGAGGCTGGCGTTGAGTTCCAGTTCTGCAAAAGCGGTGCTGGTGGTACAAAGGGCAGCAGCAGTGGATGCAAGCACAAAAAAACCCGGCGATTGCCGGGCTTTTGATTCTTTTCAGAGGGAGGCGATATTAGCCTTTCAGAGCGGCATTCAGCGTAGCGCTTGGGCACATAACCGCAGAGACTTTTGCAGGATCAGCGTGGTAGTAACCACCCAGATCAGCGGCTTGGCCTTGAACGGCTGCCAGCTCAGAGATGATCTTGTCTTCGTTCTCGCTCAGCGTTTTCGCCAGCGGAGCGAACTGATCAGCCAGTGCTTTATCATCCGTCTGTGCCGCCAGCGCTTCAGCCCAGTACATGCCTAGGTAGAAGTGGCTACCACGGTTGTCCAGCTCGCCAGTGCGACGTGATGGAGACTTGTTGTTCTCCAACAGTTTGCCGGTAGCTTGATCCAGACATTTTGCCAGCACTTTAGAGCGCTCGTTGTCTTCTTTGATGCCCAGCTCTTCCAGAGAAACTGCCAGTGCTAAGAATTCGCCCAGAGAGTCCCAACGTAAGTGGTTCTCTTCTTGAACTTGCTGTACGTGCTTAGGTGCAGAACCGCCAGCACCGGTTTCGTACATACCGCCGCCGTTCAGCATTGGCACGATAGACAGCATCTTAGCGGATGTACCCAGTTCCATGATTGGGAACAGGTCAGTTAGGTAGTCACGCAGGACGTTACCAGTAACAGAGATGGTATCCTGACCGCGGATCATACGCTCCATCGAGAAGCGGATCGCTTCGTTGTAGCCCATGATGTGCAGCTCTAGGCCTTCTGTATCGTGCTCTTTTAGGTACTTGCGAACTTTCTTCGCCAGTTCCATATCGTGCGCACGCTCTGGGTCCAACCAGAACACAGCCGGTGTGTTGGATTGACGAGAGCGAGTCACCGCCAGTTTAACCCAGTCACGAACCGCGATGTCTTTGGTTTGGCAAGCACGCCAGATGTCGCCTTTCTCAACATCGTGTTGCATCAGAACCGTACCGTTTGCATCCACAACGCGCATGGTACCGTCTTCTGCCATTTCGAATGTCTTATCGTGCGAACCGTACTCTTCGGCTTTTTTCGCCATCAGACCCACGTTAGGCACAGAACCCATAGTGGTTGGGTCGAATGCACCGTTGGTTTTACAGAAGTTGATCACTTCTTGGTAGATGCGAGCATAAGTGCTCTCTGGCATAACCGCTTTGGTATCTTTGGTTTTGCCATCTGGGCCCCACATTTGGCCAGAGCTACGGATCATCGCAGGCATGGACGCATCAACGATAACGTCGCTTGGTACGTGCAAGTTAGTGATGCCTTTAACTGAGTCAACCATCGCCAATTCAGGACGGTGCATGTAGCAAGAGTGGATGTCTTCCAAGATCTCTTGACGCTTAGACTCCGGCAAAGATTGAATTTTGTCGTAAACGCTGCCCAAACCGTTGTTTGGGTTAACGCCCAGTTCTTCAAACAGGTCGCCGTGCTTATCGAACACTTCTTTGTAGAACACAGTTACCGCGTGACCGAAAACGATGGGGTGAGATACCTTCATCATGGTCGCTTTAACGTGCAAAGACCACATAACGCCGGTTTCTTTCGCGTCGTTCAGGCTCTCTTCAAAGAAATCACGCAGAGCGCTGCAGCTCATGTACATGCTGTCCAGAACTTCGCCTTGCTCCAGGTGCAGTTCTTTCTTCAGTGATACCTCACCGGATTTAGATACGAACTCGATACGCACATCGCCTTCGTTTTCCATTGTGATGGACTGTTCGCTGGAGAAGAAGTCACCACCGCGCATGTAGTCGGCGTGAGTGCGTGAAGCTTTGCTCCAAGCGCCCATAGAGTGTGGGAACTTGCGAGCGTAGGCTTTAACCGCAGCAGGTGCACGACGGTCAGAGTTACCTTCACGCAGTACAGGGTTTACCGCAGAACCTAGGATTTTACCGTAACGTGCGCGAACGTCTTTTTCTTCGTCTGATGATGGCTCATCAGGGAACGCAGGTACCGCATAACCTTGGCCTTGAAGCTCTTTGATGCACGCTTTTAACTGCGGAACCGATGCAGAGATGTTTGGCAGTTTGATGATGTTAGCGTGAGGGTCTTGAGTCAGATCACCCAAGAAAGCCAGACCGTCCTCGATCTTTTGATCGTCGTTCAGGTAGTCGGGGAAAGCAGCCAAAACACGAGCCGCCAGAGAGATATCGGTTACTTTTACGTCGATATCTGCCGCTTGTGCGAAGGTACGTACGATAGGTAAAAATGAAGCGGTTGCAAGATAAGGCGCTTCATCAGTGAGGGTGTAGTAGATAGTTTGTTTAGTCATGTTCATCCCCGAATGTTTAGCTGGAAAGCTAAGACTTGATGTTGAGACAACTTGTGATCGTCCCGTTCCACCGGTCAAGCCATTTTTTGTAACTGGGGCAATTATACCGAAAGTGCTGATCCTGTTATACGCCAGGACTATGCACTAAAGGCTAATGCACCTCTGGCTTTTGTAAAAAAATTACAAAGCGAGCACATTCTAAACACCTTTGCGGTCAGTTTCACCTTATTCAATAGGTTAATCCGAAATATTACGACATCGCTTAGCGTCGCAGGGGGCTTCTTAAAGACGTATACTATGGGCCTTCGACAATGAGTAAGACTGTGGGAATCGGTATGACACGCATCACAATCCAGACACCGGATGATTGGCACCTACACTTTCGTGATGGGGACATCTTAAAAGAAACTGTACCAGCGACAGCGCGCTGTTTCGCACGTGCGATTGTTATGCCTAACTTGGTTCCACCGGTTAAAACGGCAGACGATGCCATCGCTTACCGCGATCGTATTCTTGCAGCGCGCCCACAAGGTTCAGCGTTTGAACCCTTGATGACCATCTACCTCACCAACGACACTTCAGCCGATCAGATTCGTGCTGCGAAAGCTGCAGGTGTGGTAGCTGCCAAAATGTACCCAGCCGGTGCAACGACCAACTCATCGGCGGCGGTCAGCCAGCTAGAGGGTTTGTATCCGGTTTTTGAGGTGATGCAAGAAGAGGGCATGTTGCTGTTGGTGCATGGTGAAGTCACGGATTCGCACATTGATATTTTTGATCGCGAAAAAGTGTTCATCGATCAAAAAATGGCACCAATTGTAAAAGCCTTCCCAGAATTGAAAGTGGTGTTTGAACACATCACCACCCAAGATGCGGCAGAGTTTGTGCAAGGGCAGTCCGGCCATGTAGCGGCGACCATTACACCTCAGCATTTGATGATGAACCGTAACGATCTGTTAGTGGGTGGGGTAAAGCCGCACAACTACTGTTTGCCAGTGCTCAAACGCCGCACTCACCAAGAGGCTCTGCGCGCTGTGGTTCAATCGGGTTCGCCTAAGTTTTTCTTGGGGACTGATTCTGCACCACACCCAAAAGAAGCTAAAGAAAATGCGTGTGGCTGTGCTGGCTGCTACAGCGCTTGGAGTGCTCTTGAGCTGTACGCCCAGGTCTTCGAAGAGTTGGATGCGCTCGATAAGTTGGAAGGCTTTGCCAGCTTGCACGGCCCTGATTTTTACGGCTTGCCGCGCAACCAAGGCACTGTGACTTTAGTGAAAGAGAGCTGGACCATTCCGGATCAGATCATTTTGCCAGATGGCCGCCCAATTGTGCCTTTCTATGCAGGCCAAACCGTGGATTGGAAGATCGAAACGCCGTAAGCGACTTCGTAAAAAAATGTTAACTCAAAGCCGGTTTCAACCGGCTTTTTTGTGCGTACGAGTTCATCGTGGTTGGTATGGCTAGACCAGATCTAACCGCAGATATAAGCTGCGATCGGCCACACTTTCTACATCCTCTTTCTGGTGGGTTACCATCATCACTGTTTTACCCTGTTGTTTGGCCGTGTCTTTTGTCCACCTTGTGGCTAGCTGACGTGTGCTTGGGTCCAGTTCTGCAAAAGGCTCATCGAGCAGTATGATCGGCTCCGGTCGTAACAGGGTTCGAATCAACGCGATGCGCTGGCGTTGTCCGCCAGAGAGTTGCGATGGCATTTTATTGAGTTGATCCTCCACTTTTAGATGGACGGCGGCTTCGCGAAGGGCCTCTTTCGGCGGCTGATCTTGACCGAACCCCAGTTGCAGGTTCTCCCAGACACTGATGTGCTCGAACAGGTTGTGATCCTGAAACAAAAAGGACACAGGGCGCTGATCGACGGGTAAATCAGTAAGGGAGGTTCCCTGCCAGAATATCTGCCCGGACTCTGGTGCGTAAAACCCTGCAATTAAGTACAACAAGGTGGTTTTACCAACACCGCTTTCGCCCTGCAGTGCGAGAATCTCTCCCTCACTGACCGAGAGTTGGTATCGCATTAAGGCGTTGGAGGGCGCATAACGGTAACAGACGTTGTTAATGTTGAGCATGCGTTTCTCTCCGATGTGGGTCTGTTTCGCAGATGCCTAATATAATGGCGCAGAGCATTAAGAGGGTCAGTGCCGCGCCACTGGCGGCTTCGATTTGATAGGAGCCTGCCAAGCTGTAAATCAGCCAAGGTAATGAGGTACTGCCAGAGGGGCCAAAAATAGCAAATAGGGCCACATCACCCATGGCCAATACCATCACAAAACCAAACGTATTTTTGATGGTGGCTTTGGCGTAGAGCCACTCTAAGCGCATCGCCTTTCGTGGGGGCAGTTTTAACGATGAAACCAAAGCGTGGTTTTGTTGATCGTACAAACACAATGCAGGCTTTAAGCGCTGCAGCGCAAAGGGCATTAACAGAAAACCGTTTAACAGTGCGATCACCACTAAGCCATAGCGCTCAAGATCAATCGTACCGAGTAGAGCGATGAAA
Organism: Neptunomonas sp. ABH4_499; assembly: GCF_056160565.1. Lineage (NCBI taxonomy): Bacteria > Pseudomonadati > Pseudomonadota > Gammaproteobacteria > Oceanospirillales > Oceanospirillaceae > Neptunomonas > Neptunomonas sp. ABH4_499. The sequence goes on along the minus strand of NZ_JBSWXK010000009.1, from coordinate 14,212 downwards.
ATACCCACCGAGAGCACCATCGCAGGCACAAATAAACTGTGGGACGCCAACCAGCTTAACCCTTGTGCGTATCGTGTCTTGCCACCGAGCAGTGCGCGGCGCATGGGATTCAATGCTAGGTAAGCTAAGAATACGCTGATCAAGGCTGACGCGAGGCCAAGGCATAGGGTAATCAGTGTGGGTGGGATCAACCGCTCTAGTGAGCTTGCTTTAAAAAAGGCGCTGAGTCCTGGCAGCAGTGACCAAAAAGGCAGTGTCCATAAAAAGGCAACAAGCGCTAAAACCCAAAAGCAGAGCACCCCTAAGGGACCGGTTGCATAGCGCAAATGGCGAAAGGGGGTTGGGCGCTCCATGCTTTGGCGATGGATGCTCTCTTTTCGGGTAAACACAAAGTAAAGCCCACCGGCTATGACAAGCTGACACCAAGAGAGCAGCAAGGCTTCTGGGATGTTGAAATCGTATTTCAGGGCTTGGTAGATGGCGACTTCCAGCGTGGTCGATTTTGGCCCGCCACCTAAGGCCAGCACCACCGCAAAGCTGTTAAAGCACAAAATAAAAATGAACCCAAATACGGGGCCAAGCACTGCCTGCAAGATGGGCCATTCGATGCGTTTAAAGTGCACCCAGGTGCTTAATTTTAATTGGCGACTCAGCATTAGGCTGGTGTCGGGCAAGGTGTTTAATTGGGCATAAAAAGTACGTATGGCAAAAGGGACGTTCAAGAAAAGGTGCGCCAGTAAAATGCCCGATAGGCCATAAAGGTTCCAGCCATCCATGCCAAGCTCATTAAGCCAAGTTGTTACATGCCCAGAGCGCCCTAATAAGGCCACTAAGCCTGTAACCACCACGAGCGTTGGGGCAATAAAACAGAGTAAACACCCCCATAAAAAGGCGGCTTTAAAACGCGTATCTGGACGTTTAAAAACACACCAAGCGATGGGCAGCGCAATGGCTGTGCTTAAGGCGGCACTGAGCAGAGCTTGTTTTAACGTGAAGCCAATGATTTGTTGAAGGTACGGGTCGCCGAGCAGTGCAAGATCAAGCCCACCACCTTTTTGCTGGGTTAAACCCCAAAAGGCACCGGCACTGGGTAGCAGTAATAGGACAAACAACAGGATAACCCCAGCATTTCGGTACGCTGGGGTAGGGTGGGTATTGATCATGAGTGAGATCAGCCCAGCCTCATTGAGCCGAGGTGCGCCACACCTTGATAAAGTCGCTGCGATGGTCGATTAGATCACCCAGCGGTACATCAACCGCTTTTGGCGTGACCAGATGATCAAATGCGTTGGGCAGCTCGACACCGTCAATGACCGGAAGCATCCAGTTGGTGGTTGGGATGATGCTTTGGGCGGCAGGCGAAATTAAAAACGCCAAGAAATCATTAGCCTGTTCGGTGCGCTTTGAATACGCCGAAATGGCCGCCACTTCCACTTGTCGGATATGGCCTTCCTCAAACTGAGCCGCTTTATACTTGGACGTACCGTCCACCACTTCGTGGTAAGCCGGGGAGGTCGTGTAGCTGAGTACATAATCCGCATCACCCTCTAGAAACATGCTGTAGGCTTCCCACCAGCCTTTCGTCACGGTTACCGTGTGCTTAGCAAGTTGTGACCATGCTTGAGCAGCGTCCTCTTGGTACACAGCATTCATCCAAAAGAGCAGACCTTGTCCCGGTGTGCTGGTACGTGGGTCTTGATAGAGGACAGAAGCGTCCGATTCGACCAAAGCCTTTAATGAGTCCACCGGCGTAGGCGTTGTTTCACTGTTATAGATGAACGCAAAGTAGCCATAGTCAAAGGGGACAAAGGTGTTGTCATCCCAGCCGAGTGCTTGGGTTAATCCCGATAAGTCCGTGTTGTGGGTTTGAACCAATTCTTCCGCTTTGGCTGCTTTCATCAACGACTCATCCAGACCTAATAGGACATCGGCCTTGGTCGAGGTGCTCTCGATGCGTGCACGATTTAGAATGCTGACGCCATCGTCCACACTGATAAACTCAATGTCACACTGACAGTGCGCTTCGTAGGCCTTCTCTAATTGTGGGCCTGGGCCCCATTCGGAGTTAAACGAATCGTATGTATAAATGGTAAGATCCGAAGCGAACGCTTGAGTAGCCATGAAAGGTGCGACCAGTAAAGCGGTGCGTGTAAAGTACTTCATAGTTGGTTTCCTATTCCCTACGCCGGTATGATCCGTTTCAGGTTCGACGGGTGTAATCTCAGCCCCATGCTCAGGCACCCCGATAAGTGCGGCAAAGTGTAACACAACTGACTTTTAATACGCTTCCTTCAATGACCAACACGACCGATCATCAAGCCTCATCTAATCTCTTGTCTCCGATGTTATTGCAGAGTGTTCACGCACAGCTTGGTCAAACCCTGCAATGGCAACCGTTATCCCACACAGGTACGACAAACGCCCTTTGGGTGGGTAACCGAGTGGGGGATGAGAAGCCTTCGGTGGTTTTGCGCATCAGCCCCACGGCTTTGCCGTTAGGGGCGAGTGCCACGCGGGAAAAGAAAATCCTCACCTTGCTCTCGCTACTGCCAACTGAAGATGATTTGGCACAAGCCGTCCCTATGGTTGCTGAGGGGGAGGGGTGGCTGGTGATGCCTTATCTTGAATCACAACGGTCAAATCTTCGTTTGGAAGGCCAAGCCATTCTTGCTTTGGTAAAAGCGCTTAAGTCGCTGCCGCCACCGAATGATCAATCGCTTTATCTGGATTATGAGGGGCTTTGGCAAGCTTATCGGGATGACCTACACACGCAAGGTCATATCCAGAGTTTGGACCAAGTTGTGGCAGCGTTTAACGCTTTGCCCACGCTTGAGCCTTGGTGTGTGCATCATGATCTTCACCCTGGTAACTGTTTGTACCGTGGGAATACGCCTGTCTTAATTGATTGGGAATACGCAGGCTTTGGGCAGCCATGGGCGGATTTTTACAGCTTAGAGCGATATTGGAGGATACCAGCTTTAGAGATCCATCAAAGTTTAGAGCTGGATTCGTTAATGAGTGCAACCGTGTTTGAGGAGGGGATGCAGCGTGCAAAGGACTGGATGCAGGCACTCGAGAAACTCTGGGTGCTAAATACAAATAAGGAGGCCTAAGCCCCCTTATTGAATGAACCAATTACCGTCCGTTTACGCCATTTGGCTCTGAACGTAGTTTGGCATACCGATCATTTTGATCAGACGCAGCTGTTGCTCTAACCAGTGAGCGTGATCTTCTTCGGTATCTTCTAGCAGTTTTTCCAAAATCTCGCGGCTTTGGTAGTCCTGCTCTTCTTCACAGATCTTGATCACTTCTTTTAATCGGTTGCCTACTTCGTACTCGATGCGAAGATCGCTTTCGATCATTTCAACCACATCGGAGCCGATTTTCAGGCCTTCACGGGTAACCATATCTGGCACGCCTTCCAGGAACAGCATACGTTCGATTAAGAGGGCCGCGTGACCTTTCTCATCGTCAAACTCGTGATCGATGCGCTCGTAAAGCTTTTCCAAGCCCCAGTCTTGGTACATGCGGGAGTGGATGAAGTACTGATCCATAGCGGCCAGCTCCATCGCCAATAAAGAGTTTAAGCCGTCGATGACGCGTTGATTGCCTTTCATTGTGATAAACCTCGATTACATTTGGCTCTGGAGATAATTTTCGATACCCATGGATTTGATCAGATGTTGCTGTGTCTCGATCCAATCCAGATGCTCTTCTTCGTATTCCAGAATCTCTTCCAGAATATCGCGGCTAACGTAGTCGGACTTCTCTTCGCACAAGGCGATCGCTTGGCGCAGCAAGCTCAGCTGTTCGTTTTGGAAGTCCATATCACCTTGCAGCATCTCTTCGGTGTGCTCACCGATGCGAAGACGCTCTAGGTGTTGAAGGTTTGGAAGACCTTCTAAAAACAGAATGCGTTCGATCAGCTCGTCCGCTTGTTTCATATCCTTGATGGACTTTTTGTAAGACTTGCTGTTGAGCTCATCCAGACCCCAGTTTTTGTACATGCGTGCATGCAGGAAAAATTGGTTAATAGACGTAAGTTCAGCGGTCAGCACTTTATTTAGGATAGCAATGACCTGTTTATCGCCTTGCATGAGGAAGTCTCCAGATATGTTTGATGCTGGTAAGTGTAAACATGAATTTAATTAACGCAAGTCAATTTTTTCTTGAAAAATAGTAATTGAAAACCGTCGTATTTGTCTTGATATAAAGGATTATGAGAACTATTATCATTCTATTAAACAAATGGGATTGATTAGCATTATGTATGTCTGCATTTGCAACGGTGTAACCGATTCTCAGATCCTCCAAGCGGTAGAAGAGGGGGCAAATACGGTTCGCGAACTGAACAAAACCCTTTCTGTCGGCAACTGTTGCGGAAAATGCACCCGTGTTGCTCGTGACTTGATCAAGAGCCATTTTGATCGTGATGAAATTGATTCAATGAGTTACTCAGCTGTTTGAAAAACTATCAGGTTAGTTTTTCCTTTTTATGACAGCTAAAAAACAAACGCACTATAAAAAAGACCTCAATTGAGGTCTTTTTTTATGGTGAATGAATCTGACTCTTATGACGCCTCTCAGTTAAGCGTAATCTCGACACTGGCGGAACCCGCTTTGGCGGTTTCTAGCGCCGTCTCAAGCTGTTCGGCACGGCTCAAAACGACCCCCATACGACGTGTTCCAGCCACTTCCGGTTTACCAAATAAACGCAGCTGTGTGTTGGGGTTGGTCAATACGGCACCTAAGTTACCAAATTGAATGTCCTTGGATTGGCCTTCGACTAAGATCACGCTGGAGGCACTTGGTCCATGGAAGTGAATATTCGGAATTGGCAAGCCTAGAATGGCACGGGCGTGCAATGCGAACTCTGAAAGATCTTGAGAAATCAAAGTAACTAAACCTGTGTCATGCGGGCGAGGTGATACTTCGCTAAAGAGGACTTCATCGCCTTTGATGAACAGCTCGACGCCAAAGATGCCTCGGCCTCCTAAGGCTTCGGTAATTTTTGCTGCCACGTTTTGAGCGCTGGCCAGTGCTGCATCACTCATCGCCTGTGGCTGCCATGATTGCTGGTAGTCACCGTTTTTCTGCACGTGGCCGATCGGCTCACAGAAGGATGTGCCATCGATGTGGCGAACCGTTAATAGGGTGATCTCGTAATCAAACTCGACAAACCCTTCGACAATCACTTTACCACCACCGGCACGACCGCCTTCTTGGGCATATTGCCAAGCGCTTTCGATCTCTTCTTCGCTGGCGACGGTGCTCTGACCTTTACCGGATGAGCTCATGATGGGTTTGACTACGCACGGTAGGCCTACCTCTTTAATGGCGTCCTTGTACTCTTCGATTGTTTCCGCAAAACGGTAAGGGGAGGTCGAAAGCCCCAGCTCTTCTGCGGCCAGTCGACGGATGCCTTCGCGGTTCATGGTCAGCTGGGCGGCTTTTGCGGTAGGAATCACCGTATAACCCTCGCGCTCCATATCCACCAAGGTGGTGGTTGAGATCGCTTCGATCTCTGGGACGATGTACTGAGGTTGCTCGGCTTCGATCACTTCGCGCAGGGCTTCACCATCAAGCATGGAGATCACATGGCTTCGGTGGGCGACTTGCATGGCCGGTGCATGGGCATAGCGGTCGACCACAATGACCTCGGCCCCAAGGCGTTGCAGTTCAATAACGACCTCTTTACCAAGCTCGCCTCCGCCGCATAAAAGAACACGGGTCGAATGCGCTGAATAGGGAGTACCGAGTGTAGCCATGGGGCGTAATCCTCTTTATGAAATGGATTCACCGATTATACGGGATTTCTGGAAAAATCGGACATTGGCAAAAAGGGTGAGTGGTCTATACTGGTTTTATCAACCTCATGTGATCGCCATCCGTGAGTCCTTGTGAATTCGATTGCCCTCTGGGCCTCTTAGCCGAAATCATTTCGGCTCCTGTTGGGGCGGCTTCGTGCCGCCCCTGACCTTATTTTCCATCCTAGCGATTCCTCGGTACGTTTCTGGCACAATAATGCCCCTTGGGCGTACACTACGCGCCATCTTTGATGACTTACATACAGAAAACAGATGACTTTAGACGCGCATGATTGGCAAGACGCTTGTCAGTCCATTATCGAAGCCGGTCAGTGGATCGATCAACAGGGTTGGTGCCCAGCCACAGGCGGTAACTTTTCCATTCGTTTTCACGAAGAGGATTTCAGTGGTGCCTTGGTAACGGCATCGGGTCGCCATAAAGGGTTTTTAAAGCCGAATGATCTATTACGAGTGGACCTTCAGGGCCAGCCCGTAAAGAGCAGCTTAACCCCTTCGGCCGAAACGCTCTTGCACACCAAATTGTATGAACTGAACCCAAGCATTGGTGCCGTGCTGCATACACACTCGGTCGCTTCAACGGTCTTGTCGCGTTTAACCGCTGGAGATAGCCTGACAATAGCGGGGTTTGAGATGCAAAAGTCATTGGCGGGTAACACCACCCACGATGAAGCGATTCAAATCTGTATTTTGGATAACACCCAAGACATGACCGAGCTCGCAGAACGTTTGGCAACGCGTTGGCATCAAAACCCGCTCACATGGGGTTTTTTAGTCCGTGGGCATGGCCTGTATGCGTGGGGCGAGACGATGGCAGAAGCGCGTCGTCACATCGAAGGGCTGGAGTTTTTGTTTGCCTGCGAGCTGGAGATGCGTCGCTTGGGTACAGACTCGGCCAGTGTCTATCAGAAAGAAGGACAGTAAAGCATGAGCATCCAAGCCATTTTAACGGACATTGAAGGCACCACAACGGATATCCGCTTTGTGCATGATGTGTTGTTTCCCTATGCGCGCAAGGCCATGAAGGATTTTGTTTTGGCGCATCACGATCAGCCGGATGTGCAGGCTCAAATCGATGCCGTAAAAGACGCGGCGGCCGAGCCAAACGCCTCGTTGGAGCGCGTAGCAGAGATACTGATCCATTGGATTGATACCGACCAGAAAATCACCCCGTTAAAAGCTTTGCAGGGGATGATCTGGGCCGATGGCTATCAGCAAAAGGCGTTTACCGGGCATGTCTATGAGGATGCGCATCAGTATCTTTCTGAATGGAAAGCCAAAGGCCTGTCACTGAATGTCTTTTCGTCGGGTTCGGTTGAAGCACAAAAGCTGATTTTCGGTTACAGCGATTTTGGTGATATGACGCCCTTGTTTGATCACTACTTTGATACGCGCACCGGGGCAAAGCGTGAACGCACCGCTTACGATGCGATCGCCAAAGCGATGAACGTTACCCCTTCGGATATTCTGTTTTTATCGGATGTCGAGGCGGAGCTTGATGCCGCAAAAGAGGCGGGGTACGAGACGATCTTGTTATGCCGTGATGAGGCGCCAAAGCGACCGGCCCACACCTGGGTATCCGATTTTAGCCAGATCCGTTTTTAAGAATAAAAGAACCCGTAAGGGTGCGAGCCAATAAAGGAAAAGAGTCATGAGTGCATTAACCATTGCCCGCGACGATAACGCGAACGAGATTCTACTGAATACAACCGATGGGCAGGAGATCCAAACCGCACTGAATGCCGCGGGTGTTCGCTTTGAGCGTTGGGAAGCCGATACCCCGATTACACAAGGCATGAGCAACGAGGAGATCCTTGCGGCCTACCAGTCTGAGATTACGCGTTTGGTGGACGGTGAGGGATATCAAACGGTGGATGTGATCTCGTTGTCGTCTGATCACCCAGATAAAGATGCGTTGCGTCAGAAATTCCTAAGCGAACATACCCACACCGAAGATGAGGTGCGTTTCTTTGTGGCCGGTGAAGGGGTGTTTTATTTGCACATCGACGATAAGGTCTATCAAGTGCATTGCTGTAAAGATGATCTCATCTCGGTACCCGCTAACGTAACGCACTGGTTTGATATGGGGCCTAACCCCAACTTTACCGCGATCCGCTTCTTTGATAATCCAGAAGGTTGGGTGGCGCATTTTACCGGCAATGACATTGCCAATCATTTTCCGATGTTTGAAGGATAATCCATGTCTAAAGGACGCGATAAGCATCAGGCTCGTCAACAAGAGCTAAGCCTGTTTGGTAAAGATCTGGTGCGCCGGTGCGGCTCGCAGTGCGAGGTGTGTCAAGACAGTGGTGTGTCGCTGAGTATTTTTGAAGTACCACCGGTACCGACTGAGCCAGAATACGAGCGTTGCCTCATGATCTGCGAGACCTGCAAAGAGCAGATTGAGCACCCAAAACGCATCGAGCCTAATCGTTGGCGCTGCTTGGGCACCACCATGTGGAGCGAAGTAATACCCGCTAAGGTCACCGCCGTGGTGATGTTAAATCACCTGAATGAGAAGCTGGGCGTCGAATGGGCGCAAGAGTTGCTTGAACAGGTGTTTTTAGTAGAAGACGAGCAAGCTTGGGTTGATCAATGGCAGATCGGCATGAAGGCCTAATGCACGTTCAGAGACAGGAGATTTTAAGTCTCCTGTCTCTGTGAATTTAAACGTCGGTTGCCAGCGTGCGCTTTTTAAAGCGCTGAATCACCTTCCCGCCAAACGTATTGATCAGCAGACCGAGCATCAAAATGGCGACCCCGAGCATCTGTAGCGCGTTTACTTGTTCGCCCAATAAGACCCATGCACTTAATAAACCGAATATCGGCACCAAGAGGGTGAGCGGCGCAACTGTGCTCGCTGGGTACTGACGCATCAAATACGCCCATACGCCATAACCAAACAGTGAGGCGACTACGCTTAGGTACAGCACGACCCAGACTGAGTTCAGTGTGGCGGCCGCCATCGATTCCATGATCAGCTCTGGCCCTTCGAAGATAAGCGACAAGGCTGCAAAAGGGATGATTGGTATCATACCGCCCCAGGCAACCAAGCTGATCAGATCCACATTGCCACTTGAGGCAATTTTACGGTTAACGATGTTCCCCACACCCCAGCACATCGCGGCAGCAATGGTGAGCACGAAACCGATGGTGGTCATCTGGGTATCGGCGGTTTGTGATGCCAGTAGGGTTAAGCCCAGAATGGCAACCACCACCGCTAACCACTGCTGCGGTTGCCAGCTCTCGTTTAAAAAGAGGCGAGCAAAGAGAAGAGTAAACAGCATTTGGGATTGCAGCACCAAAGACGCAAGGCCTGCTGGCATGCCGTAGTACATGGCTACAAACAGAAACGCAAACTGACCAAAAGAGAGCGTTAAGCCGTACGCCAACATCTGCTTCATCGGGAGCTTAGGCGGTTTAATAAAGACCACAGCAATTAAGCCAAGCGCTGCAAAGCGCAGCATGCCCAGCCACAGCGGTGGCAGCTCATCTAAACCGAAACGGATAACCACAAAGTTAAGCCCCCAGCCAATCACAACCAGCAGTGCTAACCCCCAGTGTCGCAGCGTCATAAATACCTCAAATGATTCGAGGTCAGAGCCTTACAGGCTGTCGAAATGCTTTGTGATGAGTGCCACACACGTCGGCAGAATCAGAAGGGATGACCACTCTTCTAAGGACGTAAAGGCAGGTGAGTCCTGCCTTACGGAAGAGTGATCAAATGTAGCTTTACTCGTTAACGACTGCAACACGGATGGCGTCGAGTCGAAGCTGTGCATCGCCTAGGTGACGAAGGATGGTTTCACGCTTTTCTTGAAGGTGTTCAAGCTCTTCGCTTCGGATGGAGCGGTTCACTTTCATCAAGGCTTCAAGGCGGCTGATTTCACCATCGAGCTCTTGAGTGGCGTTGCTCAAGGCCGCGTCAACCAAGGGCTGTTCCTGTTTGCGAGCGATCGCGTCGGATTTATCCAATACGTTCGAGATCACCTCTTTTGCATGGCGGATCAGGTTTTGCGCCACATGGCGTTTTACCCGTTCACCCAGCTTATTAAGGTGCTCGCCGGTGATGATTTTGGATAAGTCATTTCCATTATTGTCCATCACTACACGCACAATCGGCTGCGTTTGGTAGCGTTGCAAGTGCAGGGCTTTTGGCGCGGCGCAGTGTAGGGTGTACACCGCTTCTACTAGGATGCTGCCAGGTTGCAGTGGCGGAAGTTTAACGGTGCAAACACAAGCGTTACCAAAGTCGCTGCCAAGGATCATCTCCATCGCACCTTGCACCATGGGGTGTTCCCACGACATAAACTGCATGTCTTCTCGGGAGAGGGCTTCTTCACGCGCGTAGGTTGCTTTGCAGCCTTCATCCGGTAACCCCGGAAAGCGGTGATCCGCCATCTGATCCGTTGGGTGCAAAATAACCGAGTGAGTCGTGTCGCTTTGTTGATCCACACCAAACTGGTCAAATACCCGCTCCATGTAGTTACGAAGCGGCGTTCGCATCTCGTGCTCTTCAACGCTTTCAAGAAGCGCCGCAGCCACGGTATGGCGACATGAACTCATCTCCAGCAAGCGGTCGCGACCGGCTTGTAAGCGAGCATGAATTGCCTGAGTTGCCGCCTTCGATGCTTCGATCAAACCTTCGAAAACCGCTTCATCCAGACCTTCGCTGATCAGCTGGGTAAGTGGCTCTTCAAACTGGTTGAGCAGCTCTTGGCCGGCAGGGCAGGTGTGACGGAAGGCGTTAATGCCTTCATCGAACCAACGCATCAGAACCGCTTGAGGGCTGTTTTCATAGTACGGCACATGGATCTGGACATCGTGTTTTTGACCGATACGGTCCAAACGACCGATACGTTGTTCCAGAAGGTCTGGGTTCAACGGCAGGTCAAACATGATCAGGTGCTGTGCAAACTGGAAGTTGCGGCCTTCGCTGCCTATTTCGGAACAGATCAGAACCTGCGCGTATTCATCTTCGTCTGCAAAGTAAGCGGCGGCGCGGTCACGGTTGATCAAGGTCATCTTCTCGTGGAAGACGGCCGAGCGTACGCCTTTGCGTAAGCGTAAAAACTCTTCTAACGCTTGTGCGGTATCTGCGTTGGCGCAAATCAGCAGGGCTTTTTCGGTGCGATGCTTTTTAAGCCATTCGTCCAGCCACTCGACGCGCGGGTCTTCTTCCAACCAGTTATCACCGAGCCAAAGTTCAGGGCGCAGATGCGTCTCGATTGGGCCGTCGGTAGGTCGGTAATCCATCTCGTGCGGTGCCGACAGCGGATGCGGGATCAAGACACGAGTCGGGAAGCCTGGAACGGCATCGCGCGTATTACGAAACAGAACGCGGCCTGTGCCGTGGCGATCCAGCAGCTGGTTAATCAAGCCATCCAATGTGGCCTCAGGGTCTTCACTGTTAATCAGTGTGTCGCTGGTGCCTTCACCAAGGTACTGATCCAACTGACCACGAAGCAGGGTATCGGTGGATAGCAGGGTAAGGCCTTGCTCGCTGGTTAAGGTTTGAACCAGGGTGTTGACCTCATCGTAATGGCCTTGCTCTTCTTTAAACTCATCTAACGAGCTGTAACGGTCTGGGTCCAGCAGTCGCAAACGCGCAAAGTGGCTTTCGATGCCCAGTTGCTCTGGCGTTGCGGTTAACAGCAAGAGTCCCGGAATCGCCTTAGCTAAGGATTCAACCGCTTGATACAGGGGCTCAGGTTCCGCTTCGTCCCACACCAAGTGGTGGGCTTCATCGACAACCATCAAATCCCAATCGCAGTTGAGCATCTGATTCAGACGTTCTGGATTCGACGTCAGCATGGATTGCGTACACAGAACCAGTTGCGCGCTTTCAAACGGGTTGTCAGTGCCCGAGAGCTCCATCGCTGTGCAGCGAAGCTCATCCATAATGCTGAATTTTAGGTTGAAGCGGCGCAGCATCTCGATCAGCCATTGATAGATCAGGCTGTCAGGTACGGTAATCAAGACACGCTCGGCTTGGCCGGTCAGCAGTTGCTGGTGGACAATCAAACCCGCTTCGATGGTTTTACCCAAACCCACCTCATCGGCGAGCAGTACCCTGGGTGAAAAACGGTGTGCCACTTCGTGCGCAATGTAAAACTGGTGCGGCAGTAACTGCACGCGACCACCGGCTAAACCGAAGGTGGTTGCCGAGGTTTGCGTGTGGTGATGCTCCAGCGTGTCGATGCGCAAACGGAACTGACTGAGCTTATCAACTTGGCCAGCAAAGAGTCGATCTTGTGGGCGGCTAAACTGCACGCTGTGCTCAAGATTGATCTCGGGGACGATGAGCTCATTCCCTGACTCATCCTCACACAGGTAAATATGACAGCCGTTGTTATCGAAGCGATCTTTGATTTCGCCGGTTTGACCATCGGCGGTTTGGATCACATCGCCTACGGCATACTGCACTCGGCTGACCGGGGCATTATGGATCGCGTAGGTGCGCTCTTCTTCGGCGGCTGGGAAGTTAAGGGTGACACGACGATCGTCAATACTGACGACCATGCCAAGTCCAAGATCAGGCTCTGGATTGCTGATCCATCGTTGGCCGGGAATGAATTCTGACGCTGACAAGGGATAAAGCTCTCTCGTTTGACGGTTGCAAAGGGGCGTGAATGATAGAAGTTTAGACGATGGGTTTAAACCCGCACACCTTAATTTATTCTAAATGAGTGCGGGTATCGTTGAGAGTTCCGTCTAATTTACCGTTATGAAAACTGAGTCAGCACGCCGTTTTCGACATCCGTTTGGTTGAAAACGCCTTTGTCCAAAATCCAGCCAGTGATCAATTGGGCTGGGGTCACATCAAACGCAGGGTTAAACACCGGGGCTTCTTCGGGGCTCCAAATGACATCGCCAAACGCGCCGCTGACACCGCGTACTTCGTCGGCCGCGCGCTCTTCAATCGGGATCGCGTCGCCATTTGGGCAGTGTGGGTCGATGGTGGTATAGGGCGTCACGACGTAAAAAGGCACCTTATGAAAATGCGCATTGACCGCCAACGAATAGGTGCCGACTTTATTGGCAAAGTCCCCATTGGCGGCGATGCGATCGGCCCCTACCAAAACGGCATCGACTTTACCCGCCCGCATCAGTAAGGCCGCCATGTTGTCGCAAATCAATGTGTGATCAACGCCCAGTTTTTTCATCTCCCATGCGGTTAATCGACCGCCTTGAAGGAGCGGGCGGGTTTCATCCACATAGACATGCACATGTTTACCTTGCTCGGCCGCGGTTTGAATCACGCCGATGGCTGTGCCGATTCCGGCGGTGGCTAAGCTGCCCGTATTGCAGTGGGTTAATAGGTTCGCTTTATCCCCAATGAGCGAAGCTCCGGCTTCACCAATCGCTTTACAGAGTGCGACATCTTCGTGAAAGAGTCGCTCCGCTTCTTGGCTAACCGCCTCGATTCCCGATGTGGCAACCACGTTAAGCAGGCTATCTATATTGTTCATCAAGTTGACGGCGGTTGGTCGTGCTTTTCTTAGGCGCTCGGCATATTCAATGAACTGAGCTTGGGTCGGCTTCTGAGTATCTGCAATGTGCCCAAGTAACAGACTTGCGCCAATGCCGATCAGGGGGGCGCCACGAATCTGCAAACGCTGGATCATGGATTCCATATCGTCAACGCTGTCACACGCCAGCCAAACCTCTTGGTGAGGTAACTTATGTTGGTCGAGGACAAATAGAGCGTTTTGATCGTAACGGATGCTCGTCGCAAATAAGGAGTTCATGGCGCTTGAGGGCTCTGTCAGCTTAAGAAAAACCGAAGTATACGGGATGGATGGTTTGGGAAAAACGAAAAAGGCCAGATAACCGGCCTGTGTATCGATGCGAGAGGTTAAGCCGATTTCTCGGTATTGTCCTCATCGTAGCGTTCTAACTTGTTGTAAATCGTTTTGATGCTGATGCCTAATTGGTCGGCGGCCTGAGTTTTGTTGTGCTCACAATCATCGAGTGTGGCCATAATCAACGCCTTCTCGGCGTCCTTAAGGGTTGTGCCGGGTTTAATGTCATCCAGTGAAACGTCGGCATCGTCGTTAAGGTGTTCAAACAACGAAGGCAGCTCCTGAGTGGAGATCTCTTCGACCGCCAAAATGTGAGCGCGCTCAATCGTGTGCTTTAACTCACGAACGTTACCTGGCCAGTGGTAGTGGCTGACGGCATCCAACGCCTATTGGCTGAATTGCTTGTATGGTTAATCCTGTTGTTTTAAGGGTAAATTAGAGGCCCACCCTCAACGGCCATTGAGGGCTTTCATGCAGCAGCTCGGTGCATTGACGGCTCCTCTTACGAGAGACCGATAACAAGTGTGTAGCGCTGCGTGACTCTATAGCAATAACTCGAACAGTCATTGGGGCCTCGAGCCC
>NZ_JBSWXK010000008.1:0-185184 GCF_056160565.1 Neptunomonas sp. ABH4_499 | reverse complement strand
ACCATGCGGGGTAAAGTTTGTTTCAAGCAGTGTAACTGAGGATTCGACCGCAGGTCGAGGGCTGAAAGACTTATCCGACAGCCTCAACGCCCGCTTCAGCTGCGCCGAAGCCGGAGTGTTTTTGTGTTAATGTTTGAGCGCAGCGAGTAACACAAAAACACGGAGGTTTTGGCGTCAGGCTGCAAGCGTTTGTTAAATGCGGCTAGCACGGAATCACCGAGAATGCTGAACCTACCGCATTTGCTATGCCATTTATTACTTCAGTTGTGACTCTAGCTTTATTAAGCGCTATATCTACCAATACACCAAATATTACCGCGATATAAGCTAAGTACCCAAACCCCATATAGTCATTATATAGAATGGTGTAGAACCAATCTTGGCCAAATATGTATATGGCTGACGCCAGAATGGTAGCTGTAAGCAAAAGCACTCCAGGCAAAAATAAGTGCGCAATCGCTTTCGGCTTGGCTAAAGAAACGCCAAGTAGAATCAAAAACATCAAAAAGTTTGATCCAAGAAATATACGAAGATCAAGCTTTAAATTGCTAACAATTTCAATGTACTTTCCCTTTATAAGATTACCTAGAGTATCTTGGGCGATTTCAATGCTCTTAATGCGATCTAAGTACCCGGAAGTAATTGACTGAGCTAACGCTTTTTTTCGCTCGCAATCATAGCCACACATTGAAGCGATAACACTAGCGATTTTTTCAGGGAGATCGTTGGCAAGGTCTTCTTGGATTTGCTCAGACTCTACTCCGAGCCTTTTAGCAATACTTAGAGCCTTGTTTGCAACGCTAGATTCGCTTATACGCTGCTGCTTTTCCCGCACTTCTTTTTCTATCTGGTATTTAACGAACCCTTTTGCGGATTTTTCAATTTTTTCCGGCGATACCCATGTAACGGCGAATAAAACACCAAAAAGTAAAATTCCAAATAATCCGATTGATCGTAACGTGATACTCATAGCTTCCTTAGCATTTAACAGTTTATTCATGCGCATGCGCGATATCATTCCTTACCCAAAAGTCAGAAAACGGCATAACACATTGTTTTAACTTGGCTATTCAGGGGATCGTAAGAGACGACGTGGTAGAAAAACGCGCATGCGCACTATTCTTCCATGGGTGGCACGATATCTTCCCTGTGCAAAACTCTATCTTCTTGATTTTACACCCTAACCTAGGGTTGTCCAGTACAGATATCGCGCGCAGCTTAACGACAAATCGTGCCTGTTTCATCGGATAGCAAAAATATACTGTCTAAAAACACAGCTTTTCATCACACCTTTTCATAGGCGGCAAGCATCAATTTACTTCCCGCTTGTGAACTTTATAATCAGGGAATCAACTAACACAGTTGTGCCGGGAATCTACAGGAGAGCCATCATTTCTACCATCGACACTATGTCATCCATCATGCGGTATTTGACCTGGGTTGCCGCGTTGTTCCTACTTACCTTGTTTTTTAACAACTGGTTAAAGGAGCGCGAGAACCCCAATCAATACTTAATGAGCACCGGCCTAAATGACGAGCCAGTCACGTTGAAGCGTAATCGCCAAGGGCATTACGTAGCCAGTGGTTTGATTAATGGTGAGCCGGTGGTGTTTTTGTTGGATACAGGTGCCACGTTAATGAGCGTGCCAGAAAACTTGGCCGAGAGGATCGGGCTTGAGAAAGGCCGCTCTCATTTGGTGAATACGGCCAATGGGACGATTTCCGTTTACTCTACCCGCCTTGATGAGGTGCAGCTTGGTCATATCTCGATGCGCGATGTACGGGCTGACATCAACCCATATATGGAGGGTAACACCGTACTGATGGGCATGAGTTTTTTGCAGCATTTTGAGTTAAAACAAGTGGGCGATACGCTCAGCATCGCCATCCCAGAATCATCCTTCAGTTTGCAGTAAACACCCAATCTGATTTACCCGTGCTTTATGTGGGTTGGGTCGTTCTGCAATAAGGGCTTTAACCAACATAACCCAACGATTGGCCCAGGTAACAAAACCCAAGCTACGTACGCGCCCAAGTACTCATACAGCTGTGTTACTAGTACAATCGAGACCACGGTTAGGAAAAAGCCGATGCTGTTCATCATCGCCAAGGCGGTGCCGACGGCCTCTTTTGGGCAGGTGCTGGCCGCTAATGCCGAGTATTGCCCGGAATCCGCTATCACCGTAAAGCCCCATATCAGCAACACGACCAATGCCAATGCTGGCAACACGCTTACCCACGGCCAGATTAAACAACACACACCTGATATCAGCAGCATTACAAAAGCGATGCGCGCACTGCCAAGTGCCCGACTAAGAGTGCCAGCCAACAAACAGCCCAGCATACCGATACCGATGATGATAAACGCCCACCACGCAGGCGATATTGCTGCGAATGCCCCATCCGAAAACGCGCCCATGACAAAGAGCGGCACCAAAGTCCAAAACGCATACAACTCCCAACAATGCCCAAAATAGCCAATAACCGCTGCACGAAACGGAGCCACTTTGTAAGCACCAAAGGGAGATACTCTTGTTAAGCTGATGGGCTGTATGTGTGGGCCATCCCCTAACCGATGAATCACGTAACCACCCAATAAGGCTAACCCAGAGGAGATCACCAATACCCAAGGCCATACATCCGAAGCTGTAAGACTCCCCCTTAATAGATGGGGGGATGCGGTCCCTACGGTGAGCATACCAACCAGCCAACCCAGAGCATGCCCACGTTGCTTGGGCGACCAACTGACGACAAGCTTCATCCCCATCGGGTAGATACCCGCAAGTGCAAGGCCTGTTAAAAACCGGTAGATCACGCCAAGCCATAACTGACCATCGATGGTGATAAAAAGAAGATTGAAAACCGCCCCAATAACGGAGGCAAGGGTAAAAATACGACTGGGCGAGAAGCGATCGGCAAAGCCGGTAAACGCGATTAAAAACGTACCGACAATAAACCCCATTTGCACAGAGCCGGTTAACCAACCCAAATCAGAGACGCTAAAGCCCCACTCGCTTTGCAGCGCTTGGCCGATACCGTTGGGTGTAAACCATAACGATGTCCCAAACAATTGCGCGAGCACAATCCAGAATAGCGGCGGCATAGATCATCCTTTTTTATTGTTATCGTTAAGCCACCATAACGAAAAAAGGCAGCCGAAGCTGCCTTTTTGCACGTAACAGAGTGTTACTTATTTCCAGCCAGTCACTTCTGCCAGAGCAGAACCGATGTCAGCCAGTGAGCGAACTGTCTTAACGCCAGCGTCTTCCAGTGCAGCAAACTTCTCGTCAGCCGTACCTTTACCGCCAGAGATAATCGCACCAGCGTGGCCCATACGCTTACCAGGAGGTGCAGTAACACCAGCAATGTAAGAAACAACAGGCTTAGTTACATTCGCTTTGATGTAAGCCGCTGCTTCTTCTTCTGCGCTACCACCGATCTCACCGATCATAACGATCGCTTCAGTCTTAGGATCTTTCTCGAACATTTCCAGAATGTCGATGAAGTTAGAACCTGGGATTGGGTCACCACCGATACCTACGCAAGTAGATTGGCCGAAACCAGCGTCAGTTGTTTGCTTAACTGCTTCGTACGTCAGAGTACCAGAGCGAGAAACGATACCAACTTTACCTGGCAAGTGGATGTGACCAGGCATGATACCGATCTTACATTCACCTGGAGTGATAACGCCTGGGCAGTTAGGGCCGATCAGACGAACACCTAGCTCATCGCATTTCACTTTACATTGCAGCATGTCCATGACTGGGATGTGCTCAGTGATACATACGATCAGTTTGATACCAGCGTTAGCGGCTTCCAGGATAGAGTCTTTACAGAAAGGAGCTGGTACGTAGATAACAGATGCTTCAGCGCCTGTCTCTTCTACCGCTTCTTTAACTGTGTTGAACACAGGCAGACCCAAGTGAGTTGTACCGCCTTTACCCGGCGTTACACCACCAACCATTTTAGTACCGTAAGCAATCGCTTGCTCAGAGTGGAAAGTACCTTGACCACCTGTGAAACCTTGACAGATTACTTTGGTGTCTTTGTTAATCAGAATGGCCATTATTATTTACCCTCCGCTGCTTTAACTGCTTGTTGTGCAGCATCAGTCAAACTTGTTGCAGCGATGATATCCAAACCAGATTCAGCCAGACGCTGCGCACCCAATTCGGCGTTGTTACCTTCCAGACGAACTACGACAGGAACGCTCACACCCACTTCCTGAACAGCACCGATGATACCGTCTGCGATCAGGTCACAACGTACGATACCGCCGAAGATGTTAACCAGAACCGCTTTAACTTTGCTGTCTTCCAGGATGATTTTGAACGCTTCGGTTACACGCTCTTTTGTCGCGCCGCCACCAACGTCCAAGAAGTTAGCTGGGAAACCGCCGTGCAGAGATACGATGTCCATAGTACCCATCGCAAGACCCGCACCGTTTACCATGCAGCCGATGTTACCTGTCAATGCAACGTAGTTCAGATCCCACTCAGCAGCACGCGCTTCACGCTCGTCTTCTTGTGATGGATCTTCCATTTCTTGCAGATCTTTGTGACGGTAAACCGCATTACCATCGATCACAACTTTAGCGTCCAAGCAGTGCAGGTTGCCCGCTTCAGTGATAACCAGAGGGTTGATCTCTAGCAGCGCTAAGTCTTTTTCTTCAAACATTTTAGCCAGACCCAGGAAGATCTTAGTAAATTGCTTGACTTGCTCACCGTTCAGGCCCAGTTGGAATGCCAGCTCACGCGCTTGGTAAGGCTGTGCACCCGTCAGTGGGTCGATGGTTGCTTTCAGAATCTTCTCAGGCGTTTCTTCTGCAACTTTCTCGATCTCTACACCGCCTTCAGTTGAAGCCATGAATACGATGCGACGAGTTGAGCGGTCTACTACCGCACCCAGGTACAATTCCTGAGCGATGTCTGTGCAGGTTTCTACCAGAATTTTAGAAACAGGCTGGCCGTTTTCGTCAGTTTGGTAAGTAACCAGGTTTTTGCCTAACCAGTTAGCAGCAAATTCTTTAGCTGCGTCTGGAGAGTCAACCAGTTTTACACCGCCTGCTTTACCGCGACCACCGGCGTGAACCTGGGCTTTAACAACCCACTTATCACCACCGATCTTTTGAGCAGCTTCTGCTGCCGCTTCTGGAGTGTCTACCGCGTAACCTTTAGATACAGGCAGACCATATTGAGCAAACAATTGTTTGCCTTGGTACTCGTGAAGATTCATGCTCTAGTCCGTTGTGTTGTCACTATGTAATCGGGGATCTCCCCCGGGCCCACAAGGCTTATGACAAGCTCTCGCAAAATCGGCCGAACTTTTGGTTCGGCCGAAACATGGAATAAATCAAAAATTAACGCTTTTTACGATTAGCAATATGGATAGCATGGTTATCCACTGCCAGTGCAGCTTCGTGTACCGCTTCACTCACTGTTGGGTGAGCAAATACTGTCATTTGCAGATCTTCAGCGCTTGAACAGAATTCCATCGCAATCGCCGCTTGAGCAATCAGCTCAGATGCAATCGCGCCAACCATGTGAACACCAACGATGCGGTCGGTTGCTTCGTCTGCGATGATCTTAACGAAGCCGTCAGTCGCATTCGATGCCATGGCACGGCCAGAGGCTGCGAATGGGAATTTACCCACTTTCACTTTTACGCCTTCGGCTTTGAGTTCTTGTTCAGTTTTACCTACCCACGCCATTTCTGGGAATGTGTAGATGATGTTCGGGATGACATCGTAGTTCATTGCGGCTTTGTGGCCTGCAATGATGTCGGCAACCATGATGCCTTCTTCTGATGCTTTGTGTGCCAGCATTGGGCCACGAACGATATCACCGATCGCGAATACACCCGGCACTTCTGTACGGCAGTTTTCATCAACGAAGATGAAACCACGCTCGTCCAGCTTAACGCCAGAGTCACCTGCCAGCAGGCTTTGAGTTTGAGGACGACGACCAACCGCAACGATCAGCTTGTCGACAACGATCTCTTTGTCACCTTCGGCATCGGTGAATTTAACCTTCACTTCTTTGCCGTCGATGATTTCAGTGCCGGTGCAACGCGCACCCAGCTTGATGTCCAGACCTTGTTTCTTCAGAAGCTTAGCGGCTTCTTTAGATACGTCTTGGTCAGCCAGAGACAGGAAAGAATCCATCGCTTCCAGAACGGTTACTTCTGAGCCCAAACGCGCCCATACAGAACCCATTTCCAGACCGATAACGCCCGCACCGATAACACCCAAACGCTTAGGCGTTTCGTCGATGTCCAGCGCACCTGCGTTGTCCAGAATCAGACCTTCTGTCAGTGGTGCAGGTGGGATTTCAACCGGTACAGAGCCGGATGCCAAGATAACGTTGTCTGCATCGTAAACCGCTGTTTTACCGTCTTTGTCGGTCACTTCAACTTGCTTACCCGCCAGCAACTTACCTGCGCCTTGAAGCAGAGTAACGCCATTGGCTTTGAACAGACCTGCGATACCGCCAGTCAAGTTCTTAACGATGGTGTCTTTACGAGCAACCATCTGTTTAACGTCCATTTTAACGTCAGACGCGTTAATGCCGTGAACCGAAAAGTCATGAGCGGCTTCGTGAAACTTGTGGGTGGATTCCAGCAGCGCTTTAGACGGGATACAACCTACGTTCAAGCAAGTACCGCCCAATACAGCCGTACCTTTATCGTCAACCCACTTCTCAACACACGCTGTGTTCAGACCCAATTGTGCAGCACGGATTGCCGCAACGTAACCACCAGGGCCTGCACCGATTACGATAACATCAAATTTTTGAGACATTGATCTACCTATTTATACGTTGATTTGGGGTGTCTTACACGTCAAGAAGCATACGCGCTGGATCTTCCAGCAAGTCCTTGATTGTAACCAAGAATTGTACCGCTTCTTTACCGTCAATCATACGATGGTCGTAAGAAAGTGCCAGGTACATCATAGGCAGAATAACCACTTCACCGTTGACCGCCATTGGACGCTCTTGGATTTTGTGCATACCCAGAATCGCTGTTTGAGGCGGGTTCAGGATAGGTGTAGACATCAGGGAACCGAACACACCACCGTTAGTGATGGTGAAGGTACCGCCCTGCATATCGTCCATACCCAGCTTGCCGTCACGACCACGCTTACCGAAATCAGCAATTGTAGATTCAACATCAGCCAAGCTCATGCTGTCAGTGTCACGCAAAACAGGAACCATCAAACCACGGTCAGTCGATACGGCCACACCGATGTCTTGGTAGCCGTGGTAAACCATGTCGTTACCGTCGATAGACGCGTTAACCGCAGGGAAGCGTTTCAGAGCTTCAGTTGCCGCTTTAACGAAGAAAGACATGAAACCTAAGCGAGTACCGTTGTGGGTTTTCTCGAACAGGTCTTTGTATTGCTTACGCAGATCCATAACTGGCTTCATGTTAACTTCGTTGTACGTAGTCAGCATGGCTGCATTTTGTTGCGCTTCAACCAGACGCTTAGCGATGGTTGCACGCAGACGTGTCATTGGAACACGTTTCTCTACACGCTCGCCCGCAGGAACGTTTACAGCAGCCGCTGCTGGAGCTTGCGCCGCCGCAGCCGGTGCTGGAGCCGCTTTCGCTGCGCCAGAGTTCAGGTAATTTTGAACGTCTTCTTTAGTGATACCGCCATTTTTGCCAGTACCTGGGATTTTAGAAGCATCCAAGTTGTTTTCATCAATCAGCTTACGCGCCGCAGGACCTACTTTATCAGCGTCGCCTGCTGGTGCAGCTGCTTCTTCAGCCGCCGGAGCAGCAGCTGCAGCTGGTGCCGCTTGAGCGGCTGCACCTGCTTCAAAGACAGCGATAACTTCGTCACTCAGGACAGTGTCGCCCTCGCCTTTTACGATCTCTTTGATAACGCCGTCAGCAGGAGCTACAACTTCAAGAACAACCTTATCAGTTTCGATATCAACGATCAGTTCATCAGCAGAACATGCTTCGCCAGGTTGTTTGTGCCAAGTTGCGACCGTACCGTCAGCAACAGATTCAGGAAAAGTAGGAGCTTTGATTTCGATGGACATGTGTATTCCTTAACAATACTCGATACAGGCCGCTCTCGTGGAGCGGCCTCATCATTAACCGTTGATTGCTTGGTTAACCAGCTCTTCTTGCTGCTCAACGTGAACCGAGATATAACCCACCGCAGGAGCGGCTGCCGCTGGACGGCCTACGCCTTCCAGGTTCAATGCAGGGTTATGCTTTTGAAGCACAGAACGCATATGGTGCTGAGAGCAGTACCACGCGCCCTGGTTCATTGGCTCTTCCTGACACCAAACAACCGATTCTAGGTTGGTATAGTCTTTAATCACATCAGCCAGAATCGCCTCTGGGAATGGGTAGAGCTGCTCGATACGAACGATAGCAACGTCGTCTTTTTCAAGCTCAGCACGGCGGTTGTAAAGATCGTAGTAGACCTTACCACCACACAGAACCAGACGTTTTACTTTCTTCGGATCCAGAGAATCCACCTCAGGGATCACAGGCTGGAAGGTACCTTCCGCCAGATCTTCCAGAGTTGAAGTGGCCTGTTTGTGACGCAACAAGCTTTTCGGAGACATAACAATCAACGGCTTACGCAGAGGACGTATCACCTGACGACGCAGCAAGTGGAAAATCTGCGCTGGAGTCGTTGGGGTACATACTTGGATATTGTGCTCTGCGCACATTTGAAGGAAACGTTCTAGGCGAGCTGATGAGTGCTCTGGGCCTTGTCCTTCAAAGCCATGTGGTAACAGCATGGTCAAGCCACACAGGCGCTGCCATTTTTGCTCACCACTGGTGATAAATTGGTCAATCACGACTTGGGCGCCGTTGGCAAAATCACCAAACTGAGCTTCCCAAATAACCAAGGCATTTGGCATTGTGGTTGCGTAACCGTATTCAAATGCCAGTACCGCTTCCTCTGACAACAAAGAGTCGTACAGTGTCAGTGAAGGTTGGTCATCAGCCAGATTTGCTAAAGGCAAATACGTCTCGGCTGATTTTTGATCGTGAAGTGCCGCATGTCGGTGAGAGAAGGTACCACGACCCACGTCTTGACCTGTCAAACGAACCGGATGACCTTCTGCCAGAATCGTTGCGTACGCCAAAGACTCTGCCATGCCCCAGTTCAGCTCCATCGCACCCGCCGCCATTTTCAGACGATCGTCGATGATTTTTTGAACTTGACGCTGAACAGAGAAACCTTGCGGTACTTGGCAGATTTTCTGACCCAGTTCTTGCAGCAATTTGATATCAACACCGGTATTGCAGTCGAAAGACCACTGGTGACCTAGATAAGGCTTCCAGTCGACGAACAATTCCTTGTTTGGTTCTTTAACCAGAGACAAGGCAACGTGATCACCGTTTTCCAGTGCTGAGCGGTACGAGCGTTCCATCTCTTTGCTCTCTTCTTCAGAAAGAACACCTTCCTGAATTAAGCGAGCCGAGTACAGTTCACGTACGGATTTTTGTTTCTTGATCTGCGCGTACATCAACGGCTGAGTGCCGGATGGCTCATCCGCTTCGTTGTGACCACGACGACGGTAGCAGACTAAATCGATGACAACGTCTTTGTGGAACTCATTACGGTAATCAACCGCCAACTGAGTTACAAAGCGAACCGCTTCAGGATCATCACCGTTTACGTGGAAGATAGGCGCCTGAACGATCTTAGCAACATCGGTACAGTATTCAGTCGAGCGCGCATCTTCTTGCTTGCTGGTTGTAAAACCGACTTGGTTATTCACTACGATGTGAATGGTACCGCCGGTTTTATAAGCACGTGTCTGGGACATCTGGAATGTCTCCATAACAACGCCTTGACCTGCAAACGCAGCATCACCGTGAATGTTCACAGGTACGACTGATTCGCCAGTTTTGTCTTCACGGCGATCTTGACGCGCACGAACAGAACCTTCGACTACTGGCGCTGCGATCTCAAGATGAGATGGGTTAAACGCCATCGCAATGTGAACTTCACCACCGGCAGTCATCACGTTTGAAGAGAAACCTTGGTGATATTTAACGTCACCAGACGTATCAACCGTTTTCTTACCTTCAAACTCATTGAACAGTTCAGTCGGTGACTTACCAAAGATGTTCACCAAAGTGTTCAAACGACCACGGTGAGCCATGCCGATAACGACTTCTTTGGCACCTTGCTTACCTGCGCGCTGGATCAGTGTGTTCAAAGACACGATCAGCGATTCACCGCCCTCAAGACCGAAGCGTTTAGCACCGGCGTAGCGGGAACCCAGGTATTTTTCTAGACCTTCAGCCGCGGTTAGGCGCTCAAGGATCATTTTCTTCTTCTCGACTTCAACCTGCGGATGAGAACGAACAGGCTCAAGGCGTGATTGAATCCAACGCTTTTCCTGAGTATCTACAATATGCATGTACTCAGCACCTACCGTTGTACAGTAGGTCTTTTTAAGATCTTCGACGATCGACTTCAGCGTTGCCTCTTCGGTTCCAAAGAACAATGAACCGAGTTGGAACGGAGTGTCATAATCGGCTTCGGATAATTCATGGAAGCGAAGATCGAGATCTTGTACAGGTTCGCGCTTCAACAGGTTTAACGGATCGATGTCCGCTGCCTGGTGACCACGTACACGGAACGCATTGATCATGCGCAAAACGCGAACTTGTTTTTTCTCGTGCTCAGAAGACACGCTGGATACTTCAGCTGGACGCGAATGCTTCTGATGCTTAGACAGATAGAGGAAGTGCTCACGCACTGTAGAATGAGGTACATCCTGAGAGATTGAGTCACCTACCGTTGGCAGTTTATCAAACTCATCACGCCATTCCTGAGGAACGGCATTAGGATCCATAAGGTATGTTTCGTATAACTGCTCAACGTAGGAAAGGTTGCCACCGTATAGGTGTGCATTTTTCCAAAGCAGCTCCATAACGCCTTCTTGCATTAGTTGATCACCCTGGCTCGAGGGACTTTCTTGCGCAACTGGGATTGCACCTTCCCCAGTGGAATTAAGCGCAAAGGTCCCTTCTTGTGTTTCCGTTGTTTACCACTCAACATCACCACGTGTGTGCATGGAAATGCGGCAACATTGTACGACTTTTCAGACGCGCTTTATATATCTATTCGCGTACTATTCTAAATAAAATTACAGTTTTACTGCATAAGCAGGAAGGCTAATAAAAAAAACGGCACCCTAAGGTGCCGTTTTCTTATTAGGTTGCTTGTTGAAGCAACATCTTACGGATCTTGCCGATCGCTTTCGTCGGATTCAACCCTTTAGGACATACATTCACACAGTTCATGATGCCGTGGCAACGGAACACAGAGAATGGGTCATCCAAGTCAGCCAAACGATCGTTGGTTGCTGTATCGCGACTGTCCGCCAAGAAACGGTAAGCCTGCAGCAAGCCAGATGGACCGATGAACTTATCAGGGTTCCACCAGAACGATGGGCACGATGTTGAACAACATGCACACAGAATACACTCGTACAAGCCATCCAGCTCTGCACGCTCTTCAGGAGACTGCAGACGCTCGATCGCTGGCGCTGGCGTTTCGTTGATCAAGAACGGTTTGATCTTTTCGTACTGCTTGTAGAATTGACCCATGTCGACAACCAAGTCACGGATAACCGGAAGACCAGGCAGCGGACGAAGAACCAACTTGTCTTTTTCTACAACAGCCGACAGCGGAGTAATACACGCTAAGCCGTTTTTACCATTCATGTTCATACCATCGGAACCACACACACCTTCACGGCATGAGCGACGGTAGCCCAGTGATGGATCTTTCTCTTTCAACAGTTGGAGCAAGTCCAACACCATGATGTCTTTACCGCCAGGGATATCAATGTGGATATCCTGCATGTACGGCTTGTCATCCGTCTCAGGGTTGTAACGATATACGCTAACTAACATCGAAACCTCCGCTTAGTAGGTACGAATTTTCGGCGGGAACGCAGGTACAGTCTTCGGAGCGAAGTTTACTGCACGCTTTGTAATCGCCTTGTTCACTGGGTTATAGATAGAGTGGCACAGCCAGTTTTCGTCATCACGCTCTGTAAAGTCATTACGAGCATGAGCACCACGCGACTCTTTACGGACTTCAGCGGCAATCGCTGTAGCTTCCGCCACTTCCATCAAGTTTTCCAGCTCAAGCGCTTCAATTCGAGCCGTGTTGAAAGACTGGCTCTTATCTTCTAAGTGCAAGTTTTCAACTTTTTGGCGCAATTCTTTCAGCAGAGCCAAGCCCTTTTGCATGCTTTCGCCGTCACGGAATACACCGAAGTACAGCTGCATGGTGCTTTGAAGCTCTTTACGAACGTCTGCTACCTTCTCGCCACCTGTAGAGGTGTTCAAGCGGTTTAGACGCGCCATGGCCGCTTCGATGTTTTCTTGCGTAGCATCTTTAACATCGTAGCCTTCACGCATTTGCTTCTCGATGTGAAGACCCGCCGCACGACCGAATACAACCAAGTCTAGCAGAGAGTTACCACCTAAGCGGTTTGCACCGTGTACAGAGACACACGCCACTTCACCACACGCAAACAGACCATCAATAA
Organism: Neptunomonas sp. ABH4_499; assembly: GCF_056160565.1. Taxonomy (NCBI): domain Bacteria; kingdom Pseudomonadati; phylum Pseudomonadota; class Gammaproteobacteria; order Oceanospirillales; family Oceanospirillaceae; genus Neptunomonas; species Neptunomonas sp. ABH4_499. The sequence continues at coordinate 172,630 of NZ_JBSWXK010000008.1, read as the reverse complement.
TGTAGTCTTCGCCGTTTTCATCTTGACCGATTGCTTGGCCACCGATGTTCGTAGCGATACCACCCATCATGTAGTGACACGTTGGTACTACTGGGATTGGCTCTTTAACTGGATCAGTTGCTGCGAATGTTTTTGACAGCTCACAGATACCTGGCAGACGCGAGTGAAGAACCTCTTCACCCAAGTGGTCCATTTTCAGGTAAACATGATCGCCATCAGGACCACAACCACGACCTTCCAAGATTTCCAAGATCATAGAACGCGCTACCACGTCACGACCCGCCAAATCTTTCGCGTTAGGCGCATAACGCTCCATGAAACGCTCGCCGTCTTTGTTGATCAGGTAACCACCTTCACCACGACAGCCTTCTGTTACCAGTACACCCGCACCAGCGATGCCGGTTGGGTGGAACTGCCACATTTCCATGTCTTGCGCTGGAACGCCAGCACGCATCGCCATACCCATACCGTCACCGGTATTGATCAATGCGTTGGTAGTGGATGCGTAGATACGACCCGCACCACCTGTAGCAAGAACGGTAGCTTTTGCTTTGATGTAAACGGTTTCGCCCGTTTCGATGCAGATAACGATCGCACCAACAACAGCGCCGTCGTCGTTCTTAACCAGGTCTACTGCGTACCACTCGTTCAGGAACGTAGTCCCTGCTTTCATGTTCGCTTGGTACAGCGTGTGAAGCAGTGCGTGACCGGTACGGTCAGCTGCGGCACACGTACGTGCGGCCTGACCACCTTCACCAAAGTTCTTAGACTGACCACCGAAAGGACGCTGATAGATACGACCCACTTCTGTACGAGAGAACGGCATACCCATGTGATCCAGTTCGAATACCGCTTGTGGACCAACCGAACACATGTATTCGATTGCGTCTTGGTCACCAATATAGTCCGACCCTTTTACGGTGTCGTACATGTGCCAGCGCCAATCGTCATTAGGATCCGCACTTGCGATCGCACAGGTGATACCACCCTGCGCAGAAACTGTATGAGAACGCGTAGGGAATACCTTGGTAACACACGCAGTTTTTAAGCCAGACTGAGCCAGCTGAAGCGCAGCACGCATACCTGCGCCGCCGCCACCGATAACGATAGCATCAAATGTCAGTGTACGAAGATTGCTCATCTTTTAAACACTCCACAAAATCTGAATACCCCAAACGACGTAAATAAACGCCAACAAACCCAACGCCGACTGCACAACGAAGCGCACGCCAGTTGGTTTAATATAATCAGTAGTAACAGACCACAGACCAATCCAGGCGTGGGATACTAAAGACAACAGGGTCAACAGGGTGAAAATGCGCATTGATGTGCATTCGAATAATGCTTTCCACTGTTCATAATTCACATCATTGAACAGGAAATAACCGATCATAAAGACCGCATAGGCCAGCAAGACAACCGCAGTAACACGCTGGATCATCCAGTCATAAAGGCCGCTACGGCCAAAGCTAGTAATACTAGTTACCATGACACCACCCAAATCAATGAAAGAAGAATACCCAGTGCGCCCAGACCCAAAGTAACTTGGGCTGCTTTTGTACCGCTTTCCAGTTCTTCAAGGTTTCCAGCATCCATAATAAGGTGCTTGATACCCGCAAACATGTGGTACAACAGTGCTGAGATTAGGCCCCAAGCGATCAGCTTCGCGAAAAAGCTTTCTTCGAATAGGGTGGTGGCTTCATTAAAGCCGGCTTCGGATTGTAGTGACAGTCCTAATGCATACATCATAAAGATCGCGCCTATAAATAGGGCGATACCTGTGACGCGGTGCAAAATAGAAGTGACTGCCGGAAGCGGCAATTTGATAGTTCGCAAATCGAGATTAACAGGTCTTTTTTTGTTCACGGCTCTTGTTCACACTTTGCTGCCCGATGGGCAAGGTTGCTAGGAAGTGTTCAGAGAGTAGTTCCTCAGAAGAAAATATACGCCATCACTCTCCAGACGTATATTCGGAGCGCAAGTATAGACACATCACCCTGAGAATACAACGCAACCACAGGGCAACCTAGCCTAACGTCTAGTCCTAAGATCCATATCGTTATTGATATACATTCAACTAAATGGCAATTCTCTCTTTCTTCTATTATAGGTAAAAATTAACACTCCTTTGTTGCATTGCGGTAAACTTAGTAATGCCCTTGATTGACAATTTTGGGTCAATCTCTATATTGAGCGAGTCCTAATCGGACCAAGACTCACTTATGACCTATTAAAAGTAGCGTCATTACACAACAATCAAAATGATAGGAGCCTCTGATGGCTGATAAGAAAGCACGTTTGACTGTCGATGGTCTTGAAGATGTTATTGAACTACCTGTCTATTCCGGTACGGAAGGCCCCGATGTTATCGACGTTCGCCCCTTAACTGGCAAAGGCTTATTTACCTACGATCCTGGTTTTGTTTCTACCGCTGCTTGTGAATCAAAAATCACTTACATTGATGGCGGTAATGGTGTTCTGCTTCACGGCGGCTACCCAATCGAACAACTGGCCGAAAACTCCGATTACCTGGAAGTTTGTTACCTATTATTGAACGGTGAATTGCCAACACCAGAACAAAAACAAGAGTTCGAGAACACCATCAAGCGCCACACCATGGTTCACGAACAAATGAGCCACTTCTTCAACGGTTTCCGCCGTGATGCCCACCCGATGGCCATCATGGTTGCCGTAGTAGGTGCTCTGTCTGCGTTCTATCACGACTCTCTGGACATCAACGATGCGTACCACCGCGAAGTATGTGCCTACCGTCTGATCGCTAAAATGCCTACGATTGCAGCTATGTGTTACAAGTACAGCATCGGTCAGCCGTTCATGTACCCACGTAACGACCTAAGCTACGCTGATAACTTCCTGCAAATGATGTTTGGTAACCCTTGCGAGGAATACAAACCAAACCCTGTTATCGCAAAAGCAATGGACCGCATCTTCCTGTTGCACGCCGACCACGAGCAGAACGCTTCTACGTCGACAGTACGTCTGGCTGGCTCTTCTGGCGCTAACCCATTTGCATGTATCGCATCAGGCATCGCCGCCCTTTGGGGACCTGCTCACGGTGGTGCGAACGAAGCTGTTCTGACCATGCTGGAAGAGATTGGTGATGAGGCCAATATTCCTGAATTTATTCAACGCGCGAAAGATCCTGAAGACAACTTCCGTCTGATGGGCTTCGGTCACCGTGTTTACCGTAACTTTGACCCACGCGCCAAAGTTATGAAGAAAACTTGTGACGAAGTATTGGCAGAACTGGGCATCAACGACCCACTGTTGAAAATCGCAACTCGCCTAGAGCAGATCGCACTGGAAGACGAGTACTTTGTTCAGCGTAAGCTGTACCCGAACGTAGACTTCTACTCGGGCATCATTCTGAAAGCCATTGGTATTCCAACCAACATGTTTACTGTGATCTTCGCCCTGTCTCGTACTATCGGCTGGATCTCGCACTGGAATGAATTCCACAGCAGCCCGAACAAAATCGGCCGTCCACGCCAGCTGTACACAGGCACAAGCAAGCGCGACTACCCTAAAAAGTAATCTCCGCTTCATTAAAAAAACCGCCAATGGGCGGTTTTTTTGTACCTTTAACACTTAGTCTTACCGATGTGCGATTAAGGTTGCTGCGCTTCGGGTGACATCCAGTTTATCTCAATGGCCGTCGCAGCGCCCATAACCACATCATCTAACGAGGGTGGTATTAATGCTACGGATGGGGTCACCTGAACACGACCACCCATAATCTCCGCATGAGTCTGAGGAAACCGAGGTATCTTATTGGGCTCTGCATACCCTTCTGGCCAAATAGGCCAACCATTCGCTGGGTTGTATTTATCCGATGCCCCTACGGTGTGCAAAAGCTCGTGTGCCGCAATAAGATGATTTTGCCCTTGCTGTTTTGGGGATGCAAAAGCATTGACCAAACCGATCAAGCCTTTTTGAAGCCCCAACGAGTGCTTAAGCATTTTATCTTTCTCTGGCTCATAAAATCGCATATAGATGCGCACATCCGGTTTCGCACCTTGCCAGTTATCCTCCCACCAGGACCAGAGTCGCATATGCAAACTCCAGAGCACATTATCCAAAATACTTGGATTAACAGGCGGCTCAGGCGGCAATGACTCAAGCGGGTCGGACAAAAGCACATGTACAGGCTGGTCTAGCCTTAACCGGTAACGTCTAGCCTCACGCTCAAAGAAGGCTTCAATATCATCAAAATCTGATTCAACCAATGTGCTTATGTACTGATCGGACGCTTGACTGCCATCGGCATTAATGGGGTAGATCACAACCCAGAGCGGGACATCCCAATCGGTTGTTCTTAGCTTCGACAAATAGGTATTGACCGCTACAAACAGCAGCACCAGCAACAGAACTAGAATTCGCACACTGCGCCAGAACGGCATATCGACTCCCTTCTTACTTTAGACACTTACAACACTGACTGCTAACCACCAGAGAGTGGCGTAACGCGCGGCTTTACCCAGCAAAATCACCACGGCCGAGATGAACACAGGCAACCGTAACCAGCCCGCTAACAAACAAAGCGGATCACCCACCACAGGCAGCCACGCAAAAAACAGCCCCCAGACACCGTATCGTTTAAGCCATGCTTGCACACGAGGGTGTTTGCCTGGTGGAAGCTGAAGCCGTTTAAAATGCGCCGCATACCATCCCATCGCATAGGTCACCCATGACCCTAAAGCATTAGCGAACGTTACGGTGATAAAGAGCAGTACAGGTTCAGTCTTTGCTTGATTCACAAGATAAACAAATAAGACCTCAGAGCCACCTGGCAATAAGGTGGAAGACACAAACCCAGATAGCGCCAGCCCCCAGAGCGTCGTGTGCTCAAGCACTTATAACGCCATCGACTTTCGGACACACGCTAAGATGCCCAAGCTGTATTCGCCATCTAACATATCAAATACAGGCTGAAGTGCCCGGCCGTGTTCCGCTTCACACATTTCGATCACCGAGCGAATCTGATTCAGCGCTTGCGATGGCAGCTCAACCACCTCTTCCACAGGGATTAGCCCTTCACCAATCGCGCCTGCCAGATGGTTATAGATCACTTTATCCGATAACTTTTGCATACGCGCGACCTGCGCAACACTCATACCGCTTTTAAAGAGGGCAACGCTCTCGCTCGCTTGCAGATCAACCGATACCCCGCCTTGATCTGCCTCACGGATGACCTCTAGGAAGGCCTCACCATACAAGGCGAGCTTTTTATCACCTACCCCACTAATGCGCTGGAGTTGAAACGCGTTCGCTGGCCGGTTCATGACCATTTCCATCAAGGTCGCATCGTGGAAGATGACGTACGGCGGTACATCTTGATCATCAGCCAAGCGTTTACGCAGTTTTTTAAGCGATTCCCAAAGTTCGTAATCCTCGCGTGAGAGTTGCGACTGGGCGGTGCGACCTTTCTGAGTCGAACCACGCCCTTTTTCGTTGTCCCGACGAAGCATAAGGGACTCTTCGCCCTTTAGAAGCTGACGACACTGCTCAGCCAACTGCAAGACACCGTAACCATCGGCATCCACTTTCAAATAACCACGCCCCACCAACTGACGAAACACCGAACGCCACTGAGCTTTGCTTAAGCCTTTGCCTATACCAAAGGTAGACACCTTATCGTGCCCTTCGCTGGTCACTTTGTCGGTGCGATTGCCCATCAGGACATCCACCACGTGATTCACACCAAAGCGCTGGCCAGTTCGATATACGGCCGACAACGCTTGTCTGGCGGCTTCAGTACCATCCCACTGCTCCACAGGTTCCAGACAGGTATCGCAGTTACCGCACTCAACGTGCTGATCTTCACCAAAGTAGTTGAGTAACACCTGTCGCCGACACGTAGTGATCTCACAAAGCCCTAACATCGCCTCAAGCTTTTGCCGCTCGACTTGCTTAAAGCGCTCACCCGCTTGCGAACCTTCTAACATTTGTCGAAGAAAGATCACATCTTGTAGGCCATACACCATCCAAGCATTAGCCGGCTGACCATCACGCCCTGCCCGCCCTGTTTCCTGATAATAGGCCTCGATACTTTTAGGAAGATCCAAATGCGCGACAAAACGCACATTGGGCTTATCTATCCCCATCCCAAAGGCAATGGTCGCAACCATGATGACGGATTCTTCGGTCAGAAAACGGTGCTGGTGATGCTGCCTTAAATCATTGCTTAAACCCGCATGATACGGCAGCGCGTTGAAGCCCTTTTCGCACAACCAAGCCGCAGTTTCCTCAACCCGCTTGCGTGATAAGCAATAGACAATCCCGGCATCGGATGCATGCTCGCGCTTAATAAAATCAAGCAGTTGCTCTCTGGCGCGATTCTTTTGCATGATGCGATAACGGATATTGGGTCGATCAAACCCCTGCACAACAATGTGCGCGTCACGAAGCTCTAGGCGTGTGACGATCTCATCTTGCGTTCTTGGGTCGGCCGTAGCCGTTAGCGCAATGCGCGGGACTTCTGGGAATTTCTTAGCAAGCTGTGCAAGTTTCAGGTATTCCGGCCTAAAATCATGTCCCCACTGGGACACACAGTGCGCTTCATCAATGGCGAATAACGCGATTTTAGCCTCTTGCAACAGCGCTAGTGTTCTTGGTTGCGTCAGGCGCTCTGGCGCAATGTAGAGAAGGTCCAAATCCCCTACCCGCAAGGCTTGTTCAACTTCCATCTGAACCATCGGGTCCAGCACCGAGTTTAAACACGCCGCCCGGATACCTAATTGGGACAATGCCGTTACCTGATCTTGCATCAGCGCGATCAATGGGGAGACAACAATCCCCACCCCTTCTCTCATTAAAGAGGGCAACTGATAACACAGCGACTTTCCGCCGCCGGTGGGCATAATCACCAACACATCCCTTCCGAATGCCGACGACAATACAACCTCTTCCTGAACGGTGCGGAATTGGTCGTATCCAAAGATTTCTTTTAACAAATGGCGGGCTTGATCGATCATGGCGCAAATTATCCGGCATGAGTCCATCAGTGTCATCCAAAATTATCACTGACGTTTGCGATCACTGGGAGTAGAATACGCACCATATTTGATTCCAAGGAAAACACCATGGCGCAAGCGACCCTGAACACCCCTATTACCGATGCTGATCTGGACACTCTGGAAAACTTTATTTTCTCTGATGCGGTGTCGGAAGACTCATTAGATCTGATTGGCATTCACGCTTTGCTGTGTGCGATTTCGATCAGCCCTGTCGTCATCGAACAAAACGAATGGTTTAAGATCATCTTTGACGGCGAGCCTGAGTGCTCTGAAGACGAGAAGAAAACCATCCTAACCATCTTGGATCGTTGGAAGAACAACATCCATGATGATCTTTACAGTGATCGTGAGCTTGAAATGCCTTGCGACCTGACCTTGGAAAGCGAATCAAATGATGAAGAGCCGGAGCTTGAGCTTTGGGCGCAAGCCTTTATGGAAGGCGTGTTCTTAAACGAAGAAGCATGGTTCAATCACACTAAAGAAGACACCATCGCCGAGCTAATGCTGCCGATCATGGTCGCGTCAAACTTGTTTGATGACCCTGAGTTTAAAGAGATTCGCCGCAATAAGCGCCTCTCTTACCAGATGGTGAACGAGATCCCAGACTTACTGATCGACTTGTACTTGGTGTTCCACTCACCAGAGAAATAAGCGCAGATCCTAAAAAACCACCCATAGGGTGGTTTTTTAATGCCCTATTTTACGAAGAGGCGCTTTGTAACCGTCACTCTGTGGCGAAGCCATACCGAGTAACGTTTTTGAGAGTTTAATGGCGTTTCGCCCAGACGCTTTTGCTTCGTATAAGAGTCTATCCGCTTGACTGATCAAGAGGTGACATTCGTCGTTTTGACTTGGTTTCATCTCTACCAGTCCGATACTTGCCGTAACGAACTCCGACACAGAAGAGTGCTCGTTATCTATTTTGAGCAGTTCGATCTGCTTCAGAAGATCCGCGGCCATCACGTAAGCGTCTTTAAGCTTGATGCCTCCCCACACCAGTGCAAACTCCTCACCGCCATAGCGGGCACACAAATCACTTGGTCGCTGCGAGAAGCCTTTCATGAGCGTCGCTATACGCTTTAAGCATTCATCACCGGTTTGGTGGCCATACGTGTCGTTTAATCGTTTAAAGTAATCGATGTCCAACAAGGCCAAACAGATCGCGTCCTTGGTTCGCTTACAGCGATTCCATTCCGTTAATACAAACTCATCAAACGTGCGGCGATTCGCTATCCCCGTAAGTCCATCGAGCTTGGCCAGCGACTCTACCTCTTCTTCCGCCAGCTTACGCTCTGTCACATCTTGATGCGTAATCACGAAAAACGTCTGGTTGTCATAGTCAAAGGGGGTAACGCACATCATAAACCAGCGCTTTTCATCGGGGCTGTGACAGGGGTATTCCATAAAAAAGGAGGTTTGCTTGCGCTCAATGACACCCATTAAGCCTTCGGCCGCCTGCTCGCTAAACTGATCCCCCGTCCGAGCGGCAGCGTGACACACATCTAAATAGCTGCTGTTTATCCACATCTCGCCACTGGCGCATTGGTTTGCTTCGCCAAACGACCTCCAGCTGCGATTCACGTATTGAATCCGCCCTTGAGCATCAAGCACAACAATACTCTCATTTAAAGAGTCTAGGATAGAGCTCAAAAACAGATGCGATGGGGTCATAGACACCAGCCTTGCTTGGAAAGCGACGTTCGTATCTTTATCAAACCGCCTTAATGTTTGTCAGAATAGACCAACTCTTAGGTTAAAAAAAGGGACATCGTAAAACCGAAGCCCCTTTTTTGAACTTTTAGGTCAGGAAATTACTTATCCAGCACCATAATCGCTTCAACTTCGATGTCTGCATCTTTTGGCAGCGCTTTAACCGCATAAGCCGCACGAGCTGGGTATGGCTCAGAGAAGTAACGCGCCATCACTTCGTTTACTTGAGCAAAGTACTTAAGGTCAGACAGTAAAATGGTGATTTTAGCGAAATCCGCCAATGAACCGCCCGCTTCTTCAGCAACGGCTTTTAAGTTTTCGAAAACACGTACCGCTTGTGTTTCGAAAGAATCCATCTCCATTTCCATGGTTTCTGGGTTCAGAGGGATCTGGCCAGACAGGTAAACCGTGTTACCCACTTTAACCGCTTGAGAGTATGTACCGATCGCCGCAGGCGCTTTTTCAGTCGAGATGATTGTACGAGACATGAAGAATCCTCTTACACAATAAATAGTTAAATAAATCGATTAACGATATCGATCAACACTCAAGCCACTTGGATCAATGTCCGGCTTTTGGCCGTTGATGATATCACTGACGTACTTCGCAGACCCAGCCCCCATGGTCCAACCCAGTGTACCGTGTCCGGTGTTCAGGATCAGATTCGGGAATTTAGTCTCACCTAAAATCGGTGTCCCATCTGGGGTCATTGGGCGCAAGCCCGTCCAAACGTCGGCTTGTTTCAGATCGACACAGCCGCGGAACAGATCGGTCACAACGAAATCCGCATTGCGACGACGATCCGCAGGCAAGCTCAGATCAAGTCCAGTCAACTCAGCTGTGCCGCCCACTCGAATACGATCATCAAAGCGCGTTACCGCGACTTTGTAAGTCTCATCCATCACGGTAGAGACAGGTGCGCGCGACTCATCTACGACCGGCATGGTCAGCGAGTACCCTTTAACTGGATAGATCGGTAAATGAATATCCAAAGGCTTAAGCAACAAAGGACTGTAACTGCCCATCGCAACGACATAGCAATCTGCAACCACACGCTCGCCGCTTGCGATTGTAACACCGGTAATCTCACCACCGGCATGTTCCAGACCGACAATTTCTGTGTTGAAACGAAAGTTTACACCCATTGACATACACACATCCGCTAAGCCATTGGTAAACTTGTAGCAATCGCCTGTACCATCGCCTGGCAAACGCAGACCACCTACCAGCTTGCTTTTAACGTGATCGAGCGCAGGTTCGCTGGCCACACAACCTGCGACATCCAAGGACTCGTAAGCCACACCGCACTCGTCCAGAATGCGCATATCGGCCTTAGCCGCTTCGGCTTGTTTATCGGTACGGAACACTTGAAGCGTACCGCCATTGCGGTGGTCGTACTGCAGATTATGCTCTTGGGTGATCAGTTCGATACACTCACTGCTGTAATCAGCCACACGTAACATGCGGGATTTGTTGATCTGGTAAGCGTCTTGAGTACAATTACTGATCATCTGAAACATCCATTTCAGAAATGCAGGATCAGCCATAGGTTTGATGCGAAGCGGTGCAAGGTCTTGCATCATCCACTTGATCGCTTTAAGTGGTACACCTGGCGCTGCCCAAGGGGCAGAATAACCTGGCGATATCTGACCGGCATTGGCAAAGCTTGTTTCCATAGCAGGCGACGCCTGACGATCGATGACGGTCACTTCGTGACCTGATTTTGCCAAATAGTAAGCGGTGGTAACACCCACGACGCCACTGCCTAGAACAACGATGTTCATTGCCGAGCCAACCTCTTAGTTAACGATATATATCGCTAGATTAGATGAAAATAGCGATAATTTTTTATTGTTTTTGGGTTATAATACAGGTAATAAAACCACAATATTCAAAATCAACAGCAAAAACATGAGAAAACTAGACCGCATCGATCGCAACATTCTTTCTACCCTTCAAAAAGAGGGTCGCATCTCCTATACCGACCTTGCTGACAAAGTGGGATTATCCACCACGCCTTGTATCGAACGGGTAAAACGCCTTGAAAAAGATGGGTTTATCGAAGGTTACTATGCACGCCTCAACCCAGAAGTGCTGGGCTACAGCATGTTGGTGTTTGTTGAGATATCGCTCTCTTACCAATCACCCGATGCCTTCGAGAAATTCAACCGCGCGGTATCCAACCTCCCCTACATCATGGAGTGTCATCTCGTCTCGGGTGACTCGGACTACCTATTAAAAGCACGCATCAAAGATATGTCGGAGTACCGAGCACTGCTTGGCGACATGTTGCTCACTTTGCCGGGTGTTAAGAACTCCAAAAGCTACATCGTGATGGAAGAGGTTAAAGAGTCCTTTAACATTCCTGTGCCGCTGCAAGGCTAATTTGATGCAACGACTGGATCTCTTATTGGTTGAGCTAGGCCACGCCAAAACGCGCACGCATGCCCAACGCTTGATTAAAAATGGCCAAGTAAGATTACAAACACCCAAAGGGTTAGAGGTGCTTACTAAACCTGGGTTAAAACTGGCCTCTGACTCAGAGCTTGACATAGAACTGGCCGAAGTTGACCGCTACGTCTCACGTGGGGCTTTAAAACTGCTTGGCGCACTTGAGCAATTTTCGATTGATGTGACTGGGTTAACAGCCATCGATGTAGGCCAATCGACCGGTGGATTTACCGACTGCTTACTGCAAGGCGGAGCCTCCAAGGTTGTCGGCATCGAGGTGGGGCATGATCAACTCGACGCCTCTTTAAAAGATGACCCTCGCGTTATCTGCCTTGAAGGGATGAACGCTCGCACACTGCCTGCCAATTTAGTGTCACACACGCTCGATCAAGCGGGGTTTGATCTGGCCGTCATGGATGTATCCTTTATCTCTCAAACGAAAATCGTGCCAAACCTTCCCCCTTTGCTTAAACGAGATGGCATGTTGATCACCTTGGTGAAACCCCAGTTTGAAGTGGGAAAAGACGGGATCGGCAAAGGCGGCATCGTTAAAGACAGCTCGTTATTTGAGTCGGTTAAACAGAGCATTACCTCTTGCTGCGAGCAGAATGATTTATCCGTTTTGGGTTACACCGAAAGCCCTATCAAAGGCGGTGATGGGAATCGAGAATTTTTATTGTGGGCGAAAAAAGTATGAGCGGATCTCAGCCGATCGAACGTTTAACCTATAAAGAGACCGCCAAGGAAGCACAGCGTAACCTAGCGGCGTTTTTGGCCGCAGAAACAGGCTTGCCGAAAGGCCGCATTAAAGACGCCATGAATAAAGGTGCGGTGCAACTGAAACGGGGTAAGCAAACCAAACGAGTACGCCGAGCCGAAACGGCCATTCAGCCGGGTGATCAGGTGATCTTTCATTACGATGCGCACCTTTTATCGTTAAAGCCGCCCATGCCCTCCTGTTTAGAAGACCGAATGGGGTACTCGGTTTGGTTTAAACCGGCTGGCGTCATGAGCCAAGGCACCGATTTTGGCGATCATATGTCGATGCTTCGTATTGTCGAGAAGCTGTTGGACAATAAACGGGAGGTCTTCTTGGTACATCGACTGGACCGTGAAACACGCGGTTTAATCATCATTGCGCACAACAAGAAAATGGCCGCTCAACTCAGTGAGCTGTTCCAAAACGGTGAGATTAAAAAAGGATACCGTGCCATAGTTTTGGGCGATCCCCCTGAGAAAGAGACGATCTCAACGCCGTTGGATGACCGTACCGCGATTACCCACATTCAAAATCTAGGCTTTGACCCCGAGCGCAACACATCGGAAGTCGACGTTGATCTTGAAACAGGGCGTACGCACCAGATTCGCCGTCACCTTGAAAGCATCGGCCACCCCATCATGGGTGACCCTCGCTATGGGCAAAACAACAAAAACCGCGAAGGCCTTCAATTGATTGCTTATCGCCTGAGCTACCAATGCCCCATGCGACGAGATCAGGTCAATATTGCCCTACCAGAACCCTTCAAAGCGAAGGAACCTTCAAAAAAAAGGGCTGCCAAGGCAGCCCAAGTCCACACTCGCTTTTTCTACAGCGAATAACGTTTAACCATTTGCTCCAACGATTGAGACATATCAAAGAGATTTTTAGCCGAAGCTCCAATCTGATCCGCCGCGCCTGAGACTTCCGATGAGTTGGCATCGATCATGGCAATGCGAGCTGACACATCTTTAAGCACGTGCGATTGCTCCTCGGAGGCCGAGGCAATCTGAGTCGATAACTGCGTTATGCTGTGCACGGCACTGACAATCCCATCCAAGGAGGTCTCGACTTCGTGCGTTTGCTCCACTGAAGCGTGCATCTTCTCCTGATTAAGCTCCACCAGTTTAAAGGCCGCATCCACCTCGGTTTGCAAGGTTTGAATAATTTGCGCAATTTCGGTCGTCGAGCTTTGTGTGCGCTGTGCAAGTGCGCGTACCTCGTCGGCTACCACCGCAAAGCCTCGGCCTTGCTCGCCGGCGCGCGCTGCCTCAATGGCCGCGTTCAGAGCCAACAACCCGGTTTGATCCGATACGTTGTTAATCACCTCGACGACATTCGAGATACTGATGCTACTGGAGTGCAACTTGCCGATCATTTCACTGAGTTGCACCACATCATTGGCCAACTCATTGACCGCAGACACCGAGCCGCGCACCACCACATGCCCGCTTTTAGCGATATCACTAGCGCTTTGAGCACGGTCAGCTGAGTTGTGTGTGTTGCTCGCCACCTCTTGCACGGCGGTGGAAAGCTCCTCAATGGCGGTAGCGGCTTGCGTGGTCTGCTGTTGCTGCTCCGAAAGCTTTTGTGCACTGTGCAAAGCCACCTGACTGGTTTCACGAGCAATGGTTACCAACCGAGCGCAGTTATCCGCAAGCCCCTGAAAGTCAATCGAAAAGGCTTTCAAAGTCGCATTTAAGCCCTTGGCCACCTGACCCAACTCATCTTCCGACACCACCTCGGCGCGGGCCGACAGATCACGATTGTTCTGTACCTTATCCATCGTGGCCGCTAAGGATTTAACCTGCTTAGTTAGGGTGGCCATGGTCTTCACTGTGATACCGATGGTGGCAACCACCAATACGACCAACAACACCAAGAGAAAGATCAGCTTCGCCAGAGACGAGTTAAGGTGGTCATTGGACACCTCAATCAAATGGGTCGCCAATTGATCCTCTACCCCTTTAATCAGATTGATCCGCTTGGTCGATTGCTCAAACCAGTAGGTCGAAACCACATCAAACCCACCTGTATCGCTCTTCTCTTTTGCCAGCGATCTTAAGCGCTCCACCTCTTTAACGGCCGCATCTTCCATCGCCCCTTGGTAGTGTTTCAAGATCGGCTTAGGCGATAGCTTCGAGAAATGATCAAAGTAGGTGTTTTGTTCGGTCAAGAGTGTAATAAATCGTGCAAAAAACCCGGGGAGAAACCGGTCGGCGGCAAAGGTACTGCTTAGCACCGCCCGCTCGATACCCGCACGCTCTTTACCTTGCAGATAGTCGTAATAAGAAACCGCGTATTTTGCGAGCTCCACATCATTAGACTGGGAGGACGTAATCAACGCACTGGAGAGCAATACTTTGTTATTGCCAGTGTAATAGCTCAACGCTTCGCCCAAAGCGATGGACTGACTGTCTACCTGTTTTCGAATGTCGGTAAGCTGCCCTAACCGTTTGGATGCTTGGGATTTGACCTCTTGCATGGCACCTTCGACATTGGTCGATTGCATGTAGCTTTGCCATGTAGCTAAAGCTTCATTGGTCAAAACTCGCTGCTTAGCTAACCCATCCTTAAACGCACTGCCTTTGGAGGCTAAAAAGCCTGCAGTGGCACCGCGCTCTTTCTGAAGCTCGTGCACTAATTGGCTACTGACTTCAGCAAAAAGCATATTTTCGACTAGACGCTTTTCATCAAAATACACCTTCGAAGCGTTCCACACTTCGTCTGCGATTAATATGACCGACACCAAAAACGGCGCCGACACCAACAACATCAATTTCTTACTAAAACTGAGGTTCTTCATGGCCTGCCTGAAATTCCGTTGACTTGCTGACGAATACTCGCTGGGTCTACGCTTAAAAAGCGCCCTGCTCACTTAATATTAACGTAAGATGAACAAATTGCTTTATAACAAAAAGTAGCGAGGCCCAGAAACAACGGGCGCTGTAGGTGATCTAACCCTTAAAACCGGACGTAAGTAATTGAAAAGTTAAAGGAGATGCGAAATGCCTCATCGAGCCATTCCAGAACCCGATTTTAAAATTCCGGTGGGCATCAGTGCGTGTTTATTAGGTGATAATGTCCGTTTTAACGGCGGGCACAGCCAATCCCGGCTCTGCTTAAAAGTGCTTGATCGGTATTTTGATTACGTACGTTTTTGCCCTGAAGTGGCCGCGGGCTTTCCGACACCTCGCCCAACAATGCGTTTAACCGGTGACCCAAATCAACCGGTGCTGCGTTACAGCAACGATGACACATCGGATCTAACCGATAAGCTCATCGAAGGTTTTTCGAAAAAAGTAGCCGCTTGCGATCATTTAGATGGCTACATTTTGATGAAAAACTCACCAAGCTGCGGGTTAGAGCGGATCAAAATATATCAACCTAATGGGCATCCGCATAATCAGCGTGGTCGCGGGTTATTCACACAAGCATTAATGGAACGTTACCCTCTCATGCCCGTTGAAGAGGAAGGTCACCTTCACGATGATCATCTTTTCGAAAACTTTATCATGCGGGTTTATGCGCATTACCATTTCCGAACTCAAGTGCGCGAGCAGCCGAGCTACCACAACCTGCTTCAATTCCACAGCAGCTACAAGTACTTACTGATGGCACATCATCAGGCGACGTACAAATCGCTGGGTAAGAAGCTCGCCACTAGCGCGGATCTGCCGCTTGAGCCTTTTATAGATGAATACCAAGCCGAATTTACTGCGGCGATTTCTAAGTCTGCCAAACGCGGCGGGCACGCGAACGTACTTTTACACATTTTGGGCTATTTGAAGAAAACCGTTTCAGGCGAAGAGCGCCAAAACATCGTCGATATCATCGAGCAATACCAGCGTGGAGATATCAATTTAGCGACGCCAGTGACCTTGCTGCATCACTACATTAAATTGCACGGTAGCGACTACATCCGCGCTCAACGATACCTCGAGCCCTACCCTGCCGCGCTCGGTTTAAGGAACACCATATGAAGAAGCCAGTGATTTTTTGGTTTCGACAAGATTTACGTTTAGCAGACAACCCAGGTTTAAGTGAAGCCGCCAAAGCGGGTGAGGTTATCCCTGTCTACATACTGGACGATGACACCGCCTCTGAATGGAAGATGGGCGGTGCGAGTCTTTGGTGGTTACATCACGCACTGAACGATTTGAATGATGCGCTGGATGGACATTTGGTAGTTTTACAAGGGCCTGCCAAAGAGCAGATCACAGAGCTTGCCAAAAACACCGACGCACAGGCTGTCTACTGGAACCGCTGCTATGAGCCTTGGCGCATCGCACGGGACAAAGAGATTAAAGCCTCACTCAAATCCATGGACATTCACGTCGACAGCTTAAATGGATCTCTTTTGTGGGAGCCATGGACTGTCACAAAACAAGACGGCACACCGTATAAAGTGTTCACCCCTTACTATAGAAAAGGCTGCCTTAAATCGGCCTCTCCTAGGGAGCCGATTGAAGCACCAAAGCTGCAATACGCATCCCACAGCGTAAAGGGTCAATCCATTGATAGCCTGGCTTTAATACCAGATATCCCATGGTACAAAGAGATGGAAGCGTCGTGGACGCCCACCGAAGCTGGCGCGCGAAAACAGCTTGGGCACTTTTTAAACCATGGCTTACCCATGTACAAACAAGGCCGGGACGAGCCAGCTAAAGAGGCCACCTCCAAACTGTCGCCCTATCTGCATTTTGGCCAAATATCACCCAACACCGCTTGGTACAGTGCACTAGAAGCTGCCGCCGCTCATAAACAAGATGACAGTAACCTAGACACTTTTTTGAGCGAGCTGGGTTGGCGCGAGTTTTCCTATTACCTCTTGTATCATCAGCCCGAGATTGTTTGGCATAACCTGCAGGAGAAATTTAATCGCTTCCCCTGGAAAGCCCAACAAAGCAACGAGTTAGAAGCGTGGCAAATAGGCCAAACCGGTTATCCAATTATTGATGCAGGCATGCGCGAGCTCTGGCAAACCGGCTATATGCATAACCGCGTACGGATGATTGTGGGCTCCTTTTTAGTCAAGAACCTACTGCATCATTGGCACTTGGGCGAGCAATGGTTTTGGGATACGCTATTGGATGCCGATTTGGCCAGTAACAGCGCCAGTTGGCAATGGATTGCGGGCTGTGGTGCTGATGCGGCACCCTACTTCCGGATTTTTAACCCCGTATTACAAGGGGAAAAGTTCGATAAGCACGGCGATTACATCCGTACCTATGTGCCCGAACTGAGTCAGATACCAGACAAGTACATTCATAAACCATGGGAAGCCCCAAGCGATACTCTAAAATCCGCCGGTGTCACATTAGGCAAAGAGTACCCAAAGCCCATCGTCGATTTAAAAGCGTCACGGCAGCGTGCTTTAGATGCGTTGTCATCGATTAAGGAGTAAGAACCCGAATGAGTGAGAAAATCAGCAACGCCATCATACGGGTAACCAATTTAAGGCTGAGAACCTTCATCGGGTTCAATGAAGAAGAGCGCCAAAAGCAGCAGGATGTGATCATCAACTATGAGATCCACTACCCCGCGGAAAACGCGTACGAAACCGATAACGTTCAAGATGCTCTAAACTACAAAGTGGTCACTAAGAAGATCATTTCGCATGTTGAAAGTGGGCGATTTTTGCTACTGGAAAAACTGGTCGCGGATGTGCTCGATATTTGTAGCGAGCACTCTTGGGTCAAGTTTGCATCGGTGACCATCGATAAGCCGCACGCCTTACGTTTTGCCGATTCTGTGTCCCTGACACTCGAAAAGCACTGCGACTGATCGCAACGCTGTAGGAGACAATCATGACTGATATTAAAGCCCCTATTCTGATTACCGGTGTTGGCAAACGCATCGGCTTGGCCTTGGCGGAGCACTTTCTGGCTAACGACCAACCTATTATTGGCACCTACCGAACCCATTACGAGAGCATCGATGCGTTAAAAGCCAAAGGGGCAGAGCTGTATGAGTGCGACCTTTACGAGCAATCTTCGGTGCTGCGATTAATACAGCAGATTGAATCCCAACACTCATCGTTGCGGGGCATCATTCACAACGCATCGGACTGGATTCCTGAAAGCAGCAACTTGCCGCCAGAGTCCGTGTTCCAGAAAATGATGCAAGTTCACGCGGGTGCCCCTTACGAGATCAACCGCCTGCTCACCGACTTGTTACTTGCCTACGAGGGCGAAAGCAGCGACATCATCCACATGACCGATTATGTGGCTGAGCGCGGCAGTCAAAAACACGTTGCGTATGCGGCCAGTAAAGCGGCTCTTGCGAACATGACGCTGTCTTTTTCGGCGATGTTGGCCCCGAAGGTGAAAGTTAACTCGATTGCACCGGCGATGATCATGTTTAATGAGTCGGATGATGATCAGTACAAATCGAAAACCTTGAAAAAGTCTCTGATGGAAATTGCACCGGGTGCCGCCGAAGTGATCGAAGCGGTAGAGTACCTGCTTAGAAGCCGGTATGTCACAGGGCGCACACTCAACGTTGACGGTGGTCGACACCTGAAATAATCTCTCCTGAACGCAATACACCGCTTTGTAGATTTTATGCGGTGTTTTGCGATTTTTTGATGTAAAAACATCATTATTTTAAGATCATACACTTATCCTTCACTGGTGAGTTTTTCTAACGTTTTAGCCGGAATGATTAAAAATATGAGGGCTAAATTAACGCTCTGTAGAATTGCATACCCCCACTTTCATTACTAGAATTCCTCGCATACATAACAAGAACCTCTCAGCACCGTGTCCTCGGTGACTGATCCCCAAATTTAATGAATGAAACAAGACGAACCGGCGACAATCGGGGAGTGGCTTGTGCGTAGCACAAGTAGTAATCACAGAGGTAACCCAATGGAACACACAACTGTTTTGGGCCTGATTGCTGCGTTCTGTACAACGGCGGCTTTCATCCCACAAGTATTTCAGATTATCCGCACAGGCAACGTGGATGGTATCTCACTGCAGATGTACACCATCTTCACTTTCGGTGTCGGTATGTGGCTCGCTTACGGCCTGATCGTGAAGGATATCCCCATGATCGCAGCCAATTTAGTCACCTTTATCTTGGCGGCGACCGTTCTTAGCCTGACCATTTACAAGCGTGCTAAAAAAGCCGCAGCTGCGACGCAAACATTGCAAGTCGCCAACTGATTTCCCCTTTGTAAAAGAGGCTCAACCGGCAACGGTTGGGCCTTTTTTATGCCTACGACATTGGTCGTAAAAGTTACTTTTCTCACACGGATCATTCTTGACCCCACCCGCAATAAGATCCCTCCTCATTTCAGCAACTTAAGTTTCACACGGTCGACATCAGATAAACTCAATTAAAACGAGACATTAAATCTCATTTTAAAAAATTATTGACACGCATTTCACTCTAGGCGTAAAACAAAAAATCTCTTAAATGAGACACAAAATCCCAAAATAATAAAAATGGAGTTTGTTATGAGATCATCTACACCTAAGTTCAAACGCTTAATCACCCCTATCGCACTGGCATGCAGCTTAGCGGCCGCCACCACATCCCCGCTGTTACAAGCAGAGGATGAAAAGGTTCGCTGGAAGGTTCAAGCGGTGTTTGGCACACACTTACCGGGGCTAGGAGACCCCATCAACCACGTAAGCGAACAGATCAAGGCCGCCAGCGGCGGTAACATTCAGTTCAAAGTCTTTGAACCTGGCAAAATCGTCCCACCGTTTGGTATCACCGAAGCGGTTAAGAATAACCAAATCCCGGCAGGCTACGCTTGGTTGGCTTACGACCAAGGTAAGATTCCGGCCTCTGCGCTCTTGTCCGCCGTGCCCTTTGGTATGGAACCATGGGAGTTTGCCACCTGGTGGTACGAAGGCGAAGGCCAAAAACTGGCCGAAGACTTATACGCCAAACACGGTGTTCACCCGGTACTTTGCTCTGTGATTGGGCCAGAAACCGCAGGTTGGTTTAAGAAAGAGTTCAACACCATTGATGACCTTAAAGGGTTAAAAGTCCGCTTTGCGGGCCTTGGCGGTCAGGTGCTGCAGTCACTCGGGGCTTCGGTCACGACCATCCCAGGCGGGGAGATTTTCCCAGCCCTTGAGAAAGGCGCCATCGATGCCTCTGAGTTCTCGATGCCAGCCATCGACCAGATGATGGGCTTTGATAAGGTCGCCAAAAACAACTACTTCCCGGGGTGGCACCAGCCGTTCACCGCCTCCCACCTTGTGGTGAATACCGAGGTTTGGAATGGACTAAGCGATGCGCAACGCTCCATGATCGATATGGCCTGTACCGCAGGTACTCTGCGCGGCCTAACCCGTGGTGAATCCCTACAAGGGGCTGTAATGGCTGGGTTTGATGCCAAGGGCGTTAAAGCCCGTAAAATCCCTGAGCCATTATTGGCAGAGCTTAAAACAGCCAGCGTCAAAGTCCTTGAGGAACAAGCGGCCAAAGACGCCGATTTCAAAGCCATTTATGAGTCCCAACAAAACTTCCTGAAAGATTATCGCCGCTGGAAAACCATGGCGTATCTGCCACGCGATTACGAGTAAGTCGCACATAAGGCAGGCGCGAGTGCCTGCCTCCTCCCCTCGTTTATAGGCAGAACATCATGAATCAAAGAACGGACTATTTGGACGCAGTACCTGCGATTCAGACGGGTGACCCGCACCTGAATCTCGATAACATCGCGTCACATACCACACTCCCGCATACCCGTTTATCGCGGACGTTCGATAACCTATTGGGCGCTATTGGCGAGCTGGCCAGCTACCTTTGGATTGTCCTGATGGTGGTGATTGTCGGTAACGTTTTATTGCGCTACGTCGTAGGCGAAGGCCGAATTGAGTTTGAAGAGCTTCAATGGCATTTGTACGCCATGGGCTGGCTATTTGGCCTCTCTTACTGCTTTGTGCACGACGATCATGTTCGGGTTGATCTGATTTATGATCGACTCTCTCTGACCACTCAAGCTTGGATCGAACTTCTTGGCATCGCCCTACTGTTGATGCCGTTTCTGGTGTTGGTGATCTGGTATGCAGGGCCATTCATCAGCTACTCCTTCGAGTTGAGCGAAGTCTCAAACGCCCCCGGCGGCTTACCCTATCGTTGGGCCATAAAAGCCATGTTGATGGTCGGCTTTGTATTGCTCGGCTTCGCGGTCTTATCTCGATTATCTCGGGTGCTCTGCCATCTCTTTTTCAAACGCTTAGCGATCACAACCGAACAGGAGATCACTCATGGAAATTAATGAGATTCTCGCCATAGCGATGTTCGCAAGTTTTATCGCCCTACTCTTTACTGGCTTTCCGGTCGCTTGGGTTTTAGGCGGTGTAGCCGTCGCCTTCTCGGCGTTAGCCATCTTTATGGACACGACGTTTGATACCTGGATTGGCATTGATTGGCAGTACGTATCGATCGTTGTGCCACGTATTTGGGATGTGATGACCAACTGGGTGCTTGTCGCACTGCCCATGTTTGTCTTTATGGGCTTAATGCTGGATCGAAGCGGCGTGGCCGAGGACTTAATGTCCAACTTGGTTCGCCTATTTGGTCGTGTACGCGGCGGGCTTGCGGTTACGATTACCTTTGTTGGTCTGTTGCTGGCGGCATCCACCGGCATCATTGGTGCTTCGGTGGTGTTGCTGGCCTTGCTTGGCATCCCACTCATGATGAAGCAAGGCTATAACCAAGAATTGGCCTGCGGCACGGTCTGCAGTACGGGCACCTTAGGTATCTTGATCCCCCCCAGCATCATGCTGGTGATGATGGGGGATCGTTTAGGCATCTCAGTGGGAGATCTTTTCCTGGGTGCGCTCTTCCCCGGCATGTTGTTGGCAGGACTTTACATCGCTTACATCTTGATCATCGGCTGGCTAAAACCCAGCATTGCACCGGCCCCTAAAGATGCGGAACCGGTGACTGCAGGCTTGGTATGGAATGTGTTTAAATCGATTTTGCCACCAGCAGGACTGATCTTTGCAGTGCTGGGCTCCATCTTTGCGGGCATTGCGACCCCAACGGAAGCTTCCGGCGTTGGCGCTGCGGGTGCAACCTTATTGGCGTTCGTAAAGGGACGTGTAAACCGCACGGTTCTAAAAGAGGTGTGCCAAGAAACCAGCAAAACCACGGCTTTCATCTTTGCCCTATTGTTGGGTGCGACCGCCTTTTCACTGGTGCTGCGAGGCCTAGGTGGCGATGAGCTGATCGAAAACGCGCTAACGGGCTTACCCTTTGGCCCAACCGGTATCGTGATCACGATTTTGTTGTGCACCTTTATCCTTGGGTTCTTCCTGGATTGGATCGAACTTACGCTGATCATTCTGCCGTTGGTGGCACCGGTTATTGCCAACTTAGGTTTTGATCTTGTCTGGTTCACCATTTTGTTTGCCGTCTGCTTACAGACATCCTTTTTAACACCACCGGTTGGCTTTGCCCTCTTTTATCTAAAAGGAGTAGCCCCGGCCGGCATCAGTGTCGGCACCATTTATCGCGGTGTTATCCCCTTTATTGTGATTCAACTGGTCGGCCTCACCATCGTGTTCTGGTGGCAAGGGATTGTAACTTGGTTACCGAGTGTCGCGTACGGCCAATAACGCATCTGGCCGGATCGGTCACCGAGACGGCCTTCTAAAAAAAACCACCCAGTTAGGGTACAGAGCAACCATAAAAGGAGAGGCAGCCATGTCTAATCGCATCATACTGCCAAGAGTCATGCAGGTAGGCGCAGGCGCGTCCAAAGAACTTCCATCCGTGCTCAGCGCGCTTAATTGCAGTAAACCGCTCATCATCACCGATAAGATGATGGTGGAGCTAGGTTACGTAGGACGGTTATCGGCGGTATTGGATCAACACCAGATCCGTCACGGTGTCTTTGCCGATACCGTACCAGAACCGACCGAAGACTCGATAACGGCTGGTGTAAAAGCGGTCACCGATGGATTAGCGGACGGTGAGTCCTTTGATGCCATTATTGCCCTTGGCGGCGGCAGCCCCATTGACTCGGCCAAGGCGATCTCGATCTTAGGGAAGTTTGGCGGCACCATGCGCGACTATAAATTCCCGCGGGATGTATCCGAAACCGGCCTTCCGATCATCGCGATCCCCACCACGGCAGGTACGGGATCGGAAGCCACGCGCTTTACCATCATTACCGATGACAAAGTTGACGAGAAGATGCTGTGCGTCGGTGTCGGCTTTATGCCAGTGGCTGCACTCATTGATTATGAACTGACGTTATCACTGCCCAAGCGGGTCACGGCAGATACCGGTATCGATGCCCTAACACATGCCATCGAAGCGTACGTCAGCCAAAAAGCCAACCCCTACAGTGACCAGCAAGCACTGGCGGCAATGCGCTTAATCGGCCCACACCTAAGACGCGTTTACCACACCCCATCGGACGACGAAGCACGTGAAGCGATGATGCTCGGCTCCACCTTAGCCGGCATTGCGTTTTCAGCGGCCTCCGTTGCACTGGTGCACGGTATGAGCCGCCCTATTGGCGCGTTTTTCCATGTTCCGCACGGGCTATCGAACGCCATGCTGTTACCGGCCATTACGGCGTTTTCGATCCCAAGTGCTAAAGGGCGTTACGCTGATTGCGCCAAAGCGATTGGGGTGGCTGATTATTGCGATGATGATCAGACCGCATGTAACAAGTTGATCCAAGAATTACAGGCCCTCAATCAGGAGCTGTCGGTGCCCTCCTTAGCTGAGTTTGGCGTCGACCAATCCCGCTTCTTTGAGCTAAGAGCCACCATGGCAGAGCAAGCCTTGGCCTCCGGCTCCCCTGGAAATAATCCAAAAGTACCTACCATTGACGAAATGATCACCCTTTACGAAAAAGTGTGGCATCAGGAGATTTAACCATGAAGACCCTCGGTAACTTAATCAACAACCAAGAGACATACAGCGAATCGAACCGATTTGCACCGGTGTATAACCCAGCAACCGGCGAGCAAACCGCACAAGTCGCGTTATCCAGTGCCGACGAAGCGCGCAAAGCCGTAGATGCAGCCGATGCTGCTTTTGCCACATGGTCCAAAACCCCACCGGTGATTCGTGCCCGCGTGTTGTTCAAATTTAAAACCCTTTTGGAAGAGAACCGTGACGAGCTGGCGCGCTTGATCAGCGAAGAGCACGGCAAGGTCTTCTCCGATGCCCAAGGCGAGATCACCCGCGGCTTGGAAGTCGTCGAGTTTGCCTGTGGCATTCCGCACCTTCAAAAGGGCGAATACAGCTTAAACGTGGGCCGCAATGTGGACTCACAATCGCTGATGCAACCTTTGGGTGTGTGTGTCGGTATTTCTCCCTTTAACTTCCCGGTTATGGTTCCGATGTGGATGTTCCCCGTTGCCATCGCCTGCGGTAACACCTTTGTGATGAAGCCATCCGAAAAAGACCCAAGCTCGACCTTGATGCTGGCTAAGCTGTTGGTGGATGCAGGATTACCGGAGGGCGTGTTTAACGTGGTCAATGGGGATAAAGAGGTGGTGGATTTACTGCTGACCGAGCCACGTGTGCAGGCGGTAAGCTTTGTGGGGTCTACCCCGATTGCCGAGTACATCTACTCCACAGCCTCCCAACACGGCAAACGCTGCCAAGCATTGGGCGGCGCTAAAAACCACATGGTAGTGATGCCCGACGCCGACCCGGAGCAAGTGGTGGGCTCTTTGATGGGTGCAGCCTACGGTTCGGCTGGCGAGCGCTGCATGGCAATCTCGGTCGCCGTGTGTGTCGGTGATGATGTGGCGGATAACCTTATCCAAAAACTGACCAAAGAGATTGATCAGATGCGTGTTGGGCCTGGCACCGGTCAAGATCCAGAGCCACACATGGGGCCATTGGTAACCAAAGAGCATCAACAAAAAGTGCTCGGTTACATCGATCAAGGCGTTAACGAAGGGGCAGAACTCATCGTCGATGGCCGTAACTACCAAGTGAAAGGCTGCGAAAACGGCTACTTTGTTGGGCCAACGCTGTTTGATCAGGTCACAACCGATATGAAGATCTATCAAGAGGAGATCTTCGGCCCTGTCTTGTGTGTTGTGCGCGTAAAGAACTTTGATGAAGCGGTTCAGATGATTAACGCGCATGAATACGGCAACGGCACCTCCTTGTTTACCCGCGATGGTGATACGGCGCGTCAATTTGAGGAGCAGATCAAAGTGGGTATGGTCGGCATCAATGTGCCAATTCCTGTCCCGATGGCCTTCCATTGCTTTGGTGGCTGGAAACGCTCCATCTTTGGGCCGTTGAACATGCACGGCCCAGACGGAGTACGCTTCTTTACCCGC
This sequence comes from Neptunomonas sp. ABH4_499, assembly GCF_056160565.1. Lineage (NCBI taxonomy): Bacteria > Pseudomonadati > Pseudomonadota > Gammaproteobacteria > Oceanospirillales > Oceanospirillaceae > Neptunomonas > Neptunomonas sp. ABH4_499. The sequence continues at coordinate 147,380 of NZ_JBSWXK010000008.1, read as the reverse complement.
ATGAAAACCATCACAAAACGTTGGCCAACCGGTATCCGTGCTGGCGCTGAATTCTCAATGCCAACGATGAAGTAAGCGTCCTCGCTGTAGGGTCATCCTTTAGCAGGCTTCGGCCTGCTTTTTTTGTACGGCAATTAATCATCCTCTTTTGAATCAAGGGTTTGATATACTCAAAACTTAGGATTAACCCGCTGACATTCGGTTCAGTGATGTAACAAGATACGAGGGTGTATGAGTAAACACGAGAAGGAAGCTTCACGCCGTGAGAAAGGCTCCTCCATTGTCCGTGTGTTGGAAATTATGGAAGCCGTTGCTTTAAGCAATCATCCCTTGTCGGTCACCGACTTGGCCTTCCAACTCGACATCCCCAAAGCCACTACCCACCGCCTTGTACAGACCCTTGAAGCCGAGGGTTTTTTACAGACCAACATGCGGGGCAATTTAGTCGTGGCCGATCGCATGCATCGCCTATCGTTAAACGCCCTCTACACCGGCCGCTACAAAGCGGAGCGTCGAGCCATCCTCGAAAAGCTGTCCACCCAAGTGGGGGAAACCTGCGGCATCGCGATACCGGATGGCACCGAGATGATCTATTACGATCGCATCCAAGCCAACTGGCCTTTGCAAGTTCACTTGCCCATCGGCTCGCGGGTACCGGCGTGGTGCACGGCCAGTGGAAAGCTCTACTTAAGCACCCTGCCCAAAGCCAAAGTAAAGCGGATTTTAGCTTCGTTAGCGATGGAGCCTGTGACGCGAAACACCATCGCCGACCCTGAGCGATTGATGGCGCATCTTATCGAAACCTATGAGCGCCAATACGGAACTGATAACGAGGAGTTCATTGACGGAATGTGTGCGTGCTCGGTGCCGGTCTTTAACGATGAGGGGCGTATGGTCGCAGGGCTCTTTTGCCATGCCCCGATTATCCGAAAAACCTTGGATCAACTCTTAGACTACCTACCTGTCATGCGCGAGGCCGCTAACGAGCTGTCCTTGATGATCAGTAACGCCGAGAAAAACCGTATCGAACAGTAATCTTTGCGCAGCACGCAACAAACATGAGCGCACAAAAAAGCCCTTTAATCTTCATTAAAGGGCAAACGTTTTGACTCTGAGAGACACGCTACCTCACAAGGATCACTTCGCGAGCTGTTTATCCCGCTCGATGATCCATTCATGATCTGGGTCGTTATGGAAGATCCAATTACGCGCAGGCCCTGCCATCACATTCAAGTAGTAAGAATCATACCCATGAGGCACACCCACAGGGTGATACCCACCCGGGACCATCACCACGCCGTGGTTTTCAACGCTCATCGTCTCATCGATACTACGATCATCCATGTACACGCGCTGGAACACAAACCCCTGCTCTGGATTGATCCTATGATAGTAGGTCTCTTCCAGATGGGTCTCATGTGGCTCGTTATCCGTATCATGTTTGTGCGGCGGGTAGCTCGACCAGTTACCATCGGGTGTGATCACCTCGCAAACCAATAAGCTGTCTGCGGCCATGTTGCCAAACAAAATGTTGCACACGTGACGCTGGTTCGTCCCAATACCACGGGTTTCGTAGCTGCACATATCGGGCGTGATAAGACGCGTTGGGTAATTACCAAACCCAGGCGCTTTGCACACGGCCAGTTCAAGATCGGTCGTTGCGGTTACAGTAAACTGATCATCGTTAGGGACATAAACCGCGTAGGGGGCTTTTTGATCAAATACGCTGGTACGCTCGCCAAGGTCGGTGAATGACTCTGTTCGAGTTTTTACATCGGCTTTACCGGTTACGAGCACTAGGCAGACTTCTTGATCTTCTGTTGCTTGCTCCAGCGTTTCTCCTTTTTTTAGCGAAAACACCGAAAAGCTGACGTACTCCCAGCCTGCGGATTCAGGCGTAATGTTTTGGATACAGCCGTTTTGATCGGGCGACTGCGCTTTGGATAATAAACGTGACATAACGACCTCGTGAATCAGTTAGCTAATCGAACCGGCTTACCCGTGGCGACCGATTCCGCCGCAGCATCGGCGAGCAAAATCGACTGCAAACCATCAAAGGTGTTGGCGATAGGCTCAGCTGTGCCTTCGATGCAATCGATGAAGTTTTCAAGCTCAATGCGGTAGGCTTTTTCGTAACGTTCAAGGAAAAAGTGCTGCGGTTTCGCACCCGATACACCGTTATCGGTCGATAGCACTAAGTTAGTTTCAAGGTCATTCCCAATCTGGGCCATCCCTTTTGAACCATGGGCTTCGACACGCTGGTCATAGCCATACGCAGCACGACGGCTGTTGCTGATTTGACACAGCTTGCCAGAGGCGGTTTTAAGCGTCACCAAGGCACTGTCCACATCCCCTGCTTCACCAATAGCTGGGTCTACTAGGCAGCTTGCGGTTGCGTACACTTCGACAGGCTCTTCACCCAATAGGAAACGCGCCATATCTAAGTCGTGGATCATCATATCGCGGAACAAACCACCCGATACCTTGATGTATTCAACCGGCGGTGGAGATGGGTCTCGGCTGGTGATCGACAGCATCTCTAACTGACCCACCTTACCGCCTTCGATCGCTTCTTTGATGGCACGAAACTGTGGATCGCAACGGCGGTTAAAACCGATGTTGCAAATGACGCCCGTCTCTTCAACCGTTTTCAAGCAAGCGCGAACCCGATCTGCACTTAAATCGACCGGTTTTTCACAGAAAATGGCTTTACCGGCTTTTGCCGAGGCTTCGATCAAGTCGGCATGCGTATCGGTTGAGGATGCGATGATCACGCCATGCACCTCTGGGTCAGCTAACGCCTCTTCCACAGATACCACGCGCGCATCGTATTTGCTGGCCAACTTTTCGGCGGCGGGAGCGTACGCGTCCACCACGTAGCGGATGGCGACCTTGGGGTTACGCGCAACGTTATCGGTATGAATTGATCCGATTCGTCCGGCACCAAACACACAAAGATTGATCATTCTTATTCTCCTCTTTGCAGGGTGCCGAATGGTTTAGATGGCGGTCACCCTTGCTGTTTATCTAATCGATAGGCCAATCCAATGGCCAAAGCTTGTGCTAAACACAGTGACGAAGACAGCGAGCGGAACGAGTGAACGCTGGCTTCTTTTACGATAAAGCTGACCTCGGCCACCGATGCCAATGGGCTTAACTCACTGTCGGTAATGACAATCAGTGGCACGTTTTTCTCGACCGCTTCATTGGCCACATCCAGCGTTTCGGACGCATAGGGATGAAAGCTAATGGCAATCAGTGCTTCATCTTTTGAGACGGAGCCGGCTTGTTCTTTAAACATGCCACCCACACCGTCTATCAAATACGCTTTACGATCGATATGCCGAAGCGCGTAAGAGATGTAACTGGCCACCACAAACGCCCGACGGACACCCACAATGTGGGTCGCTTTGGCATTGGCTAATACATCGATCGCTTTTTCTAAGTTTTCGTTACTCGTGATGTCGGCTAAGTGCTGAAGCGCGTTCGCATTGGCGTGTACAAACTGCTTTAGCAAGTGCGCTGGGGATTCCTCCCCTTCGTCGCCCAACTCCTCACGGGCGATTCGAATCCGCTCTTGGTAGCTTGGGGCCTCTTCGATCAACTTCTGTTGAAACAGACGTTGCATTTCGCTGAAGCCGCTGTAACCAAATGCGTTCGCAAATCGCACGAGTGTTGACGGGTGGACACCTGCGTTTTTTGAGATGACCGCAACTGTACCGAAAGCAATCTCACTGGGGTTTTCCAAGAGATATTCGGCCACCTGACGTAAGCGCTTGCTTAACTTTGGGTGGTATTCAGTAATGGTCGCTTTTAGATCCGATAAAGACGTTGGGGCTTTATCCAGCATTATGTTTTCGCTCATGCCACTTACTTCAAAATCAATGACGGGTAGCGAAATCATACATCAATGGAATAAATTTTCTATTTTTTCCAACTTCTATTCCGTGTCATCCAAGCACGCTGTGCGTCCAATACCCTTAGCATTCATTTTGAGTAATGATCGAACACTTGGTTCAATCGTTTTATTTTTAGAATATTTTTTCCAGAATGATCGATTAAACCCTCCCTTGTCAACCCAAAAACCTCAAAACCCACTTTAAAAAGATTTATTTTTATCAAATATTGAATAAATGAAACATTCATTCTAAATTTGATTGTTCAATGGATTTGTAACGATCACCAATAACAACAAAAGAGAAAGGTCATGCCTGCTTCACGTGCACAGAAACCGACCCTACACATTGGCCTGATTGGATCAGGCTGCATGGGTAAAGCCCACGCCATTGCCTTTCGTAACGCACCGGCTGTTTTTGATCTTAATGCGCATGTCGTCTGCGATATGCTGGCCGAGGTCAACGAAGAGTTGGCCGCGAAAAAAGCCAAAGAGTTTGGTTTTTTGCGCTCTACGGGCGATTGGAAAGCCCTAGTACATGATGAGTCGATCGACATCGTTGATATCTGTGCGCCCAACCATTTACACAAAACCATGGCGCTTGAGGCCATTCGCGCGGGCAAGCATGTGTATTCCGAAAAACCGTTGGCGCTTAATGCCCTAGACGCACTGGAGATGACCGAAGCGGCGGAAGCAGCGGGTGTCAAAACCCTAGTAGGCTTTAACTACACCAAGAACCCGACCGTCCAATTAGCCCGTGAAATCATCGAACGTGGCGAGATTGGCGAGATTGTCCACTTTAGGGGCACCTTTAACGAAGACTACTTGGCCGATCAAAACCTGCCCTTCACATGGCGTTTGAAGCGTAAGTTTTCGGGTGCGGGTACATTGGGTGATATGGGCTCGCACATCATCAACATGGCTGAGTTTTTAGTCAGCCCCATTCAGGAGATCTGTGCCGATCTACAAACCGTGCACAAGCAACGCCCTATCCCGAACGAGCCTGGCCAAACCGGCACCGTCGAGAACGATGATCAAGTTCATATGATGGTGCGTTTTGAAAACGGAGCCATTGGCACGTTGGAATCCTCGCGCATTGCCTGGGGTCGCAAAAATGGGTTGTGGTTTGAGGTGACCGGCACACAAGGTACGCTGATTTACGATCAAGAAACCCTATCCGAGTTACAGCTCTTTACCGCGGGCGAAGACTCGGCCCGTCAAGGCTTTCGCCGGATTCTGACAGGCCCAGAACACCCCGACTACAAACACTTTTGCGTCTCGGCCGGTCACGGCCTTGGCTATAACGACATGAAAGCGGTTGAGGTACGCGACTTAATCGAAGGCATTGCACTGGATAAGACCCTTTGGCCGGATTTTCGTGCCGCCTATAACGTCAATCGCATCATGGATGCCGCTGAGGAGTCATTCGAGAAGTGCAAATGGATCACGCTGAGCTGAGCGATGATACGGGGGGGCTTTAGCCCCCATTATACAACCAGAAGGAGCTACACCATGAAAAAATGGATAAAAAACGGGTTAGCCTCTGCCCTCCTTACCACCAGCGCATGCGTAGCGCCGCTCGCCTTTGCCGACGATGGCAAGCTGAACATCGGCATTACGATGACATCGTTTGATAACCCTTTCCTGACCATTTTATTAAATGGCATGAAACAGCAAGCTGAAAAAACACAAGGTTTAGAGCTGCAAGTCGAAGATGCCAACTTGGACATCGGGCGACAGATCAATCAGGTGCAAAGCTTTATCGCAAGCGACGTAGATGTGATCATCGTGAACGCCGTTGATGGCGACTCGACTCAAGCCCTCACCCAGATGGCTACTGAGGCGGGTATTCCTCTGGTGTATACCAATCACCCACCGGCTGATCTCGACACTCTGCCAGAGGGCACGGCGTTTGTAGGCTCAAACGAGTTGGATTCAGGCACAATGCAAACCAAAGAGGTATGCCGCCAAATGAACGGCCAAGGCCAAATTGTGGTGATGATGGGCCCGCTGTCCAACCATGCGGCCATCACTCGTACGGATGATATCTATCAAGTCCTTAAACAAGATGCCTGCAAAGGCATTTCGGTTGTGGAAAAACAAAGCGCGAATTGGTCTCGTACCGAGGCTCACGACTTGATGACCAACTGGCTAACAGCGGGCATCGAGTTTGATGCCGTGATCGCCAACAACGATGAGATGGCTATTGGTGCGATTCAAGCACTGCAAGCCTTTGGTCGTGAGATGGACAGCGTCATTGTTGCAGGGATCGATGCAACGCCCGATGGGCTTCAAGCCATGAGCGCAAATGAGCTGGACGTTACCGTCTTTCAAAATGCCACGCGCCAAGGCGAGGTGACGATTGATACAGCCGTTAAGTTGGCCAAAGATCAGCCAACGGATCGGCAAATTTGGGTACCTTTTGAGCTGGTAACCCCAGAGAATCTATCGCAATATAACCCGTAAGCTGGGTCGGTGCCCTGATTGGGCACCTGCTTTACCGATCCAATCCAACAACAATAAGAGCTAACAAGGCCCCGTTATGATGAAGGCAGCAGACCGCAATTTTTTTAAACCCCTTTGGATACGCATCCTTACCACGGCCTTTTGTGCCTTGTGGGCCATTTCTGAATGGGCAACTCAGCAACCCTTGTGGGGCATGATTTTCAGCGGTTTTACCGCCTACTGCATCTACCACTTCTTTTACGCTTGGGATGAGGAAGACGAGGAGCAGTAACCCTAGACACACGTAAGCGCACTCGCTGCGATTGCCCACTTGTGCCATAAAAAAGAATAAGAAATGCTATGTCGAAACGACCCACCATACAGGATTTGGCGAAAGCCGCGGGCGTGAGCGTCGCGACCGTTGATCGCGTCCTCAACAGCCGATCCAAAGTCCGCGAGTCCACCGCACAACGCGTTATTCTGGCCGCCGAAGAGATCGGTTATCACGCTTCAGGTCTGATTCGCCAACGATTCGTATCCACACGGCCTAAAAAGAAAATTACGATTCTACTCCAACGCAGTGACGATCTATTCTATGTGGGGCTTGGTGATGCCATTCGTGAGGCCGCAAAACGCCACCAGCATCAATTTCATTGGCAAGTAGACTTGGTGTTTATGGATGAGATCAACCCAAGCTTTATCCTTGATAGTCTAACCACGGCTGCCAAACACTCCGATGGAGTGGCGTTAGTATCCTTAGATCATCCCAGCATTAATGACCAAATCGAATCCTTACAAGCCGATGGCATTCCGGTGATCTCCTTAATCAGCTACCTTTCAGGCTCAGGTTGTGCAGGACACATCGGGTTGGATGCACGGCAAGCTGGTCGAAGTGCGGCATGGACCATCTCTAGGCTGGCCAAATCCCCCGGTAAAATTGGCATCTTGCTCGGTAGCCATCGCTACCTAAACCAAGATATCTCAGAAATCAGTTTTATCTGCTACTTTCGCGAACATGCCAACACGTTTGAGCTTTTACCGTCGGTGATGAGTTTGGATGATGATCGACTCGCTTGCGAAGCCACCGCCCAAATGTTGCAGGATCATCCCGATTTGATCGGCCTTTATTGCGCAGGCGGCGGTACTAACGGGATGCTCAAAACCCTTCGCCAAGAGCGTTCAGCAAAAGACGTTATTGTCGTGTGTAATGAGTTGACCAAGGATACGCGCGAGGCTCTGATTGATGGCTATGCCGATATGCTGATCTCAACCCCTAAAGAGCGCGTTGCTCAGCACCTATTTGATCTGTTTGCCAAGTACTTCAAAACCAAACACCCCGAACCGAACGCTCCAGTTTACCTCCCCGTGGAGCTGTTCATTCAGGAAAACATCTAACGCTTGGGCTGGTTAGTCGCTTGGGTTCGCTAGGCGCTTTGCTGTCGCCCTTTGTAGTAGGCTTTAAGCAGTTTTTGAGCGCGTTTATGCAAGGTTTTGTCACCGTCGCGCAGCACGTTCAGTAATAAGCGTTTCTCGGACATGTACACTTTGGCAAAGTGCTCATCATGTGCCGTGATCGAGCTCGTGTTATCGATTAAATCCGCCAGTTTTACGGTTTTGGCACGGGCTGAGGCATTGGCGGTATGCTCCCGATCAATCGCCTTTCTCACCTTTCGGTTGCCATCTTCTGGCTGGGAAACATCGGTCAAATCCGCCACCAAGCCCGCAACATCCTCACCAAACTCGGCTTGTATCATCTCAATGGTGACTGGGGTATCTTCCACAACGTCGTGTAACCACGCGGCAGCGATCATCGCTGCATCATCAGTGACCTCTGCTACGATGCCCGCCACGGATTCTGGGTGAACAATGTAAGGCTCGCCAGTGTACTTTCGCTTTTGATCGATTGATGCGTGTGCCTGAGTAGCAAAAGCTTTGGCTTTTTCGATGAGCAACGAAGCCTCATCCTGTTTGGTATCCATCATACAACTCATTTCATCCCTGTTTGTATCGTGTAAAACGTGCGGTCAATGTCGAATCAATCCGTTTGCTGTTGCTTGGCAAAGGTTTCCAAGTTGCCTTAGGTAACAATACCAAAAGGCACATAAATCAGGTGATCGATGGTTTCACCTTTAATCAGCGTCAAGCTGGCTTGGATAGCTCGCTCGGCTTGTTGCTTAGCATCTTGAAAGATAGTGGCCTCTAAATCCCCCGCTTTCATTGCATCCAAAGCATCCTGTGTGGCATCGACCCCCATGATGATATAGCCCTCGGTAGAGCCGTTTGTCGCTTTTAGCGCATCGATTGCGCCCAGCGCCATTTCATCATTATTGGCAATGATCACTTTAAATTTTAAACCCGATGAAAGCCACTGTTCTACAAGGGCTTTGCCTTTTTCCCGAGACCACTCGGCCGTTGCTTCTGCAACAATTTTCATATCGGAGCAGCGTGGCTCGGTAAACACATCATTGACCGCTTTTGTCTGAAGTAACGCCGCGTTGTGAAACAGCTGCCCGGTCATAACGACGTCATCCGCCTTGCCTTCCGTTAAACCGCACGCAAGGTCAGCTTGGAAAGCCCCCGCATCCCACTCATAAGAGCCAACATAGGTTTGGTTTTTGGGCAACAGGTTTATATTGATTGGGACGGAGTTCACTTAAACCAGTGGGATTCCGGCCAAGTCGGCATCACTGCTGAACGATACGGTCGAATCCATGATGACAGGCGCTACAATCAAGGCATCCACTTTTGCCTCTAAGAAATCGGCAATGTCTTGTTGCTGAATCTCATAATCAAGCTGGGCATTTTTGATGATCAATTCAACATTGGCGGCCTCTGCAGAGCGTTCTAGCCCTTTAACCAATAAGCTCAGATACGCATCAATGTCATTCATGGAGACACCAATCACAAGCCGATCCGACTTTTCTTCAGCGATTACGTTGTGAGAACTGAGCATCGCCCACATGAGAACCACCGTGCCCAGACCGCTTGCGAAAGCCGATCTTGCATACCGCACCATTTTGCTCATCACTTAACCCCATTCTTTAATATGACCTTACTAAAGAGTAGTTCATAGGCCACGCTTTTTTCGAACATCAAGCATAAAAAAACCGGCCACATGGCCGGTTCTTCCGTCTTTTACCTTGGCGCTTTGCGCTAGGTTTTTTTCTTGCGTTTGTTCTGGCGATGCTGATCCACCACGACTGCTGCCACGATGATGCCGCCTTTGATGATGTCTTGGTAGTAGGCATCAATCCTTAAGAAGGTAAAGCCCGAGAGCATCACACCCAGAATCAGCGCACCAATCACGGTACCTGTGATTCGACCACGCCCCCCCGAGAGCGATACACCACCGATCACCGCTGCGGCAATCGCATCCAGCTCATACATCAAGCCCATACCCGCTTGGGCGGTTTTGATTCGAGCAATCGCAACCATCGCTGCCAAACCAGCCAACAAACCTGCAATGGTGTATACCTTGATCAGGTGCGTATCGATGTTGATACCCGAAACACGCGCCGCTTGTGGGTTAGCACCGATTGCATAAGTGAACTTACCAAAGCGTGTGTAGCGCATCATGATGTGGAAGAAAGCCGCGACCATCAGGAAGACCACAACCGGCATCCAACGGTCCAGACCGTTACCCAGCATCGCAAAGCCCTCGGTAAAGCCAGACACAGGGCTACCATCGGTGTACCAGCGTGCAACACCACGTGCCGATACCATCATGCCTAAGGTTGCGATAAATGGTGGAATTTTCGTTCTCGTGATCAACCAACCGTTCACAAAACCGGCCGCTGCGCCCACCGCTAAACCGACAATCAATGGGACAACAAACGGCAAGTCCGTAAGCGCGGGGAAGATCACCTTCGGCCAGTTACTGTCTTGGGCAAAGGTGGCCGCCATCATGGCTGACATGGCAACGACAGAGCCGGAGGATAAGTCGATACCACCGGTGATGATGACTTGGGTAACCCCCACAGCGATGATACCGATCACCGATACCTGCAGGATGATGATTTGAAGACGACTCATGTTGGCCAGGAAGCTTTGTCCTACGAAGAACCAACCCAAAATCTCAAAGAGAATGGAAATACCGACCAGTACCAGCAGGATACTGAACTCAGGTGGCATCTTTTTCTTGGATGCAGGGGTCATGGCCTCTTTATCCACCAGGCTGCCAGAGCTGCTTGTTGTCGTTGTTGTCATGTTAACCTCTTATCTTTCTTATAGGTGGTATGAATCGTTTTACTGAGCCGCTAGGTTCATGATCGTGACTTGATCCGCATCTTTGCGATCAACAATGCCCGTCACATGTCCTTCGTGCATAACCAAGACTCGATCACTCATGCCAAGCACTTCCGGAAGCTCAGATGAGATCATGATGACCGCCACGCCCTTGTGCGCCAGCTGGGTAATCAGTGAGTGAATTTCGGATTTCGCGCCCACGTCGATACCGCGGGTTGGCTCATCCAGAATCAAAATACGCGGGTGCGTTAACAACCAACGGCCGATCAGTACTTTTTGCTGGTTACCACCGGATAAGTTTTCGATGGTTTCGGACATGTTTGGCGTTTTTACACGCAGTTTCTTGCAGATTTCTTCACTTTCTTTGGCCAGTTGCGCTTCATCTACAAAGCCACCGCCTTTGACGTAATTCTCGTGAAGAACCGCCGATTGAATGTTCTCTTGGATATCGAGTGGTAAGAAGCAGCCGGTCTCTTTACGGTCTTCGGTTAACAAAGCCATACCGAGCAAAATCGCATCATGCGGACTGCTGATTCTGACCACATCACCGTTGATGCTGATGGTGCCTGAATCCGCTGGAGTCACCCCGAAGATCGCCTCTGCCACGTTGGATCGGCCCGAGCCAACCAAGCCCGCAAAGCCTAAGATTTCACCGGCATGAACATCGAACGACACATCATTAAAGACACCGTCCAATGTGAGGTTTTTGACCGAGAGCACAATATCGCCAATCTCGACCTCCTCTTTTGGGAACATCTGGGTAATGTCACGACCTACCATCATGCGAATGATGTCATCACGGGTGACGTCACTGGATGCGTGTGTTCCTATGTACTGGCCGTCTCGGAACACCGAAAACTCATCAGCAATTTCGAACAACTCGTTCATTTTGTGGGTGATGTAGACTATACCGATACCGCGTTTGCGCAGATCTCGAATGATCTCAAACAGATGTGCAACTTCGGATTCTGTGATGGCCGAGGTTGGCTCATCCATGATCAACACATCGGAGTTAAACGACACCGCCTTGGCAATTTCGACCATTTGACGGTTAGCGACCGACAACTCGCTGATCTCAGAATCTGGATCAAGCTTGATGTTGAGTCGATCGAACAGCTCCTGAGTCATGCGCTTCATTTCGCCATGATCAACAAGACCAAAGCCATTTTTAGGCTCACGACGAATCCAGATGTTCTCTGCAACCGTCATCTGATTCATGAGTAGAAGCTCTTGGTGGATCATCGCAATCCCGGCTTCTTGAGCCGCGAGTGGCGTTTCCATCTTGATCGGCTCACCGTGCAGGCGAACTTCACCGCGATCTGGCTGGTAGATACCGGCAATGATTTTCATCAAGGTGGATTTACCCGCGCCGTTTTCGCCCATTAATGCATGGACGGAACCCGGTCGAATTTTCAGTTGTACATTATCGAGTGCGACGACGCCCGGAAACTCCTTACGGACATCGACCACTTCTAAAACGTACTCAGACTTTGCTTTGATAGACGTTGGAATTGCGCTACTTTCAGACACCAATTCCACCGCTGATGCGCTAGTCATAACGCAATCCCTCCGTTTATTTTTATGTTGGTGCGTTATAGGGGTGTTTACTTGCTAAGGTATTCGTCTAGATTCGCTGGTGTCACAAGCTCAAACGGTACCCAAACTTTTTTGTCTACCTCTTCGCCTTTGGCCAGCTTGACAGCTGTTTCTACAGAGCCTTTACCCTGACCTGAAGCGCTTTGATAAACCGTGACATCCATATCCCCTGCTTTCATGGCCGCGAGTGCATCCGGTGTTGCATCGATACCTGCGACAATGACAGAGTCCATCGAACGACCCGATGCTTTCAGTGCTTGAATCGCACCAATGGCCATCTCATCGTTGTTAGAAATCACCGCATCAAATTCCAAACCGGCGGACAACCAGTTGGTCATCAAGTCGTTGCCTTTAATGCGTGACCATTCAGCGGTTTGTTCTGCAACGATTTCCATTCCAGAGCAATCAGGACGTGCTATCACATCATGAATGTCTTTGGTGCGCTGCAAAGCGGCCTGGTTGGACAACTCGCCCATCATGACAACGATTTTGCCTTTACCGCCCATCAGACGGCAGACTTCTTCGGTTTGGTAAGTACCCGAATCAACTTCATTGGATGCCACAAATGCCTGGTTATCAGGCAGCATCTCTAGGTTGATGGGTTGACGGTTAACGAAAACGAGTGGGATACCTGCAGCTTCTGCATCACTGCTCATAGAGACAGTGGCGTCCGTATCGACAGGGTTAACGATGATGGCGTCTACACCAGAAGCGATAAAATTCTGAATCTGGTTTAACTGAGTGCCTACCTCGTTTTTTCCATCTTCAATCTGAACATCTACATTGTTAGCTTCGGCTGCATCTTCAATGCCGTTTCGAAGAGCCGTAAGAAAGTTATCATCAAACAGCGCCATGGAAACGCCTACTTTGAGATCGGCAGCGCTAACGCTGAAAGGAGAAGCCAACATGGCAGAAGCCAGTGCAGTAAGAGCTAGTTTCTTCATTATTTTTTTATCCTCTTGGTGGTGCCCGGTTGCACCCTGTTTTTATTATTAGAACCGGCAAGCTTCCTGCTTCGGTAGAACCTTTTTGCCGTAACTGACCGGTTCTATGCGCTCATTGGTCAACATATTCATTCCATACATTGACCTACGTAGAACATACGTTCCAATTTGACCGGATTGGGTGGTTTTGTCAACCCTTAAATTCCGAGAAATAGTTAACTTAGAATAAGCGTTCTATTTTTTGGAACACCGGATGGAGAGCGCCCGTTTTGTTAAATACGACAAAGGCTACTTTAGACTAACATTCTTTTTTATCAAGAATCGTTCTCTTCTATGATCTTTTGCACGCTTATCTATACTTTTTTCGCATCAAAACGCATCAGCCAGACATATCTAATGATGCAATTACATCATTTAATGCAGGACGAACCGCTAAATGATGGTTTTTGATCTGATTTGATATGAACCCTCATTTCTATATTGACCCTTTCTGATTCCCCCTCATAAGATCGACCTCGGCATAAAAATTCTAATAACCCACAGGCTGAAATACGTATTTCAAAAAGTGAAACACCGTCAGCCAAACAGTCATAAAGGTATCTCGACATGTCTGATCACAAGCCGCATTACGGCCTTAATCAGATGGTTTGCCCCTCTTACACCATCAACGAATTCTTGGACTTAGCCGATCAACTCGGATTCGAAACGGTCGAGTTCCGAAACGATGTGGGCGATAAAAGCCTCACCAACCTTGAGACCGCTAAGGCCGCAGGCGACAAAGCCAAAGCCTTAGGGATTACCGTGCTTAGCATCAACGCGCTGTATCCGTTCAACATTTGGAACGACGAGCGTAAAGAGCAAACGGAAAAGATGGCCCAGTTAGCGCAAGGCGCTGGTGAAGATGAGTGCTTTGCCGACCGTACCGGCCTTATCCATATCTCGGGGCTTGAGGATGAGATCTCCTTTGAAAATATGCTCGATGGCCACCGTGTGCTCGTAGGCCCGGCGGATCGTTTAGGCAATGTCGAACAACTCCAACGTCTGTTAGCGGATGGCTTTGATGGCCCTGTGTCCTTCGAGCCTTTCTCGGAGCGCGTTTGGAACCTAACGGACCCGAAAGGCGCAGTTGAAGAGAGCATCTCGTTTGTAAACACAGAGCTTTCGAAGTAACGCTCACACAGCGGGTCAGAGCGCCCGCTTTAATAAGAATAAAAACCTAAGGAATCCATATGAAAATCGCCCTCGATCCTTACATGTTTAAGGATTTAACACTGCCTGAAGTGTGTAAAAAAGACCAAAGAAATGGGGTTTGATTACATTGAGCTAGCCCCACATGATCAGTTTCTTAAATGGTGGACAAGACCACGAGTCTACCCAGAGCGTTTAAAAGCCTTTAAAAAAGCACTGCGTGATTACGATGTCGGTTTATCAACGCTTCAGCCTATGTACCGCTGGTCCACCCCCTATGAGGATGAGCGCCAGATGGCAGTGGATAACTGGAAGCGCACCATTGAAATGGCGGTCGAGCTGGATAACCCGCTGTTGATTTCCGAATTTGGTCGAGGCGGCTCGCCCGAGCGCTCATCGGCCGACACCACAGGTCGTCACACCCCAGAAGCCTTCGAAAATGCTTTTTGGCGATCCATGGATGAGTTAGTTCCTATCCTTGAGCGTTAAGGATTAATCCTCAGCATCGAGCCGCACCCAGAGGATTGGGCTGAAACGATGGAGCCTGCGATCGATATCATCCGCACCATTAACTCATCTTCCGTTAAGTGCTCTTACATCGCCCCCCACTCTTTCTATTATGGGGATGACCTTGCAGAGACGATCCGCATGACGCAAGGCGAGCTGATCCATGCCCTCGTGGCCGACACATTCAACCACAAAGGCTCTTCACAATTGCGCTATATCGTGAACCCACCCGGTTCTACCGCACGCGTTCACCAACATTTGGACATGGGCGAAGGCGAAATCGATTGGGATCTGTTCTTTAAGACCCTTCACGAGATCGGTTTTGATGGCGTGCTCTCAAGCTGTGTGTTTGCTTGGGAGGAGCGCGCCGAAGCCTCCTCTCGATTCATGCGCAGCGAGATTCAACGCTACGTCGATAAATACTGGAACTCGTAACCCAGAGGTGCCAGAGGCTTACATCACACCGATGGCGATCCACGATACCGTGATTCACGAATTGGATGTGCTTCGCTGGTTGCTGGACGATGATTACGTATCGGCCCAAGTGGTATTCCCGCGTAAAACCCAACACGCGCACACAAAATTGGCAGACCCACAAATCGTCTTACTGGAAACCAAGAAAGGCATCCGCATTGATGTCGAGGTCTTTGTAAACTGCAAATACGGCTATGACATCCAGTGCTCTGTGGTGAGTGAAGAAGGCATTGCAAACCTACCGGAGCTACAAAGCTTGCTGGTGCGCAAAGACGCAAAACTCTCGAACACCATTCTGACCGATTGGAAGCAGCGCTTCATTGCGGCCTACGATGTGGAGCTTCAAGCCTTTTTGGATGATAGCCTAACCGGACCATCCTCTTCGAATGGTATGGCCGCAGCGGTCGCTGGGGATGCCTGCGTTAAAGTACAGGAAAGCGGCCAAATTGAACCCATCGAGATGCCAGAAAAACCGGCTTTTTATAACTGATCCCGCTCGGTAATCAAACAGCTCATAAGTGGCGTACCTGCGCCACTTTTACCCTTTAACGCTTAAGCAAGCAGCGTGCTGATCGCCTCAAGCGTGAGCTTTACACCGGTAATCGCCAAGAAGGTGTAACAAATGGCATAAAAAAGCTTCTCATTGACTCTGTGATGCATATAGATGCCCATGTACACCCCCACAGGGGCTAACACCATCAGCATTAAGGATGTGAGTAGATGCGTGGCATCAAACAGACCCAGCATTGCATAGGGAATCAGCTTGGCGTAATTCACGCACGCAAAAAAGATGACAGTTGTACCGATGAAAACGGTTTTATTCATCTTTTGGGGCAACAGATACATATCCACCGGAGGGCCACCAGCATGCACACTAAAGCTCGTAAATCCGGCCATCGCACCATAGAAACGTCCACGCCAAGTACTGGCGGGTTTTGCGTCTGGCTCGTACCCCATCAGACTGTGAAGAATCCATCGGCCCGAAAACAGCAGCGCAATGACACCCACAATCAATTTGATGTGCGCTTCAGACAGATAAGAGTAAGTAAACCCGCCGACAGCGACCCCTAATAAGGCGGCAGGGATTAAGGTCACCAAATTTGGCTTATCGTAACGGCCGCGAAAGCCCCAAAGCCCCACCAAGTCCATAGCACAAAGAATGGGTAACAGAATTGCTGCCGCTATGGCGGGAGAGGTCACCAAGGACATGATAGGCACGGCCAAGACAGCCAGTCCACCACCCATCCCCCCTTTGGCAATACCGGCCATCAAGATGGCGGGGACAGCGGCGCAGTAAAACCAAGGGTCGGTGATGATCATATCGAGTCCTTACTGAAAAGATCGGTTGATGCGAAGGGTAACACCCTATGCGTTAACTGAGTTGATAACAGTCTGTTGCAGCCCAATAAGCACAGATCAGTGATGGTAAATATTGGACTAAAAAAAATGTTTATTTCATTTTAAAAAAATTCGTTCCATATTGTTGCTGTTTTGGAATTTTTATTCTATTCTCTTCCAAAAATAAGAATTCGACTCTAACGCGACTGACCCGTAGTCCAGTCCACCAAGAGCAACACCACTGCTAGGGTCGTCACAGGAGAAAATAACAATGAGTACTGAGAAAACTCTGGACCTGATCTGCCTTGGGCGCGCTGCCGTCGATATTTACGGCGAACAAATTGGCGCTCGTCTTGAAGATATGAGCTCGTTCAACAAATACTTAGGTGGCTCTTCCGGTAACATTGCTTATGGTACGGCACGCCTTGGCTTAAAAAGCGCCATGCTCACCCGCGTTGGCGATGAGCACATGGGTCGTTTTGTACGCGAAGAGTTGCAACGTGTTGGCTGTGATGTAAGCCATGTCGTTACCGACAAAGAGCGCCTAACAGGTCTTGTGATTCTTGGTATTAAAGATCAAGAAACCTTCCCCTTGATCTTCTACCGCACGGATTGCGCAGACATGGCGGTGGACTCAGCCGACTTTAGCCCTGAGTTTATTGCATCGTCTAAAGCCTTGTTGATCACAGGCACCCACTTCTCGACAGAACAAACGTTCCAAACCAGTAAAACCGCCTTGGAATACGCCAAAGCACACGGAACAAAATGTGTTTTGGACATCGATTACCGGCCAGTGCTCTGGGGCCTTACCAGCTTAGGTGACGGTGAAACACGGTTTGTCTCCAACGACAGTGTTTCAAAGCACCTCCAGAGCATCTTGCCGGACTTCGACCTAATCGTCGGCACCGAAGAGGAAGTGCACATCGCAGGCGGAAGCACCAACACCATCACGGCGTTAAAGAACATCCGTAACCTGACCGATGCCACCATCGTCCTAAAATTAGGGGCTCTCGGCTGCACGGTACTGGAAGGCGATATTCCGAACAGCGAATCCGACTTTGCCGTACACACCGGTGTGCGTGTCGATGTGCTGAATGTGCTGGGCGCCGGTGATGCCTTTATGAGTGGTTTTCTTCGTGGTTGGCTCCGTGATGAGTCACCAGAACAGTGCTGTAGTTACGCCAATGCGTGCGGTGCACTGGTGGTGTCTCGTCATGGATGCGCACCCGCGATCCCAAGCGGCGAAGAGCTGGACGCGTACATTGCCCGCGCAAGCGAGATCCCCCGTCCGGATTTAGACAAAGAACTCAACTACCTGCACCGCGTCACCACGCAACGCACCGCAACTGAGTGGAAAGATCTGTGCGTTTTGGCCTTTGACCATCGCAAACAACTCTTTGATATGGCCAAAGAGGTTGGCGCCGACCCAGAACGGATCAAAACCCTCAAGCGCTTACTGGTTAAAGCAACTGAGATTGGTTCACAGAAAATTGGCAGCAGCCAAGTGGGTGTTTTGATTGATGACACTTACGGTCAAGCGGCGTTGAATGATGTGACTGGCCGAAACTGGTGGATTGGTCGTCCCGTGGAGCTACCCAGCTCTCGCCCGATTGAATTGGAAGGCGGTCGCAGCATTGGCTCCCGTTTGAAAAGCTGGCCACGTGAACACATCGTTAAATGCTTAGTCTTCTACCACCCCGAGGATCAAGTGGAGCTTCGCGTTCAGCAAGAGCGCCAAGTGGTTGAGCTGTACGATGCGTGCTGCCAATCCGGTCACGAGTTACTGCTGGAACTGATTCCACCCAAGGGCTCCGATGTGGGCGATGATGTGTACATCAATTCGATGCGCCGCTTCTATAACCTAGATGTTCGCCCTGACTGGTGGAAACTGCCGCCACAAAGCAAAGCGAACTGGCAGCGCATTACCGATTTGGTTAACGAGCGTGCCCCACATTGTCGCGGTGTTGTGATGCTCGGCCTAGATGCCCCCGCCGATGAGCTGAAAAAAGGCTTTATGGACAGTGCAGGCTTCGACATCTGCAAAGGCTTTGCGGTTGGTCGCACCATCTTTAGCGCTCCAAGTCGCCAATGGCTGTCGGGCGAATACAACGATGAACAACTGATTGATGCCGTGGTTGCCAACTACCTAGAGCTGGTTGAAACCTGGCAAGCGCGCAACGCATCTTAACCCCATCTGACAACAGAGAGTGAGCCCACGGAGATGGGCTCCCGACAATCACAGTCAACGAGGCATAACAATGAAAACAGTTCGATTGACCATGGCGCAAGCGGTGATCCGCTACCTGACTGCGCAAAAAGTCGAGATCGATGGTCAACTTCAGCCGATGTTTGCAGGCTGCTGGGCCATCTTCGGACACGGAAATGTCGCAGGTTTGGGTGAGGCTCTGTACCACGTACAAGACCAACTCCCAACCTACCGCGCCCACAACGAGCAAGGCATGGCACACGCCGCCATTGCTTACGCTAAAACGATGAACCGCCAGCAAATGATGGTGTGTACCGCATCGGCAGGGCCTGGTTCTGTCAACATGGTGACCGCAGCAGCCGTTGCACACGTCAACCGTTTGCCTGTGCTCTTTTTACCGGGTGACACCTTTGCGACCCGCATGCCAGACCCTGTGCTTCAGCAAGTGGAAAACTTCCATGATCACACTTTGACATCCAACGATTGCTTCCGACCTGTGAGCCGTTTTTTTGATCGCATCACACGTCCAGAGCAACTGCTGACCAGCTTACCGCAAGCGATGCGTGTACTGACTGATCCCATCGAGTGCGGCCCAGTAACGCTGGGGATGCCGCAGGATGTTCAGACCATGGCGTTTGATTACCCAGAATCTTTCTTTGATGAGAAAGTCCATTATCTGCGTCGCCAAGCCCCGGATACTCGCGAGCTTGAAGAGGCCATCGCCCTGATCAAAACCGCCAAAAAGCCCGTTGTGATTGCCGGTGGTGGCCTGCATTACTCCGGCGCTCTGGATGAGTTTGATGCTTTTGTTAGCCAATACAATTTACCGGTGGGTGAAACCCAAGCGGGTAAAGGCGCCCTGCCTTGGGATCACACTCAAAACATGGGCACCATCGGTGTCACAGGTGCCGCTTCTACGAATACATTGTGCGAAGAGACGGATCTGATCATCGCGGTCGGTACCCGATTAGGTGACTTTGCATCCGGCTCACGCACCATGATCAACCCAGACGCCAAGCTTGTGTGCCTTAACGTGGCCTCTTTTGATGCGATCAAGCACAAGGGCGTGCCGTTGGTGGGCGATGCGAAACTCTCATTACCGCTGGTGAGTGCAGGCTTAGGCGATTGGCGACCCGACGGTCAGTGGATCGAAAAAGCCGAGCAACTGCGCCGCCAATGGCAGCATTCGGTTGATGTGGCTACCACCGATCGTGGTACAAACCTGCCAACCGACGCTGAATGCGTGGGTGCGGTTAATCGCGCCGCCGGCGAGAAAGACATTGCGGTGTGTGCCGCCGGTGGCTTACCCGGTGAGCTGCAAAAGCTATGGCGTACCCGTTACGACAAAGGCTACCACATGGAGTATGGCTACTCCTGCATGGGCTACGAAGTGGCTGGGGGCCTGGGTACCAAAATGGCGAAACCGGATTCCGAAGTGTTCGTGATGGTTGGGGACGGCTCTTACTTAATGCTGAACTCGGAGCTTGCGACCTCCGTCATGATTGGTCAGAAGATCATCGTCGTGGTGCTCGATAACCGAGGGTACGGCTGTATCCACCGTCTACAACAGTTCTGTGGCGGACCTGGCTTTAACAACCTGCTGGATGACTGTCTGACCGTTGAAGGCGGCGCACCTAAAACCGACTTTGCTGCCCACGCCCGCGCCTTAGGCGCCAACGCCGAGAAAGTCGCCAACATTGCCGAGCTTGAAGAAGCCCTTGAGCGCGCGAAAGCCTCCGAGATTAGCTATGTGATCACCCTAGATACCGATGCTTTAAATACCTTTGATGAAGGTGGCACCTGGTGGGATGTCGCCGTGCCAGAAGTGTCCGAGCGCGATGAAGTGAACGAAGCCCGTCGTCGATACGAGTCGTTCAAAGCGAAACAGTTTAAAAACCTTTAAGGATTTGGGCGCACAGCGCGCAGGAGATAAACATGAGTGTACGTATCGGTATTAACCCACTGACGTGGACCAACGACGACATGCCAACATTGGGCGCAGATACACCGTTAGAAGTGTGTCTGTCCGAAGGCAAGCAAGCAGGCTTTTCGGGTTTTGAGCTGGGCCAGAAATTCCCACGTGATCCAGAAGTGCTTGGCCCTATTTTAGAGAGCCACGGCCTTGATTTGGTCTCTGGCTGGTTCAGCGGACAACTGCTTGAGCGCAGTGTCGAAGAAGAGATCGAGGCGATTAAGCCGCATCTTCACCTGCTGAAATCCCTTGGCGCTAACGTCATGGTGTATTGTGAAGTTACCGGCTGCATTCACGGCCAACAGGAAACGCCGTTATCGCACCGCCCGCGCATCAGCGAAGAATCAATCAAAACCATGTGCGAAAAACTCAACAAGGTTGCTGAGTTTACCCAATCGCACGGCGTGCAGATCGCGTATCACCACCATATGGGGACTGTGATCGAAACCGAAGAGGAAGTGGATCTTCTGATGAAGTACACCACGCCTGCTGTTGGCTTACTGCTGGATACGGGCCACCTAACCTTTGCCGACGGCGACCCTATCGCCGTGCAAAAACGCTATGCCGATCGCATTGTGCATGTGCACTGTAAAGACTTACGTCCAGACATTTTAAGCGACGCTAAAAACCGCGACTTAAGTTTCTTGAACGCGATGTTAAACGGCGTGTTTACCGTCCCAGGCGATGGTTTTATTGATTACGCCACCCTGTTCAAAGGCCTAAAACAAACCGGTTACAGCGGCTGGTTAGTGGTTGAAGCCGAACAAGACCCAGCGGTTGCACACCCGCTCACCTACGCCACATTAGGGGCGAATAACCTAAAACAACTGTGTAAAGAAACTGAGCTCGACTTGGTTGACTAAGCCCCTACTCCTCAGAAAGCCCGCATGAACTGCGGGCAATACAACAAAAAAGGACATGACAGATGATTACATTAGGCAACTTCATCGATGGTCAGCGCACTGAGAGCCAAAGTGGCCGCGCTGCTCCGGTATTTAACCCAGCAACCGGCGAGCAGACCAAACAAGTTGTGCTTTCTAGCGCCGATGAAACCCGAAGCGCTGTTGCATCCGCACAAGCCGCCTTCCAAACATGGAAAGGCGTGACCCCGCTTAACCGCGCACGTGTGATGTTTAAATTTAAAGCCCTCCTTGAGCAACACGCTGATGAGCTGGCTGAGCTGATCACATCCGAACACGGCAAGGTGTTTTCCGATGCAAAAGGCGAGTTAACACGCGGCCTAGAAGTGGTTGAGTTTGCCTGCGGTATTCCTCACCTTCAAAAAGGCGAGCACAGCTTAAACGTAGGCCGTGGTGTTGATTCCATGTCCTTGATGCAACCGCTGGGTGTTGTGGCCGGTATCGCACCGTTTAACTTCCCAGCGATGGTACCGATGTGGATGTTCCCAGTGGCGATTGCCTGCGGTAACACCTTTGTGATGAAGCCATCTGAAAAAGACCCATCCGTGCCTTTGCGTTTAGCGGAGCTGTTAAAAGAAGCAGGCTTGCCGGACGGTGTCTTCAATGTGGTGAACGGCGACAAAGAATCCGTGGATGTACTGTTAACCGACGAGCGCGTTCAAGCGGTCAGCTTTGTGGGCTCAACGCCGATTGCTGAATACATCTACTCAACCGCATCCGCTCACGGTAAGCGTGTTCAGGCCTTAGGTGGTGCTAAAAACCACATGGTGATCATGCCCGATGCCGACCCAGAACAGGTGGTTAACTCCCTAATGGGTGCCGCTTACGGCTCGGCAGGCGAGCGCTGCATGGCGATCTCGGTTGCGGTGTGCGTGGGTGACGAAGTCGCGGACAAACTGGTACAGCGCATGTCCGAAGAGATCGACAGCATGCGCGTAGGCCCAGGTGTTGGCCTGCCGGAAGAGGCGCACATGGGGCCGGTCATCTCGAAAGCCCACGCGGACAAAGTAAAAGATTACATCACCAGCGGCGTTGAAGAAGGTGCCACCCTGCTGCGCGATGGCCGTGAATTTATCGTCAAAGGACACGAGAACGGCTACTTCGTTGGCCCAACCCTGTTCGACAACGTGAAACGCGGCATGCGTATTTACGAAGAGGAGATCTTCGGCCCAGTGCTTGCGGTTGTCCGTGCTGACAGCTACGAAGAAGCGGTAAAAATGATCAACGAGCACGAATACGGTAACGGTACTGCCATCTTTACCCGCGACGGTGATACGGCCCGTCAATTCTGCGAGGAGATCCAAGTCGGTATGGTCGGTGTCAACGTGCCAATCCCAGTCCCGATGGCGTTCCATAGTTTTGGCGGCTGGAAACGCTCCCTGTTTGGCCCACTGCACATGCACGGCCCAGACGGTGTGCGCTTTTATACCCGCATGAAAACCGTCACTGCACGCTGGCCGACAGGCATCCGTGCCGGTGCTGAATTCTCGATGCCAACGATGAAATAACTGCACCAAGGATTCCGAGTTTCCTCAGAGGCTCGGAACAGGGAAGGTTACCCCCTTCCCTGCCATCACCGATGTGTATCTCAGTGGTGTTTGGTCAGGTTTGCCTCTCCATTCCTGATCATTGGCAAAGCGTTCCTAACGTTCTTGTCCTGGCTCTTTCATACCTGAAGAGTGAAGCTCTGTTGCCACGTCACTGACTGTGGTTTTTTACGCCCATCATCGATGGGCTTTTTTTATGCGTTGAACACAGTGTTCGGGATCAACAACACGACATTACCCTCTAATCACGTACAATCGATGAAAACTTACCGGGAATATGAGCATGAAACTGTATTTGTACGATCACTGCCCTTTTTGCGTCCGCGCCGATATGGTCGCCAACTACAAGCGAGTCGACCACGAAAAAGTTTATCTATTAAATGACGATGAAAAGAGCTGTCTTGATCTGATTGGCGCAAAAATGCTGCCTATCTTGGAAGATGAATCAGGCCATGCGATGGGTGAGAGCTTAGATATTGTCAAAGCCCTCGATAAGATGGGCGCGCCAGAGCAACACATCCGCCCCGAGTACAATACACAAGCGATCACCGATCACATCCAAAACGCAGGTTATGCAATTAACTGCTTACTCTTCCCACGTAATATCCAAATTGGACTACCTGAGTTTGCGACCGACGCTGCTTGCGCTTATTTTCGGGGTAAAAAAGAGGAGATCATCGATCAAAGCTTTGATCATGCCTTTGCCAATACCGCCGAGCACAAAGCCAAAGTAGAAACCATGCTGGCAAGCTTACCCACACTGGAATACCCATCGGATCATCACGGACAAATCAGTTGGAGCGATGTCATCGTTTATCCAACACTTCGCAACCTTACCATGGTTAAAGACTTAGCTTTCCCAGAAGAGGTGCTGCGCTACATCAAAGAGGTCGCCGAAAGCACGGATACTATGTGCTATTTCGAGGATGCAATCTAACCCTTCTTTAAGGCATAAAAAAAGCGTGGCAAGTTCGCACTTGGCCACGCTTTCTTAGCGTTAGACGGATAACTTAGTCTTTCGCTTTGCTGGTCAACTTATCCAAATACCCCATCGTAAACGCCGATGCCACAAAGGCGATGTGGATCAGCACGTACCACATGATTTTGTCGTTATCGATGGTTTGGGCGTTCATAAAGACTTTCAGCAAATGAATGGACGGGATCGCCACAATCGATGCTGCTTAGTGCCAAACGTTGAACAACTTCGTCATCTAAATTCAGTAATCGGGACAACTCTTTTAGGTACATGGTCTCCATGTGGTTTTCTTCATCAATCACCAAAAGCGATGCAAGGTAGATCTCAGAAGCCATCGCCGGGTTCTTCGCCATTGAGGCGATCTCTTTTGGGTCTAATGGTTTGTTGATCTCTTTCTCTAGAAAGCCTTTCTCATTGATACTGAGATTCGACTTTGCCAACGCCTCGTTGATGCGCGCCATCTCATATTGATCAATGTGACCATCGGATTTGGCCGCCGCAATCATCGCTTTAAGAATGATGACCGGATGGTCTTGATCATTCTCTTGGAAGGTTTCCATCTGATTAGGATTGGCTTTTTCCGCTTGGTAGTCGTTGTACACCTTGTACGCCAAAGCACCAATGGCCGCAGCGCCACCCACCTTTAGCAAGGAGGAGCCTTTACCGGATTTCAGTAAGCTGGTCAGCAAACCGCCGCACCGAGCCCCAAATGTTTAAGGGCATCATTCCCACCCAACGATGAACCAGAGCTTTCGGCCTTCTGCTTAACCTGATTCACAACCGAAGAGTTCAATACCTGATTCAATAGCTTGCTTAAGTTCATAAGTCATTGCCCCTTTAGATGATTAAAACGTTAAAAAGCCTTGGTCGTTGCCGTCGTAACCAGCAAACAAAGCGGCTTTTGTTATGCATCTTGGAGCATGAATCAGATAGGAAGGTTCCCGGCATCCTGTTTTACGTTACGAATGTAACTTTATAAGGGGCTGGCTATTCTCTTTTCATCGCCACAACCCTATAGGTATGCCAATGCTTCATTTTTCCCAGTGAGGTTTTAGCGTTCTCTTCACGCTCATCAAATGAGATCACATCAAATCCCTGAAACAGAGCCCTCACAGCACTCGTTGTTAGAGGCATAGTGGTTGTATGATGGTTCGAAGCCCAATCGTCATTTTGCCCCATAAAATCCCCAGCAAACACACCGCCCACATCTAAAGATCGGGTCAAACGACGCCACGTTGTTGCAAAACAATCCGGATCAGCAAAATACAAACTGGAATGAGCAACGATGACATCTGCGTTTGGATAATCAAAGGCTTCAAAAGATGACTCTGTAAGCGTCACGTTTGGTTGATCAGCAAACCGTTGCTTACAGATAGCAATCGCATCATGGTTTAGATCAAAGCCATGGACTTGATATCTATGATCAAGAAGATATTGAATATCACTGCCAACGCCACAACCGCA
This sequence comes from Neptunomonas sp. ABH4_499, assembly GCF_056160565.1. Lineage (NCBI taxonomy): Bacteria > Pseudomonadati > Pseudomonadota > Gammaproteobacteria > Oceanospirillales > Oceanospirillaceae > Neptunomonas > Neptunomonas sp. ABH4_499. The sequence continues at coordinate 121,663 of NZ_JBSWXK010000008.1, read as the reverse complement.
ATCGATAGCCACACGACGGCTCGACTGATTCGCGTTCAAGGCGATGGCCGTCGTGTTGGAATGCGGTCTTACTAATGCACGTTCGTAGTATTGATGCAAAACATCAGCAACCCGAACTGGACTGAGTCACGAAATGCTCTTTGACGATCTTAAAACTGCCTGCCTTGGTAGGCTCAATCACCATGTAATACGCGGGGTCGTAGTAGCATTTTCGAGTTGAGTAGCGCGTCGCATTGATCCGAAACCCTTCTCCCTCTGAAGAGACCTGAACCTCGGAAAACGTGCTACGGTCATCTTGTGCTTTTGCCATCGGCATCGCTTTGCGCACCAGCTGTTTCCATTGAGCACCATCCAGATGCAACTCACGCTGAACTTGGCCTTTTGTGTTGCGATATGCCTGGATATCCGCCGCATCGGCATACAAATCGGCCACACCTACGTCAAACTGGTTACTCAGGGATTCGTATTTGTGAAAAAAATCGATGGGGGTCTCACTGGCCAAGGTGGCTGAAGACAAGATCAACGCCAAAGGCGCTGCAAACCAAGAAGATGTTGACATGATGTATTCCTTTCGCCTTATGTAAAGACAATTCCCTTGTCTAAAAAAAGCCATTTTAGGGTGTATAAGGCTAAAAGTCTGCCTATGGGCAAGCGACAATTTACAAACAAAGCGTCAGAAATTTTGATCCAAATGATTCCCCCTCAGAACGGTTTTATTTTTGGAAATATTCTTTTCCATTTCAGCATTACCGACTGGTATCCAAAAACAGCTACAGTCAGTCAAGCAATCAAACCAACGGAGAATTTAGATGCCTTTTCGCTTACGCTTGGTACACAGTGCCATGATGTCTTTTGTCTTGTGCCTGTTAATGACGTGCTGGGTCACCTTCATCAACTTAGGCATCACCGACCAATTTTTACTGCAATGGTCCCGCGCGTTCAGCCTTTCTTATCCAGCGGCGTTTGTGATCGCGTTCTTTACAGGTCCCATCGTGATGAAGCTTGCGATGAAGCTCATCACACCAAAACAGGCTAACAGTGAAAGTAGCCAGCAGGCTGTGAAAGCGGATTCTTAATCGATAAAGATGATCGCGTGGTTATCGAGCGTTTCGCGCTAACCACGCATCCAATTGATTGGCAAAGGCTTGCTTTTCGCGATTCCCTAATGTGGATGTACGGCCGGTTTGAATACCGCTGGCACGCAGCGTTTCATTGAAATCCCGAATGTTCAATTTGGCCTTGATGGTCTCTTTGGAGAACATTTCACCCCGTGGATGCAAGGCATCTGCGCCCTTATCCATCACCTCGGCCGCTAACGGGATATCTTGGGTGATGACCAGATCGCCCTTTTGTACCAAACGCACAATCTCGTTATCCGCCACATCAAAACCGGCCTCGACCCGTTTGCTTTTCAGAAAAGGTGAAGGCGGCGTTGGGATCAATTGATTAGCAACAAAAGTCGTTTCCACCTGTACACGCTGCGCGGCTTTAAACAAGATCTCACGCATGACTTTTGGGCATGCATCAGCATCAACCCACACTTTTACCTTTTCGGACATTACTCACTTACCCACTAGCCGTGTCAATAATGAAGATTATTGTCGGATTACACCGTCTTTTTAGACAACAACGCACGTACCATAGAGCGCACATTACGCCAGCGCCCGACAATCAGTGCGCCAAAGATAAAGGCACAGCCCCACATCTGCAATCCACTCATGGTTTCATCAAACCAAAAGGCCGCCAAAATCGCCGTCCAAACCGGTTCCAGCGTCATGATCACCGCAGCATTACTGGCCGATGCTAAGCTTTGCGCCCAGGTTTGCATAAAAAAGCGAAGACTTGTGGCAATAAAGATGCTGGCCAACACCCAGCCCCAGATATCGGCCGAAACAGAGACGCGCCCCCAATCCTCGATTAACAGCGATGCCGGCAGCGCGACAACCCCGACCACCATCAGCTGTATGGCCGACAGCGCTATGGTCGAGGTTTTGGCGGCCGCACGGGTGTTTAGGTTGAACATAAACGCAAAGAGCACGGCGGCAATCAGGAAAGACACCTCACCAAAGCCCATGTGAAACTGACTGTCCAAGGACAGACACGCCAAGCCCGTTGCGGCCACTGGCAAGGCCGCCCATGTGGATGCGACCGGCTTTTCACCAAAAGCGATGGCCACGATGGGTACCATCACCACACCCAAGCTGGTTAAAAACGCCCCGACCCCAATGTGGGTGGCGTAGTGCAGACCCAAAATCCAAAAGCACATCGCGGCACCAAAGGTCACACCTACCCCTGCGGTACGCGCGAGCCCTCGTCTATCCAATGCGATCAGTGGCTTTATACCAAAGCCGGCTAACACCACACCTGCACCAAAGAAACGGATCGCGATGAACAAAAGCGGCGGGACACCCACCAAGGCTTCTTTGGAAAAGATCCACCCCACCGCGGCCAGCAAAGTGACAGCAACCAGTAGAAGATCCGATTTGGCGGATGTAGAGAGCACGTAGAAACCTCGCGACGCTTTAGTGAAAACGCAAATAGCTAATGATGGCGGCCGTGCATTGTACCGATTCTAAGAGGATGAATCGCGTTCCCAAACATGTAGTGGTTTAAACAAAAAAATTCATATCAAGGCGGTACCTTTCTGAATTTATTGTGTTATTTTACTACAAATAACCCATTTTATTGGGTGAATTACGGTGAAATCTGCCTAAAAGGTAGAAATATTACAAAATTTAATAGAATTTTTATTCTATTTTATTTTTATTGAAAAATATATTTCATTGCGTATCATTGATGGCACGCTCGCTTACAACAATGAAATGCATGAATAAGAACAATAAGTAGGAGCCTTACATGAGCACAGTTATTCGCGTTGCAATTAACGGGTTTGGTCGCATTGGTCGTAACGTATTACGCGCACTGTACGAGGGCGGTTACCGAGACCGCATTCAAGTGGTTGCCATCAACGATTTAGGCAATGCCGAGATCAACGCCCACCTACTGAAATACGATACCGTTCACGGTCGATTCGCGGCCGATGTCTCTATGGATGGCGATAACATTGTGGTCAACGGCGACCCTATCGCGATCATCTCTGAACGCAACCCAGCCGACTTACCGTGGGGCGAACATAAAATCGATGTGGTGTACGAGTGCACCGGTATCTTTACCAGCCGTGACCAAGCCGCCGCCCACATTGAAGCAGGCGCTAAGAAAGTGATCATTTCGGCACCTGCAAAAGATGCCGACCTGACCGTGGTGCACGGCATCAACCACACCTTGCTGAATTCCGATCATCAGATTATTTCCAACGCCTCTTGCACAACGAACTGCTTGGCTCCTGTTGCCAAACCTCTTAACGATGCCATCGGTATCGAAAGCGGTTTGATGACGACCATTCACGCTTACACGAATGATCAGAAATTGAGCGATGTGTACCACTCTGACTTGTACCGCGCTCGTGCGGCGGCGCATTCGATGATCCCTACCAAAACCGGTGCCGCGGCGGCGGTAGGCTTGGTGCTACCGGAGCTCAACGGCAAGCTCGATGGCATGGCGGTGCGTGTACCGACCATCAACGTCTCCTTGGTGGATTTAAGCTTTGTTGCCTCACGCGATACCAGCGTTGAAGAGGTCAACCAGATTTTGACCGATGCGGCGAACGGCCCACTGAAAGGCGTACTTGAAATCAACCGCTTGCCGCTTGTCTCGGTGGATTTTAACCACAACCCGGCCTCCTCCATCTTTGATGTTAGCCAGACCCGTGTGAACGGCCGTCTCGTAAAAGTCATGTCTTGGTACGATAACGAATGGGGCTTCTCGAACCGTATGCTGGATAACACTCTGGCTTTGATGAACGCAGCGCGCTGAGGTGAGCTTTCCATGCAACGCAGAACGAAAATCGTCGCAACTTTAGGCCCGTCGACCAGCTCGCCCGAGGCGATCGATGGGTTGATTCAAGCCGGAGTTAATGTCGTGCGAATGAACTTTTCGCACGGCAGTGCCCAAGACCATATGGAGCGGGCCGAGCTGGTGCGCACGTTGGCCGCTAAACACAAACGCTTTGTGGCCATTCTGGGTGATTTGCAAGGCCCGAAAATCCGCATTTCGCGCTTTGCCAATGGCAAAGAAACTCTAAAAACAGGCCAAGCCTTTATTCTGGACGCCAATCTTGAGCGCGATGCCGGTAATGCCGAGCGTGTGGGCATCGACTATAAGGAACTGGTCAGCGACTCGAAACCTGGCGATATCTTATTGATCGATGATGGCCGTTTGGAGTTACAAGTTGCGCATGTTGAAGACCAAGAGATTCACTGCACCGTTTTAGTCGGCGGACCGATCTCCAACAACAAAGGGATCAACCGTAAAGGCGGCGGCTTATCCGCTGCAGCCTTAACCGACAAAGACAAGCAGGACATCAAAATTGCTGCCGAAATCGGCGTTGATTACTTAGCGGTGTCCTTCCCTCGCGATGCGGCGGATATGGAACACGCGGCAGAACTGCTGGCAGCAACCGGCTGCAAAGCCGGTTTGATCGCAAAAATTGAGCGTGCCGAAGCCGTAGCCGACCAATCCATCTTGGATGGCATCATTAAAGCCTCCGATGGCGTGATGGTAGCGCGTGGTGACCTTGGCGTTGAAATTGGGGATGCCGAGTTGATTGGCGTGCAAAAGCTGATCATCAACCGTGCGCGTACACTCAATAAAGTGGTAATTACCGCGACCCAGATGATGGAGTCGATGACGCATGCACCACTGCCAACCCGTGCCGAAGTGTTTGATGTCGCCAATGCGGTGCTCGATGGTACCGATGCAGTGATGCTCTCAGGCGAAACAGCCGCAGGCGACTACCCGATCCAAACCGTTGAAGCGATGGCGCGTGTCATCATCGGTGCTGAGAAAAACCCAGAAAGCAGCAAATCCAAGCACCGTATCAACGAAGCATTCACCTACATCGATGAAACCATCGCCCTGTCGGCCATGTACGCCGCAAACCACTTAACGGGCGTTAAGGCGATCATCTGCATGAGTGAAACCGGTGCCACACCGCTATTGATGTCACGTATTCGCTCGCCATTGCCGATCTTTGCCTTTTCCCGTCACCCAGCGACACAGAACAAGGTGGCCTTGTATCGTGGCGTAAAAACCATTCCGTTTGATGCGGACAACCTGCCGAATGAACAGATTAACCAACTCGCGGTGGATGAACTCGTCCGTCGGGAGATCGTTCAAGAAGGCGACATGGTGATCATCACCAAAGGCGATTACATCAACGCCCAAGGCGGCACCAACACGATGAAAGTCGTTCGAGTAGGCGGCAACATCCACTGATTTAAACCTAACCTGACCACTGACCAACCCTTTTTCTGGACCAATAAAAATGACAAGTATCATCCAGGATATTAAAGCGCGTGAGGTCCTTGACTCGCGCGGAAATCCGACCGTAGAAGCCGATGTTATCCTCACCAACGGAGTCATCGGCACCGCATGCGCCCCTTCTGGGGCGAGCACAGGCTCTCGAGAAGCATTGGAGTTACGCGATAAAGACCCTCAGCGCTATTTAGGCAAAGGCGTCTTAACCGCCGTTGATAACATCAACACGCGCATCGCCTCGGTACTTAAAGGCCTAAATGCCCGTAACCAGCGCCTTATTGACGATGCTTTATGTGAGTTGGACGGTACGGACAACAAATCATCCTTGGGTGCGAACGCCACATTGTCGGTCTCGTTAGCGGCAGCGAAAGCCGCAGCGTTGGATCAGAACCAACCTTTATACGCGCACATCGCCACGTTGTATGGCCAGCCGGGGCAGTTCAGTATGCCCGTGCCGATGATGAATATCCTAAACGGCGGCGAGCACGCCGATAACAATGTGGATATTCAGGAGTTTATGATCCAACCCATTTCGGCCACCACCTTTCGCGAGGCCTTACGCATGGGCGCGGAAGTGTTCCACTCGCTCAAAAAGGTATTGCAACAACGCGGCCTGAATACCGCGGTGGGCGATGAAGGCGGTTTTGCACCGAATCTAGCCAGCAATGAAGAAGCCTTAATTGTAATTCAAGAAGCGATAGAAGCCGCCGGTTTCTCATTAGGCGATGATTTCTCGCTGGCGCTCGATTGTGCAGCCTCTGAGTTTTATCGTGACGGGGCTTACCAGCTTTCTGGGGAGGAGCGATCCTTCACGGCAGAAGGCTTTTCGGATTATCTGGCCGAACTCACAGAGCGCTACCCGATCGTCTCCATTGAGGACGGATTGGATGAGTCCGATTGGGCCGGTTGGAACTACTTAACACGAAAACTCGGTGCCACCACGCAACTGGTCGGTGATGATCTGTTTGTCACCAATACGCAGATTCTAAAGCGCGGAATTGAGCAGAACATCGGCAATGCGATTTTGATCAAATTCAACCAGATCGGCACACTGACCGAAACGCTGGATGCGATTAAGATGGCGCAAGACGCCGGCTTCAAAGCCGTTATCTCACATCGTTCAGGTGAAACCGAAGACACCACCATCGCCGACCTTGCGGTGGGGACTTGTGCAGGCCAAATCAAGACAGGCTCGCTTTGCAGATCAGACCGCGTCGCAAAGTATAATCGCCTTCTCCGTATTGAAGAGTCACTTAAGGACCAAGCCCCCTACAAAGGCGATCAAGCCTTGGTCAGCCGCGTGAATCTGAATAAAGGGAGTCGTGGCGATGCCTAAGCACTATGTCATCGGCAATTGGAAAATGAACGGTACCAAGGTCAGTCAATGTCGACTGGTCGAGGGCATTTTGTCCAAGCTGCCCATTTTGCCCAACGTTGAAGTCGCGATCTGTCCGCCCTTCCCTTATCTGCAGCAGATCAGCGATAAGCTGTTTCGACGCCCCGTATCCCTTGGCGCACAATGCATCTCAGCGTTCGATGATGGCGCCCACACGGGCGAGGTGTCGGGCGCGATGCTGAAAGAGTTTAAGACCCGTTTTGTCTTAGTGGGCCATTCTGAACGTCGAGTCCATAACCTCGAATCCAACCAAACGGTGGCCGATCAGTTCGCGGCCGCCTTGCGCCACGAGCTTACGCCCGTACTCTGCGTTGGCGAAACACTGGATGAGCGTGAACAACAGCTCACTGAGCAAGTGATTGCCGATCAGCTTCAAGCGGTTATCGACAAGGTCGGCACTGCTGATTTAGCCAAAGGCATCATCGCTTATGAGCCGGTTTGGGCCATAGGAACCGGCAAAACCGCCACCCCTTTGCAAGCTCAGCAGATACACACGTACATCCGAGGCCTGGTACGCGAGCACGATGTAGAAAGCGCCGAAAGCCTATCCATCTTGTATGGCGGCAGCGTGAACCGAGGTAACGCCAAAGAGCTCTTTTCCATGCCCGACATCAATGGCGGCCTGATTGGTGGCGCTTCGCTAAAGGCAACCGACTTTGTGGAGATCTGCCTCGCGGCCGAGTAAGTGCACCCCCTTATTTTAAAGCGCCTTTGCCCCTTAACCGAGAGGCAGAGGCGTTTTTGTTTCTTTTTGGATTTAACCTTTTAAACCTTTGGAGACCCAACCCCTTATGACTACCTTGCTGTTGCTCATTGCGGTGGCGGCCTTTCTCTTGATTGCCCTTGAGGAGGTCACCCACATCAACAAAGCCAAAACCACGCTGTTTCTAGGAACGCTTGCGTGGCTGTTACTGTTTCTCTTCCCCGAACACGGCGCCGATGCCGAAAGCCTGAATGAGGCTTTGGGGGAAAACCTGATGGAGATCGCCACGCTTTGGCTTTTCTTGATGGCCGCCATGACCTTTGTGGCGTTTCTTAACCAAAAGGGCTTGATTGAATCGATCATTCGAAGCTGCTTGCCGAAGCAGATGACCGAGCGCCGTCTGACCTTTTTGGTGGCGACCTTTGCGTTCGTGTTTTCATCGTTATCCGATAACATCACAGCCACATTGGTCTCGATTACATTAGTGCTCTCGCTGGGCCTTCCTACCAACCGTACCTTGCGGTTGGCGGTATTGTCGGTGTTTGCGGTGAACTCAGGCGGCGTATCATTGATCACTGGGGATGTAACCACCTTGATGATCTTCTTGGAAGGTAAAGCCAGTATTGATGATCTGTTGTGGCTCAGTATCCCCTCCTTTACCAGCGTGATGATCTTGGCAGCTCTGCTTAGCATCGGCACCAACAACACCATCGTGTTTCGGAAAGAGAAAGCCACCTACGACAAAACCGGCCTCGGTATTGCCGCACTCTTTATCTGCACCATCTTAGCGACCATCATTTTGAACATTGTTGCCGGTGTTCCGCCGGTGCTGACCTTCCTGTTTGGCTTATCGATCATGTTCCTGCTAGGACAGATGTTCTATCACGAAGATGAGCGTGAAAGCCTGTTGGACTATGTGCGCCTCATTGAGTACGACACTTTGCTGTTTTTCTTGGGGATTTTGCTCTTGGTGGGGATGCTCAAAGACATCGGCACGCTGGATCAACTGGTGCGCATCTACGATGTCCTACCAACCGACATCGCCAATTACGCGTTAGGACTCTTATCGGCATTAGTGGATAACGTGCCACTGACAGCCGCACTCCTCAAAGCAGGCATCACCATGAGTCATGCCGAATGGCTCTCTTTGACCTATGCCGTGGGCGTGGGTGGCTCTTTGCTGGTCATCGGCTCTGCGGCTGGCATTGTTGCGATGAGCAAAGTACAAAGCCTCAGCTTTTTCCGTTACATGAAGTACAGCCTTCTGCTGCTACTTTGCTACTCGATTGGCTACGCCGGTAGCCTATTGATGGGGCACTTCCTGTTTGGTTAAACGTCCCTAATCACTGGCTGATCGAGATACTCTTTGGATTGCATCTCGGTCAGTCGGCTTAAGGTACGCGCAAACTCAAAATCCAACGCCCCGCCGCCGTACAAGGCTTCCATCGGTCGATCACTGAACAAATAAAGATTCACACGACGGTCGTAAAATTCATCCACCAAGGAGATAAAGCGCCTCGCGGGGTCATCGAGTTTGGCGTAGCGCACTTGGCGCATGTTGGTATCGGTCACTTCCCCACTACCATCTTCGGTACCACGCGCTTTGATCCACTCTTTTACCTCACCACCGAGATGCTCCACATCAGAGATGATCACCGTATTAAAGCGGTTGGCAAGCTCGATATAGTCCTGTGGCGCACGCGGGCCGCCACACACTTGATCAAACCGAAACCACACCACATCAGCATGATGCGCTAGAACATCCATCGATCTTCGTTGAACGGTTAAGGTATCGGGGTTAATCGTTTCCGTGCCGGTGCACTCTTTAAAGACACGCTCTGGCGTCGTTTCATCTTGATAGAAGTAGGTTTGATCAAAACTTAAGTGGCGCATTCGGTGATCTTGATCACCGTCTAGATGGCACTCGCGAAGGTGCTGTTTTAACAAAGCACGGGCAGGATCAAATCGATGCTTATGTAACTCATCCATAAACAGGCGTTCAATCGGGATGTTCGACGTTGTTACGACGGTAACGCCCCGCTCAAACAAGGCTTTAAACAGGTTGCCGATCAGAATCGCATCACCAATATCGGTTACAAAAAACTCATCAAAACAAAGCACCTTACAACGCGCGGCCAGTCGCTTTGCGATCACATCCAGCGGGTTCTTCTTCCCCGACACCGCGGTCATTTCGGTGTGGATATGCACCATAAAATGGTAAAAGTGCATCCTAAGCTTGTCGGATAACGGCAAGCTTTCAAAGAACAGATCCATCAAAAACGTTTTGCCACGACCCACATCGCCCCACAAATATAAACCCATCACAGGCGCGTTCTTAGCGCCCAACACTCGCTGGGTCATACTTAGGCGTTTGGGCGCTTGTTGAAGCTCACGCCAAATACGATCCAACTCGGTGAGTGCCCGTCGTTGAATCGGGTCTTCTACATAGCCTTTTTCGCTCAGTACGTGTCGGTAGCGCTCACTCGGTGAGCACTTTGCAGAAGGTGATTGAGTTGGAGGGGCAGCGTTCATGGAAAGGTCTGATGATAAAAAAGGGAGTATTTTACGCCGCTGCGTTTACGGTCGTAAGGGCAGAATAATAACCTTTTCACTGCCATTTCATACCTTAAATGATATGGGTTAGACCAAACGCCTAGACCGTTTTACGCTTTTTAAGATGGAACAACAAGATGGGGATCATCAAGCTCATGGTCAGCATCCTAAACATCTGATGGGTTGCAACAAACAAAGGGTCCACGTTTTGATTCATCGCAATGGCGATCATCACTTCCATTCCACCCGGTGCGTAGGCCAACAAAGCCTGCGTCCACGAGACGCCCGTCCAGTAATGCAGAATGACCGCAAACACTGCCGAAATCACCAAGGTGATCACCAAGCCCCCCGCAGCGGCTTTTAACTCGGGAAGCACATCGGCCAACTTAATACCATCAAATCGGCTGCCAGTCGCGCAGCCTAAAAACACCAACAGGGCTAACAAAAACACACTGGGCAGTTTCCAATCCCAGCCCAGTAACTCACGAAGCACAATCGTCGATACCAAACCGCCCACCAGCATCGCCGCGGGGACTTTGCATCGTTTAAACAACCACCCCAAAGCGATGGCCAGCACAAAGGTAGCGACCATCTGCTCCGGGTGCTCAAGGTATAAGCCCTCTAAAGTCAGTTCACGCTCGGCCAAGGGTAAAAACATCGGGACTAAAAACACCAAAAACAACAACCGAACACTGTGCACTAACGCAATACGCCGTACGTTGGCTCCGGTTTCGGGTGCCATCGACATGATGATGGCTAAGTTACCGGGCACCGAACAAAACATCGCCTCTTCGCGCTGCCACCCAGGCAGTCGTTTGTAGTAGCGGTACATAACCAATAACAGCGCCGCCATCATCAAGCAAAGCAAGGCCGCCGAACGCCCCCAGTGGGACAACTCGTTAACCAAGTCCGAGCTTATGTTCTGTGCGACGGATATCCCAAGAAACAGACTGATCATCGTCGTGGTTGATTTGGGCATCGCCACTTTGATGCCCATAACACCAGACGCCACCACAGCAATGAGTGCCCCAACCAACCAAGAGGATGGCAAACCTAAAAAATGCGCTCCCCATGCGCCAATACAACCGATGATTACGGTCCGCAGTATGATCAACATCGGATCAAAAACCTTAGTTATTGTAATGTTACTTCCAAAAAAAAGGGGTAACCCGAAGGCTACCCCCAACCGTCATCCCTTTGGCAGGATTCGACAGATAACACGTTCAGTCCAACTTACTCATCGACGTCGGCCGTTTGCGCCATCGCCTTACGCTTTTTTAACGTGCGCATCAATAAAGGGGCAAACAACGCCAACACCGTCGCAACAGCAAGGCTGTAGGTCATTGCGCCGTTTAGTAAGATGCCCCAATCGCCACCACTGATGGATAACGCACGGCGTAGGTTCTCTTCCAGTACCTCACCCAACACAAGACCCAAAATGACCGGCGCCAGTGAGAAGTGCAGCTTACGAAGCAAGAAGCCAAAGATACCCAAAATCACCATAAAGTAGAGGTCGAAGCTATCGCCATGGATCGAGTAGATACCAATGAACGTCAACATTACAATGATCGGTACCAAGTAAGATTGGCGAATCGAAAGCAAGCGGACGAACAACCCGATCAGCGGAAGGTTCATCACCAACAAAGCGATGTTACCAACAAACATCGAGGCAATTAGACCCCATGCAATCTCAGGGCGTTGTTCAAACAACAAAGGACCTGGGGTGATGTTAAACATCAACAACGCGCCCAACAAAATGGCCGTTGTACCACTGCCTGGAATACCCAGCGTCAACATAGGCACCATCGCACCTGCAGCCGATGCGTTATTCGCCGCTTCTGGCGCAGCCAAACCGCGGATATCGCCTTCACCAAAGTGTTCGTCATCGCCTTCGGCCATGCGCTTTTCGGTACCGTATGCCACCGCACTGGCAATGGATGCACCGGTACCCGGCAGCACACCAATCAAGAAGCCAACCACAGTAGAGCGCAAAATCACCCACTTCACTTTTAACAGATCCGCCATTGAGACAAAGCTTTTGCCCACAGGGGTAATGTTAAGATCGTTCTTCGCCCAGCTTTCGAGCAATACCAAGACTTCCGAGATGGCAAACATACCGATCACCACCACCAAGAAATCCACGCCATCAAAGAAGTTAGGAATGCCCATGGTAAAGCGCAGTACGCCCGTACCAGAGTCAACACCGACAGTAGCCAAAACCAAACCGATCAGCACGCCTACCAAGGTTTTCATTGGGCGGCTGCCCACCATGGTTGCAAGACAGGTAAAGGCAAACACCATCAGCCATACGTATTCTGACGGGCCAAACTGGATGGCTAGCTGGCTCAGTAAAGGTGCGGTAAACACCATCATTAACAGGGCCCCCATACTGCCGAAGAAGGAGCTGACCGCTGACAGTGCGAGCGCTCGGCCGCCTTCGCCTTTGCGGGATAATGGGTAGCCATCCAGAGTGGTCATGATCGCACCGGCATCGCCTGGCACGTTCAACAAAATACTGGAGATACGGCCGCCGTACTCAGCACCGTAATACACACCGGCCAGCAAAATCAATGCAGACTCCGGCGGAAAACCCATGGCGTAGGCCAAAGGCAAAAGAATCGCTACCCCGTTGATTGGACCGATACCCGGCAATGAGCCAATCAGGGTTCCTACAAAACAGCCCACTAACACTAAAAAAAGGTTGAGCGGGAGCAGAGCCACCGAGAAGCCGGTTGCTAAATAACTTAAAACATCCATCAGGTGTCTCCCTTAGAACAAGCCGGACAGCCAGATACCCGTAGGTACATTCAGTTGCAAGGCGTGCTTCAAGAGGAAGTAGCTCGCCACACTCATGATCAGGGCATAGATCGCAGCTTTGATTGGTTTTTCGCCAAACAACCAGCTGAATACACTGCCAACCACAAAGGTTGAGATGATGAAGCCCGCGTGTTCAAACAGGTACGCATACACCGCCATCAAGACCAAACCGGTCAACAAATTAACCAGCAGCTCTTTGGTCGGATGCCAACTGTTTTTACTGGGTTTGATCATCAGCCAAATAGAGGCAATGGCCAGCAACACACCTAAAATGATCGGGAAGGCTTTTGGCCCAAGGGGTTCGTATTGAAAGGGTACATCTAACTTAACGGCTGCCCAGACAAGAAGTCCGGACAGCACCAGCAATGTACCCGCAAAAATGCGGTCGTACATTGTTGATCTCACTTAATTAAGCCAGCGTCTTTTGCAAGGTCACGCATGTAGCCCACGCGGCCTTTTACGTAAGCTTCAAACTCTTCGCCCGACATTTTAAACGGCATCAGGCCTTTGTCTTCGACGGTTTTGATAAACGCATCATTCTCGTACGCTTTTTCAAACTGGGCAGCCCAGTAATCATAAGCATCATCAGATACGTCTGGGCCTAAGTAGTAACCACGAAGAATGGTCCACTCCGCATCAAAGCCCGCTTCTTTTGCGGTAGGAATGGCCGCAAACTCACCTTCAAGGCGATTCGGTGCCATAACAGCCAGCATTTTCAGCTTGCCCGCTTCCATTTGACCTACCATTTCACCCACATCACCTGGGTAGATTTGGATGTGACCGCCCATCAAGGCAGCCGTGGCTTCACCGCCCCCTTCATAAGCAACATAGCGCATGGATTTAGGATCAACACCGACCGACTTCATCAAAATCGCCGCTTTCATCCAGTCTTGGCTACCGACACCACCACCGGCGCCGAGTACAAACTTAGAAGGGTCTTTTTTAACATCTTCGACCAGCTCTTCAAGTGTGTTCCAAGGCGCATCGGCTTTAACGATAACCGCACCGTAGTCCACACCTGCCGCGCCAACCCAGCGAGCAGCGTTTTCATCTAGGTTACGACCAAATTTACCTTGGGCAATGTTCAGCAATGAACCCGAGCTAAAAGCCACCAGCGCATTACCATCATCACGACGGCTCGCATTGATGTGGTTATAGGCCACAGCACCCACACCACCTGGCATAAAGGTAACGGCCATAGGAACTTCCATAAGACCTGCGTCTTTGAAGCCGTTGGATACGATGCGACAGGTTAAGTCAAAACCACCACCGGGTTTTGCAGGCGCGATACATTCGGGTTTAGAGGGTTCGAATGCCATTGCATTCATTGCGGTAGCCAGACCTGCTGCCAAAGCAAGGGAACGAAGTTGAAACTTCATGGGGCTCTCCAAATTGTCTGTTTTTGTTGTTAGATAGTGAGACGCTCATTGAGCGCTAAAGCACAATACTCTACAAACCTGACACCGACCTGACACGGAAAATTTTTTTAACAAGCCCTTGCCGTACCCTTAAACGAGGATATGCTACACGCATGCGAATACTGTTAATTGAAGACAACGAAGCCCTAGCGGATGCCACTCAGGAGTACTTCCGCCAAATGGGGCACCCTCTCGACTGGACAGGTTCTGTCGAGCAGGCCGAACGCACTTTGGATTTTAGTGACTTTGATCTGTTGATCTTAGACATCAACTTACCAGGGCGCAGTGGCTACCAGTTGTTGCAGTCTTTGCGAAGCGCAGGCAATGCTATTCCCGTACTGATTTTGACAGCACGCTCCGAGATCGATGACCGTGTCAGTGCTTTAGATTTGGGTGCCGACGATTACATGGTCAAACCGATCGACTTTCGCGAATTGGCCGCACGTTGCCGCGCCCTACTTCGACGCGAACGCGGCGAAGCCAGCAACACCATTGTGTGCGGCAATCTGGTGTTTGATCGAGCAACGCATCAGGTATCGGTTAACCAAACGCCCATCGAGCTTCGCTTGCGCGAGACACAGCTGCTTGAGCTGTTCATTAAAAATCTAGACCGGGTGCTCACCAAAGAGGAGATCGCCAATCGACTCTACACCTACGATGAAGCACACACCCCCAATGCCATCGAACAAACCCTGACACGCCTAAGAAAAAAACTCTCGGACTCATCACTGCACATCAAAACCATTCGTGGGCTCGGCTATTTAGGCCACGTTGATGATTAATGGCTACTCGCTTCGTCAACAATTGATTGTGCAAACGGCCGTCATTATGGCCATTGTTTTCCTGATGTTAAGCGCCGGGATTTGGAGCTACGCTAAACGCGCTGCGGATATCTCCTTTAACCGCCTACTAAACAGCGCCAGTATCTCGATTTTAGAGCGTGTGACCGTGCGCGAAGGCCAGATCGATTTAGACCTGCCCTATGCGGCACTTTCCATGCTGGAGCTTGCCCCCGACGATAAGATCTTTTACGAAGTGCTTGATCACAACGGTCAACACCTCACCGGGTACACTGGACTGCCTGAACCTAAGAATTACGTCCCCTCAAGCCAGCCACAGTTTTACACCGAAGGCTACAAAGGCGAAGCGTTAAGTATGGTGGTTCAGAGTAAGCGGATTATCTCGCCGGTTGCCTCTGGCTGGGTGACAATTCTGCTAGGACAAACGCGCCAAGCGCGTAATGAGCTTGCCGATGAGATCTTTTACAACGCGCTGTTTGGCTTAGTCGGTATCTTACTGTTAACCCTGTTACTGGTGGGTTTTGGGATTCGCCAAACCCTGCTGCCCCTTAATCAGATATCGGACTTACTGAAGCGCCGCCCAATTTTGGACCGATCCCCAATACCTGAAACCCCCATTCAAGAAGCAGCTCCATTGGTAAACGCAATCAACGATTATCAAAGCCAATTACTGCAAAACCTTGACACTATGCAGATGTTTATTGCCGATGCCTCGCACCAAATCCGAAGCAGTTTAGGCGGGTTACAAGGCCAATTGGACATCGCGTTGCAAACCGATAACCCAAAGGACTTACAGCTTCGTTTAAGCAAAATCCGTCATCAATACGAGCAATTAACCAGACTTACTAATCAATTACTCGCCCACGCGCTGGTTACGCACCGAAGCGACACCCAATACCCAGAAGTACTCCACCTGAATAAATGGGTAACGGATATCCTGACCGAGGTGGTTCGCGATTACGCACACACGCCTATTGAGTTTTCTTATCATGCCGACGATGACCAAATGAAGATCCAAGGGGACCGGATCAGCCTTAAAGAAGCGCTGCGTAATGTGCTCGATAATGCTGTGAAGTACGGCCCGCCGGATAACCACATTGATGTGCGACTATCGGTTGAGCTGGTACAGCAAAAAATGATGACACTGATCCAAATTGATGACCGAGGCCCGGGAATCCCACCCCATTTACGCCGCCAAGCTACCCGTCGATTTTCACGGTTACTGAATAACACCCATAACGGCAGCGGTTTAGGCTTAGCGATTGTTGATACGGTGGTAACGGCGCACGAAGGGGTTCTAAAACTCAGTGACAGCCCAAGCGGCGGTCTTAGGGTTAAGATCTATCTGCCCATTTTGCCCCCTAACCTGCCTAAGGAGGATACCAATGAGCCCGCGGTTTAATCGCTTAGTTCGCACCGCACGCTCCGCATGCCTGCTTTGGGTATCAACGTTAAGCGCGACCTTGCACGCAGGTATTGTGGAACACGCTTACGAAGCGGACTTGGTCATTTACAGCGCAACCGACACCAGTGCGATTAAGCCGGTAATCGATGCGTTTTTAAACGAGTCATCGATCAATATTTACTACCAAGAGTTTCAAACCAGTGAGCTCTACAACACCCTTCGCCACTTACCTGATGCGGCCATGCCGGATGTGGTGATCAGCTCAGCGGCCGACCTGCAAGTTAAGCTGGTTAACGATGGTTACGCTCAACGCTTTGAAGACCCCGTCATCGACCGACTGCCCGACTGGGCGCGTTGGCGCAACGAAGCATTTGGATTCACCTTTGAACCGGTGGTCATGGCCTATAACCGCGCTGCGTTTCGCAACCGAGAACTGCCCAAAACCCACGAGGAGCTGGCCTTAGCCATCCGCAACGGCACCGACTTCTATACCCATCGTATCGGCACGTATGACATCCGGCTATCAGGCGTCGGCTACATGTTTGCTTCGCAAGATGAGATAAACTCCAGCATCAGCAGCCGACTAAAAGAGAATTTAGGCCGAGCCGTCGCCCAGTTGCATTGTTGTACCAGTGAGATCATTGACCGACTGGAAACCGGCGAAATCGTTTTGGGGTATAACTTACTTGGCTCGTATGTATTGAACCAGATCGAGCACGATTCACGCTTAGGGGTAATCTTTCCAGAGGATTACACCCTCGTCATGAGCCGGGTCGCTTTCATCAGCAAATACGCCGACCACCCAGAGAGTGCCAAAGCCTTTATGCGCTATCTACTCTCGTTACCGGGCCAACAGATCATCGCCAAAGAGAGCGGATTAATCGCCCTACACCCAGACGCCACAGGCCCATACACCGCATCATCACTCAAACGCCGATACCCATTGCAGCTAAAACCCATTCCACTTGGCCCTGCGCTCATGGTCTATCTGGATCAATTAAAGCAGCGCCGCTTTATTGATGAATGGAGTAATGCACTTTTGTATGAGATTGTGATTCCTTAAAACGGCACTTTACCAACCGCCAAGTACATCACTAAAAAGACGGTGATCGGAATCAACACCAGAGCCAAGATAGTAAAAGGCCCATGGTAGAAATGGATGCACGTTCGTTCGGTAACACTGATGCCACCCCCTTGATGCAGACGTTTGCTGGCTCTGGCCACGATCACATTACCAAGGATAATATCGATTATTTCAAGGGGTACGATAACGCCCATCACAATCAGCAACTTCTGATTGAGCCAATCACTCCCCCACCAACCGTACTGTTTGGCCATTGTGATACCGGTTGCCAACAAAGCCAGAAAGGCGATGTGCTCTAACGTCACCATCCAGAAAAACACTCGGCTAACCTTAGCTAATACTGGGTTAGTGAGGGGTGTTTTGCGTTCAGCAACTTTAAGAACACACCATGCGCCTAAGGCCGGGCCAATCCACATCAGAAGTGCACCAATGTGGATGACTTTCAGCAAGATGTACTCCATCAATCCGCTAACCGTGTTTTCGCCCAGACCACCATCCAAAGAGTGCTTATCGTCATGCTTAATGCGGTAAAGATCTCAGCAGCTTTCATTGCATCAACCGCGATCGAGACAGACAACGCCAAGCCCAGCAACCAGGCCAAAATGCCGGGGGCAAGCAACCATAGAGGGAGTTTTTTCTGCGAAAACGCCAAAAGCGTTAGCATCAACCCGCCCAAGTTATATAAGCCGTTACCCAGAAAGCCGGTTAAATGGCTGGCAAGCTGCTCTAAAAAGATAATCAAATCAGGGCCTGTATCTAACACGATCTGTTTTGGGATAATAAAGGCGTAAATCACTTCTGCAGAGAGATCTGCCGGAATGCCCATCCCCACTAACGCCAAACCCACGGTTCGAAACACGGATGGATTCAATTGCGAGGCAAACACCGCGCAAAACAGGTACAACCCAATGGCAGCAAACATCCAAACACACCAAGAAGCACTCCAAAGCGCGGTGTTTTGATCTATGAAGATCATCCGACTTAGCACGGTACTGCCATCCACTGGCAAACCTTCTCGCATCAAGATGGTCATCATCAAACACGCTAAGGTAATTATGAGGGCTACGGCGTAGACAACATATTGCAATTGCCGAGCAGAACTACGATTTATCATTCGACATCCTTGTAAGATAAGAGCAGTCATTCGAGAAAAGAAACTTAGCTAAACAGCCCGAAGATGATCAAGCCATAAAACAAGACCCCAACAAGATAAGGCCAAAGTGAACCTCGTCCCGTATCGAAGTCGGTCACGCCCATCGGGTTCAATTCATAATCCCAATAGCCCACCGAAACAACGCGAAGCAACAAAACACCGGTGTTGTAGATCACAAAATTAATGAGAAACTCCCACACCAGCCAGAGAGCGACTTCAAGAAGCCATGTCATTGGATGAATCCGTCCTTGTTGTCCAATTCTGGGCTAAGTATACCGAGCTATTGAGGTCTGTGCTCAATATTCACCGCCGCTTCTAATGGATAGCGTGACGCTTCTGGACAAATTCGCATTTGTACGAGCGCTACCGTGTGAGCTCCAAACAAAAATAATACACCGGAGTTTCAACATGTCTGCTTCTCATAACCGCGGGGTCGTTTTTAAAGGCCCTGGCAAAGTCGCTGTAGAGTCCATTGCCTTCCCTGAATTATCACTGGGCAATCGCAAATGTGATCACGGCGTTATCCTTCAAGTACTGACCACCAACATATGTGGTAGCGATCAACACATGGTGCGCGGTCGAACCACGGCCCCAGAGGGCTTAGTGCTTGGTCACGAAATCACGGGCATTATCATTGAGACCGTTCGTGATGTTGAGTTCCTAGAGGCGGGTGATATCGTCTCGGTACCATTCAATATTGCGTGTGGCCGCTGCCGTAACTGCAAATCGGGCTTAACGGGTATTTGCCTTAACGTGAACCCGGCAAGACCTACCGCGCCGCTTAACCCTTACGCTTTGGCAGGTTCTATGTAAGAAAAAAGTGGAACCTGCTGATTTCGCATGGGAAAAAAGAAACGTCGCTTTTCACGATAGGCACAATGGCATCGATTGTTTATTATGTTTGTTTGCCCAAACGTTTGGGGCCGAGTTAGTGCAGTTCAGGATGCTTAGATGTCAGACCAACCTATTCACCCGCAACCCAACCCCGCTTTTGAAGTCACCCGCTTAACGCATGATGATCATACTGTCGAAACGTTAAAGCTGGGCGAGCGCGTGCGTGAAATTCGTCTAAGCCAAAACCTAACACTAGAAGAGGCCAGCAAACTGACAGGCCTTGCCCGCTCCACCCTGTCTAAAATAGAAAACGAGCAGATATCACCGACCTTTAGTGCGGTCACTAAATTGGTTAAGGGGCTTGGCATCAACATACCGCAGCTCTTTACCCAACCGACGCATGGTAATGGCGCACGTGGTCGTCGCGATGTCACACGTAAAGGTGAAGGTAAACCGCACCCCACCGTTACTTACGAACATGAATTACTGGCCAATCAGTTAACCCGCAAGAAGATGCTGCCGTACCGAACCACCGTTCGTGCACGCAGCTTCGATGAGTTTGGCGACTGGGTACGGCACGAAGGCGAAGAGCTGCTGTTTGTGATCCGAGGCGAAGTGCTGTTTTTTTCGGAGTTTTATGAGCCGGTGCAACTCTTTGAAGGGGATAGCGTCTATTACGATTGTGAGATGGGCCATGCGGTCATTTCCACCAGCCAAGACGATGCTGAAATTCTCTGGGTTACCGCTTAACACTGTGTTGCTTTTGTAATCACCTATTGCTAATGTGTGAAGGACATCCAGAGCAGGGCTGACGCCCTCACCAACCTGCCAACCCTGGCAAGGTGGTACCTACTACTGATGTGGCTGATTTGATCAGCAACCAATAGGGTCTGCGTCAGCTCCTAATACGATTATCAGGAGCACTCTATGTTTGAAGCACACTACTACTCCCCAGACAACGCCCATCCACCAAGCGACACGCACACCGCTAACAAGGATCCGTTCACGTTTTCGCAGATCGTTACCCACCCGTTGTACGACTGCCCTGTCTATGTTTGGGGTTCGACCGGTAAACGTGAAGGTCGCGCGACGCTATTTGGTTACCTAGAATACCGAACCCTGCTCGGTGGCCGAAGCGAATATCACGAAGTTTTGATCGAAAAAGCCAGCCCAAAAGCCTGTATTGATGCGTTGTTAACACGCGAACTTCCGGGAATTGACATAGAAGCCACTCGAAATTGGGCAAAAGAAACGTTGTAATGTGAAATTCGCTATCTTAGCAGCACAACATGCTCTATACTGCTGTGCTGATTATTTATCCTATCTGGCTGAATCCCAGCCGCGATTACATTACACAGGTTTTATCAATGTCATCAGACAACCAGCCCACCTTTCATGACTTGGGCTTGGCTGCGCCTTTATTGCAGTCCCTTCAAGAAATCGGCTACGAAACGCCATCGCCGATTCAAGCCGCCAGCATCCCGCATTTATTAGCTGGCAAAGATTTGCTCGGCCAAGCGCAAACCGGTACCGGTAAAACGGCTGCTTTTGCGCTTCCGTTGATCACCCGTATCGACACATCGAAAAAAGTACCTCAATTGCTGGTGCTGGCGCCAACGCGCGAGCTGGCCATTCAGGTAGCTGAAGCGTTCCAAACGTACGCTCGCCACATCAAAGATTTCCACGTACTGCCTATTTACGGCGGTTCTGCGTATGACAGCCAGCTGCGCCAATTGCGCCGCGGTGTTCAAGTCATCGTAGGTACACCAGGCCGTGTTATGGATCACATCCGCCGTGGCTCTTTGGTATTGGATCAACTGAAAGCTCTGGTACTCGACGAAGCGGACGAAATGCTTCGCATGGGCTTCATTGATGATGTTGATTGGATTCTGGAACACACGCCATCTGAACGTCAGATCGCCCTGTTCTCAGCCACCATGCCACAAGCGATTCGCCGCCTTGCTCTGCAACACTTGAAATCCCCAGAAGAGATCAAGATTGCCAGCAAAACGGCAACAGCCACCACCATCACTCAGAAATACTGGCGTGTAAGCGGCTTCCACAAACTGGACGCTCTAACCCGTATTCTTGAGATGCAGCAGTTTGACGCGATGCTGATCTTCGTTCGCACCAAATCCGCAACGATTGAGCTGTCCGAGAAACTGACCGCGCGTGGTTACGCTTGCGAAGCATTAAACGGCGATGTATCTCAGCAGCTGCGCGAACGCACTGTAGAACGCCTCAAGCAAGGTAAGATCGATATCCTGGTAGCGACGGACGTCGTTGCACGTGGTTTGGACGTTGAGCGTATCAGCCATGTATTGAACTACGACATCCCATACGACACCGAGTCTTACGTACACCGTATCGGTCGTACCGGTCGTGCTGGTCGCGAAGGTGAAGCAATTCTGTTCGTTGCACCACGTGAACA
The DNA here is from genome assembly GCF_056160565.1 of Neptunomonas sp. ABH4_499. Taxonomy (NCBI): domain Bacteria; kingdom Pseudomonadati; phylum Pseudomonadota; class Gammaproteobacteria; order Oceanospirillales; family Oceanospirillaceae; genus Neptunomonas; species Neptunomonas sp. ABH4_499. The sequence goes on along the minus strand of NZ_JBSWXK010000008.1, from coordinate 99,693 downwards.
ACGCATGTTGCGCATGATTGAACAGGCAACACGCCAAAAGATCGATCGCATGGAACTGCCAAGCGCAGCCGACATCAACGTAAAACGTGTTGATCGCTTTAAACAGCAGATCAGCAACCAGCTGGACAATGAAGATCTGGCTCAATACGTTGAGTTGCTGAGCACTTACCAGCAAGAACACGACACCGACCCGATCTTCATCGCGGCGGCGCTGGCGTCTTTGCTTCAAGGCAACACGCCTTTGTTGTTGACTGAAAAAGAACTGCCAGAAGCGCGTGGACGCGATCGTGATCGCGGAGACCGTGACGATCGCGGTGATCGCAAGCGCGAAAAACGTGAGCGTAAGAGCAAAGATGCAAACTACGACATCGAGATGCAACGTTACTGCCTATCGGTAGGTCGTGAGCATCACGTTAAGCCGGGTAACATCGTTGGCGCGATCGCGAACGAAGCTGACATCGAAAGCCAATACATCGGCCACATCGATATCCGCGATAAGGCGACGTTTGTTGACTTGCCAGCAGGCCTACCAAAAGAGTTGCTGGATACGCTGAAGAAAATCATTGTTTGCGGTCAGAAACTGAATGCAAAAGCGGTTGATGGCACCATCAAGCCATCTGATAAGCCTTCTTCAGATCGCAAACCAGGCGGCCCTAAAAAGCGCAGCGGCGGCAAACGTGATGGCGCGCCATCCAAGCCTCGCGAACCGCGCAAGCAACAAGACTGATCTTAAGCTTATTGCTTAAACCAGAAAGGCTGCCCTAGGGCAGCCTTTTTTGTCGATCAAACGCTACTTATTAGTAGGACACATTTTAGTAGGACAGGCGAGTTAGTAGGTCACACGAGTCGCACCACGACCTTCCAAAATGCGAACCTGATCACCCACTTGGAAGAAACGCTGATTTTCGACCTCTTGTACGACCGAAATCTCTTGGCCACTGGCAAGTCGAATCTGAACTTCTTGGCCTTGCTTACGGGTTGTGTTCTCTTCTATTTTGGAACCTGCCAAACCACCAGCAACCGCGCCTATCACCGTCGCAATGCTCGAGCCGCGGCCGCCACCAATGGTACTGCCCGCAATACCCCCAATGAGTGCACCAGCACCGGTACCCACAACACCATCTTTGCGCCCTTCGATAACCACTGGCGTTACTGATGTGACCGTGCCGTAACGGATCGTTTGAACTTTGCGTGCATCGGCTTGGCTGTAGGCAGAGCCGGTTAAGCTTGGGCTAGCACATCCTGTTACTAACGCTGACACCAGAACCAAACCAGCCACTTGTGCTATGCGCTGCTTTTTCATGTCTCTTTCCTTTTATTAAACATCGAGCTCAGTATGAATCATGAAACTCAGACAAAAGCTGAACAAAATGATTCCTTAAGCCTGCTGATAAGCGCCATAGAGCCGTTCATACACGCCTTTATTGGATAGCAGGGTTTGATGATCCCCACGCTCCACGATGCGCCCATCATCAAACACATACACCGTATCGGCTTGTTGTACGGCGCTAAAGCGGTGTGCCACGATCAATACCGTTCGACCTTGTAAAAAGGCGTCCAAGGCGGCATGCAGTCGACCTTCTGTCTCTGTATCCAGGGCGGAGGTTGCTTCATCCAGAATCACCACTTGTGGGTCGCTCAGCACCATACGTGCGATAGCAAGGCGCTGGCGCTGACCACCCGAAAGGCGCACACCCTGTCGACCTACTTGGGTATCAAGCTTCGCATCAAGGCCCTCGACAAACTCATCTAACTGAGCAACCGCCAAGGCCGACCACAAAGCACTGTCATCGACATCTCGCCCCATGGTGAGATTGGAGCGCACCGTCCCATTAAACAAAATCGGGTGCTGAAGCACCGTTGCTATGTTTTCTCGGACCGCCTCAAAACCGATCTCATTCACCGGGATGCCGTTAAAGAGGATCTGGCCTTGGCTTGGTTGATACAAGCCCAGTAAAAGCTGCACCAAGGTGGATTTTCCCCCACCACTGGCACCGACGAACGCCACCTTCTCGCCCGCTGGAATGTGGAGATCCACCCCTTTTAATACCTCCAACTCATCGTTGTAGCTAAAGTGTAAGTCCCGCACTTGCAGGCTAACGCCGCTTTGCGCGCACTCAAACGGGTTTTGTTGCGCGGGGTACTCAGGCTCTTGTTTGAGTGAAAGCAGGCTGTTGACCCGTTTAAGTGCCGCTTTGGCCCCAAAGTACGCGTATTGCATGTTTAGGACCTCCTGAACCGGCCCCATCATGAACCACAAATAGCCAAACACAGCCATCATCTGTCCGACTGACAAACCAGAGAACACCACCATCAACATCGACACTGCACGAAACACGTCAAAGCCGATTAAAAACACCATAAAGCTGAACCGGCCTGCCGCTTCGCTTTTCCACTCAAACGAGGAGGACGACTCTTTTACCCCTTCTGCCAAGCCCACCAATCGGCTTAAGTAATGTGATTCGCGGTTTGCGGTACGGATTTGCTGAATGGCATCCAAGGTTTCTGTCAAAGCCCCTTGAAATACCTCATACGCTGAGTTTTCGGTGCGTTTTAGCTCCTTTACCCGCTTACCGATCTTCATGGTGACATAGATCACCAAGGGGTTCAGAAACAAAATGAAGAGCGCCAACTGCCAATGCATCCACAACAAAATGATGGCCGTGCCTAAAATCGATAAGCTGGCAACCAGAACCTTGCTTATGGAGGTCCCTACAAATCGATCAATCGTGTCGAGGTCCGTCACAAAATGAGAGCTCACCGCCCCACTTCCCATGGTCTCATATTCGGACATGGCCACCTTGCCTAAACGCTGAAGCAAGGTTTGGCGCATCCGAAAGATCATATCCTTGGAGATCAGGGTAAATTGACGCGACTGCCAAACGTTCAACACCAAGGCCATGGATCGAAGTACAATGGTAAACAGCAAGATCACGCCAATGTACAGCACAGGGCCATGCCACTCTGGTGGGAACCATGTATTCACGGTCTCGACCATGCCTGCCGGTTTTTCCAGCAGCACCTCGTCAACCAATAAGGGCATCAATAAAGGTAACGGGACGGCCGCACACGCCGCCAAAATGGCGACAAGATTAGCCAGTATGAGCTGCTTTTTATGATCAAGCGCGATATTACGAATGTAATTAAAATCGAAGATGGGTGGCTGGCTTTTCATAACACCTCTTACGTTAGGATGCGAGGTAAGTGTACCAGCCTGCCTTTGGAATAACGCCATAAAAAAGCCCCGCTTAACAAGCGAGGCGAAAGCACGTTTAAAAGATCGGTTCAGACAACCCGATTAGGCGGTTGCTGATTGCTCTTTGATCATGGCGTACATCTGATCTTTTAATTGTACGCGTTTAAGTTTCAAAGACTCTTCTGCTTGGGTTGATGCAGGCGTGACTTCGGCCTCCATCAGTTCAACTTGTTTGGTAATGTCGTGGTATTCATCAAATAGGCGAGCAAAGTGTGCATCGCTGGTTTTCAGTGTGTGAATTTCATCACGGTACTCGGGTAGATCAAGAATCAAAGCATGATGTTCAACGGTCATAAACGACACCTGTATTACCAAGGAAACTGAGTGGTTAATGGTTTTCACTTATCCCTTTAACCAATTTCAGTATCGTTAAAGATGCACTGCGTCACATTGATGCGGGTCAATAAAGCGACCTACCCTTCTGTATCCTGACTAGGCAGACGATAAAAGTCGGTTTTTACAAAACAAGGCTCGACCTCTCTTGCAACTCAAGGTAGGTTATACCACCTTACAAAAAGATCGAATTAAAGACTGTACGCAAAAGAGTAGCCTGATGGATAGCTTGACGTTACAACCGGTTGAATCCGTATCTGGAGAAGTCCAGATCCCTGGGTCTAAAAGCCTCTCGAACCGCATTCTGCTACTGGCCACCCTGGCCAAAGGCACCACAACAATCACCAACTTATTGGACAGTGATGATGTGCGTCACATGCTCAATGCCTTATCGAGCATGGGTGTGGAGTATTCCTTATCGGACGATAAGCGTACCTGCACACTCACAGGTCAAGCAGGCCCGTTAGGCCAAGCCAGCGATCATCTCTTTTTGGGTAATGCCGGTACGGCGATGCGCCCGTTGTGTGCTGCACTGTGCCTTAGCAACGGCGAATATGAACTGACCGGCGAGCCTCGCATGTACGAGCGCCCCATTGGTGACCTTGTGGATGCCCTGCGTCAACTCGGCGCTGACATCACCTACTTAGGCGATGACAACTACCCGCCCCTTCGTATCCGTGCACACGGTTTGAAAGGTGGCGAAGTCAGCATCAAAGGGAACATCTCCAGTCAGTTTTTGACGGCCCTATTGATGGCCGCACCACTGGCAGAAAGCGACCTCACCATCACCGTTGATGGTGAGTTGGTGTCTAAGCCATACATCGACATTACCCTGCATACTATGAAGCTGTTTGGGGTCGAGGTTGATAACCAAGACTACCAGCGCTTTGTTGTAAAAGCGGGCCAAACGTATCAATCGCCAGGTGAGATCATGGTCGAAGGCGATGCCTCTTCTGCTTCTTACTTCCTTGCCGCGGCCGCCATTAAGGGCGGTACCGTACGTGTCTATGGCGTGGGGGCTGACAGCGTTCAAGGCGACAAACGCTTTGCCGAAGTACTCGAAGCGATGGGGGCCGAAGTGACCTACGGCCCAACCTTCATCGAAGTGACTGGCAAAGGTGCATTAAATGCCGTGGATATGGACATGAACCATATCCCAGATGCTGCCATGACCATCGCAACCGCAGCCCTGTTTGCCGAGGGCACCACGGCCATTCGCAACATCTATAACTGGCGCGTTAAAGAAACAGACCGCTTAAGCGCAATGGCCACCGAGTTACGCAAAGTCGGTGCCGGCGTTGTGGAAGGGGAAGATTTTATCGAAGTCACCCCAACCGATACGTTAAAGCATGCCAGCATCGATACCTATGATGATCACCGCATGGCGATGTGCTTCTCGTTGGTGGCCTTGAGTGATACACCGGTCACCATCAATGACCCTGGCTGTACGCGAAAGACCTTCCCAGAATACTTTCAGCTGTTTGAAAGCATCTGCCAGAACGATTAATCACCGATCTGAGCATAAAAACGCCAACGAAACGCCAACGTGAGTTGGCGTTTTTTTTTATTGGCTGTCGCTTAGATGCGACACACCCTAGAGCGCGATTAACGTCTGGTTTAATCCATATCCGCCCAGCATTAAGGCAATAAACAGAAAGGCCGCCAACATCATTGGTTTAGGGCCTGCTTGTTTTAAGATGGCCACCCGTGTTTGGTACCCCAAAGAAGCCATCGCCAATGTTAAACACAGCTGGCTGATGATGTGTGCTTTGGCTCGAATAGCTTCCAGCAAGCTTACTGAGGCAACCTCTGGCAGCAACCAGCTGTTGATCATCACGACGGCGATAAACCCAAACACAAACCATGGAATGGGTAACCCCTTGAGGATTCGCTGTTCGCGGTTTGATTCTTTCGCCTCGCTTGAGAACAAATACCAGCCCAGCGTGACGACAAAGGGTGCCAATAACATCACACGGATCAGCTTAACCACCACCGCATTTTGTAAAGCCGCACCGCCTACACTGTCCCCAGCGGCGACGGCCTGGGCAACCTCGTGCACGGTACTGCCAATGAACACGCCGTATTCCGCTTCACTCATGCCACTGAAGGGGAAAAACACCGGATACAAAAACATCGCCGTGGTGCCAAACAACACCACCGTCGCGACCGCCATGCAAACATGTTGCTGTTTGGCTTTAAGAACGGAATCAGTCGCGAGTATCGCCGCCGCGCCACAAATGGCACTACCTGCTGTAGTTAAAATAGCCAGATCCGCAGGTAGCTTCATCACTCGGATACCTATGTAGCAACCGAGCAGCAGCACACCCGATACCATTAACAGATCCAGCAACACAGCGGCCCAACCCACAGACGCGACCTGTTGCACGGTAAGCCCCAATCCAAACAGAACAATGCCCGTTCGCAATAGGCGTTGCTGGCAGAATCGAATCCAACGCTGCTCACCCAAAGAGGGTGCTCGCTCACCCACAAAATGCCCCGCCACCATCGCCAACACAATCGCAATGGGAAGTGGACTTAAACCCAAACTCTGGATAACGGGTAAATGACTTAACCCCATCGCCAACAAAGCAATGATGGGTAGGAAAATGTAGGCCACGGTATGCTCGTCTTTTTTAGTAATCGTTTTGAGCACAGTGTAAAGACCACCAAAAATAAGTAAAATGGATTTATTGAATATGAAACATTAGTAAAACCGATGATTAATAGCTCATTCCGTGCTTTGCGCTTGTTTGAGGCGACAGCACGTCTATCTCGATTGACTCAAGCCGCAGAGGAGCAATCGATCAGCCAATCGGCGGCTAGCCAATCCTTAAAAGAGCTTGAGAACCAGTTGGGCTATGCCCTCTTTTATCGACAAGGGCGTGAACTGCTCTTAACCCCAGAGGGAGAGCGTGCATTAACCACCGTGCGCGCCATTCTGACGCTTGCTGACCAACTGAAGCACCCTTTCAGCGATGCGGTCAGCGGCCCCCTCTTGATTGGCGCGAGCGTCACCATCGGGAATTACCTATTACCCAAAGTGCTTGCCCCGTTGCTCGAGCGCCATCCAGCATTGGCCCCTTCTATTCGCATCGCGAATTCTCAGCAGGTGATTGAGTGGGTAGCGAAAGGGTTATGTCAGATTGGGTTAATTGAAGGCCCAGCTACTCACAGCCACTTAACCATACAAGGTTGGACTGAGGACGAGCTTTGGGTGTTTGGTCATCCAGAGGAACCCGACAGCCTCGATATCCCAGCGTTAAGCCATCATAATTGGATTTTCCGCGAGCGTGGCTCAGGTACACGGGAGATCATCGACTTGGCGACTCAGCGACTGGGGTTCTCACCTGCGATTCGGCTTGAATTAAGTGGCCAAGAAGCGATTAAGCAAAGCGTGAAAGCCAAGCTTGGTATCAGTTGCTTATCGAAGATGGCATTGGAAGAAGAGATACACCAAGGCGCACTGAAAGCGATCCAAACCCCGTTAGAGTTGACGCGTCAGCTGTCCTTTGTGTTTGATCAACAACGCCTAACGCCCAGTGTACAGGCGTTGATGGAGCATTTAGAGCAATCAGCCCTTGGAACCACCTAAACAGTTCGGGGATGGCATCACTTGACCGTTTTTGGCCTCCCACTCACTGGCGGTGAACAGGTGCATTGCCAGCGCATGAATGGGGTTTTGCATTAAATCACCGGCAACGCCGTACACGACCTGATGACGCTGAACCAAACGTTTACCATCAAAATCATCCGAGATAAGCGTCAGCTTAAAATGACTTTCGGTGGCCGGGCCAGAATGTTTATGGCTTTCGTTCTCGATGACTAAATGTTGAACGTTAAGCGCATCGCTTAGGCGCTGTTCAAGGGTCTGTGCTACGGACATGATCTCTCCGGGTTTAAAACTACTTTCGAGCTTGCTCATCGGCCAAGTCGGCCTTGCGTTGCTCTTTTGCTAACGCCAAAAAGTGTTTATGAATCCGGCGCGTCGCTAACCATACACCACCAATCACGACGGGTACAGATGCACCAAGCACCCAGTATTTATTAAAGCTGAGGCCGCTTTCATACAGTGCATCAATGATGATCTTTAAAAGACCAATCGAGTAATAACTGATGGCCGCCACGGATAACCCTTCAACCGTGTGCTGCATCATCAACTGAATTTTGGAGCGACGATCCATCGACGAGAGCAACTCTTGGTTTTGCTCCTGAATCGACAGCTCCACACGGGTACGCATCATATCCGAAACACGGTCAATCCGGCGGGACATATCTGCTAGGCGCTCCCCCACTGACTCGCAGGTACGAATCGCTGGCGAGAGTCGACGTGTAATGAACTCCGACATGGTTAAGTGACCGGAAACCTCGTCTTCTCGCAGCTCTTCGATGCGCTTTAACACCAAGTCGTGATAAGCACGGCTAGCCGCAAACCTAAAGGTGGTTTTGGCTCGATAATCTTCAACTTTGGCGGCGATGCGCGTAAGGTCGGCTAACAGAGCTTGCTCATCGCTGTGATCTTCCGACGATAAACGCTGGGTCAGATCCGATATCTGTTGATCCAGCATCCGAAGTGCGGGCGAGCACTCTCGTGCTTTTGGCAATGACATCAGCGCCAGCAATCGGTAGGTCTCGATCTCCATCAGACGTTGGGTCAAACGCCCAAGCTGGGAGTCACTCATGCGCTTATTGCAGATCAGAGCACGGCTGAACCCATCGCTGTGCAAACGGAAGGTCGTCCAGATGCGGGCATCCCCCTGCTGAGGACTGCTGCCGATCAAGCGCATATTTTCAAAGTAACGCTTCACTTTAGGCAGCATGTAATCGCCATCTTCGGATGAATCTTTGACCGACACATGCAAGGCGGTGATCACTTTACCCGGCAGGTTTTCCAACCAGCCCTTAGGGATTGGGCTAATACCCGTGACCTCAAAGGGGTCGTCTTCGTTATCGATGGCAAAATTCACGAAGGTGTAGGCAATGAACTCTAAGTGCTTTTCTAAGCGGATGCGAAAATCACCAAAATCGTATTGAACACAGATCTCATCGCGCTCGGGCGGCTGCTGCCCCATCAACTCAAATAAGCGGCGCAGATGATCAAAGTGCTCACGTTTTTGATGCTCATCGCACAACAAAGCGATCTGGGTTAAACGCGCTGGGCTTGGAATTACCTGGAAGGGACGCGAGTGCATCTCCTCGTACAGGTCATCACGATTGGGATAAAAACTTAATCCATTTAATAATGAGTTAGCGTCCATTACAGCATCTTTCATCTTGAGTTATTCCTTCCCGCGCGTCTGGTAGCTATAGCTTATCCAGATCCGCGACTAACAACGGGTCATCAGCGACATCAAACACCATGATTTGCTCCGCAACGTCAAACCATCTTTCAAACATCGCTTGGGTTCGCGGCTCAGGCCATGCATCCTCAAACTCATCCCAAGCACAGAGCTCATTTTCAAAGATCATCGACCAGCGCGCGGCTAATTGATCGGCAAAGTCCTGCTCTTGCTCTACTTCGTTCAGAAGGTACACATTCCCAGCCTCGCGAAGCTCTGCAAGACTTAACGCTGGGTTCTCTTCATCAACGGGCAAAGAGGCGATCCAATCCGCAAAGGGCGCTTTGGCTAACACCACCAAGGCTGAGCGGTTTAACAATTTCATATGCACTCTCAATAGGTTACGGCTAGGACTGCATAATACTGGGCCTTGATCCACAATAACAACTCTGGTTCGAATCTCAATGCGCTAGGTGTGGGATAGCATTAGTTCTTTCGCATCGGTTTGGGTAGAATCCCCTTTTGATCGCTTTAAGATGTGTAGATGTAACATGCAGATCCCTGTGCTAACCACACTGGAAAACCGGACCGACTGGATTCGCTTTCTTCGAAAAGAGCGACCGTATGCGTATGTCCGCGAGCCTTTGTGCTTGGTGGATCTGCAAAGCACGTATCTGCAAATTACCCTCCTGACGAAAGACCAGCTCGATGGGCGCTCTGCCATCAAGTACAGCATTGGCTCTAAACGCTCGATTGAACCGACGTGGCGATTGATCAAAGGCTGCAACTGGCACTTAAGCACGCTGATCGATGGGTTGGAAACCTTACGATTTGATTCCAATGTGCGGGATAACAGCTTTTTAAAAGCGCATTCGGACATTACCGTGCGCCGTTTTTTCGCTAAAGAAAAAGCGCTGTTTAACCCAGAGCGGATCGGTTTAGTGACGCCAGTGACCGAACGGCCAAACGAATGGGGCCTTGGCGATGTTATCCGCCTGATCAGTCACGACCAGTTTAAGTTTGCGGTGTGTGTGCTGTCGCCTAAAACGGCACCGCCGATTAAACATGTGCTGTTACGGCTGTTAGAGTCCCATGAGGGATGGACGCTGGAATGCATCCAGATGGATGATGAAGAGGACATCATCTTAAGCTTTAAAGGCAAACCCATTTTGCAGTTAACCCCAGACATAAAAAAACCGGCGCCGCGATTAGCGTAGCCGGTTTTTAAACACCAAAGCCTCACTTACACTTCGGCAAGCTCCTCTTCGGAGATACCCGCCGCTTCCATCAGCTTACGTGGGTTATCGGAGTTTAATAGCTCTTTACCCTTTTGGGTTGGAAACTCCACATCGATGTCCACCACACGGCCATCACGACAGACGTTGATGATGGTATCCATGCACGACGAGAGCAACGAGTACTTCTCATCCGGTGCGGCAATAATGGTTTGCAACCCAAGGTCTGACATGAAGCCCAGCGAGGTTTGCGTGTTTTCCGAGTCCAGTTTGTTAAACGCCTCGTCAAACACCGCCAAGCTCATACCGCCTACTGGCTGGCCATCGGCACCCTCTTTGAGTCGGTAAGCTGCGCCCATCGCCGCGGCCATTGCAACGTAGAACGGTACCTGGTGCTCACCACCGGAACCGGTTTTGATACGCTGGGACAGGGTCGTTTTGCGGTTACCGTTCAAGTCCTTCACCACCAACTCGAAGTTGTAGAAGTTACGGTAATCCTGCAAAAGACTGCTCTCGCCTTCGTCTTTCAGCACATCGTGGATACGCCCCAAAGCATCTTGGTGCTGCGCATTGCTTGGATCATTTTTCAGATCAAACAAGGTGCCCACGTTGGCCTGATCCAGACGCGTGTAAGCTTCTACCAGCTCTAAGATGTCCTTCAACTCAGGGTTAGGCATCATCTCGAAGCTGTACATCTCTTTGTGGAAAGGACGGTTCTTCAAGTGGTTGTTCAACTCGCGGATCAGATCTTTAATCTTGTTGATCTGATCGTTCAAGTGAGCCACAAAGTCAGAACGGAAAGCGGTTTCCGCTTCCATACGCGCACGTTCGGCTTTTTGCGTGTACTCCGCCAACTCAGAATCTTTCAGGGCTTGAAGCGTCTCATCGACGTACTGCACCAACTCCTCATGGGTTGAGTCAGGGCCGATTTTGTCCAAACCTTGATGGCTTTGACCACCGCCATGGAAGCGCGCTTTGTAGTTTGCGACCGAATCACGTACCGAGTACTTCTTCTTCTCGTGCAGTGATAATTCGGATTGGGCTTTTTTCGCCGCATCAAAGATGATGCGTTCAAGCTCACCGCCGCAGGCTTCATCAAGGTAGTCGCGTTTTTCTTGCGCTGACTGAGCATCAAAGTGTGGGCTTGCCTCGCACGTGTTACGCGCTTCAGCGTGTTCACCCAACTCCGTTTCTAGCACTTCAAGCGCGGCCGTGTCCTTAATCATACTGGTACGGATGCGCTGTAGCTTATCCATCAGTACTTTGTTTTTCTCTTCGGCGGCTTTTTGCGCTTCTGCCAATTCCGCGATGCGCTTCTGGATACCGGTATCGTCGTGGTTACGAAGGTCATTGATCGCTTCGCGATACCCTTCGATTTCAGACGATAATTGGTTACGTGCATTAACCAGATCAAACACGTTTTCAGTAGCACCGGCCAAACTGGTGGTCAGGTTAATCAAGTTGTCACGCAGTTTTTCCAGCGACTCATGACGCTGACCTAAGCGTGTGAACTCTTCGATCATCTCATCGACTTGCTTACCTTGGGTCGCCAGTTGGTCACCGCGACGACGGATACCCATAATCGGAGACAACTCGTTGATCGACGTGGTCGAACCTTCGGTTTGCAACATGCAGTCGTACGTTAACGCACGCTCTTCGCGCAGCAACTCAGCTTCCGTCTCAACGGCTTTAACACCGCCTAACGCTCGGTTCATGTAAGACAGGGCATGATCACTGTCGGTCTCAATGAACTGCGCCAATGAACCCGGTTTTGTACGGCTGATCCACTCATGGGACTTGGTCGTGTTCACGATACGACACCCTTTTAAGTGACGACCTTTACGACGGTACAGAGTAATCGCCTCTTTAACGCGGTCTGGGTCTACGATCAGCGCTTCACGGCGCGCCCCCAAGAAGGACTCGATCGCGATACGCCATTTATCATCAATGATATCGACCAACTCACAGATCGGCGTGGACTCAATGCCGTATTCAGAGAGCAAGTTCATCAACTCACGCGTGTTTGGACGCACCGGTGCACGACCTTGTTTAAGCTGCTCGACCGCGCCTTTTTGATTCTGAATGCTGTTGCGCAGTTCGTTGATGCGAATCACCGACTCTTCAAATCGACGCGCAATATCACGACGCACCGAATCCACACTGCCTTTAAGCTCAACCAATAAGGTATCGACTTCGACTGGTTCGCCGGGCCATGCATCGGCCATCAGTTCCTCACCGGAGCGCCATTGCTGTACACAGCGTTCAACCAGCGGACGGAACCCTTCAGGCAGGAGGTCTTGGTAGTGCGAAAAACCCACCGTGGTACGCAATAAGCTGTACACGTTTTGGATCTTATCTTTTACAACGCTCTCTTCGTGCTGCTTCGCGGCGATGTTGTTCTCAAATGCTTTGATTTGGTGAGCGTGATCCGAGTTATTTAACTGGGCACGTGCCTCTGCCAAGCGCTGCATGGTAGCGCTCAGCTCGTTGGCGTGGGCTTCCAAATCTTGCTGGGCTTTGAGCTCTTTCTCTTGGTTCTCTTCAAGACGCTCGGCCGCTTCCTCTTTTTTCAGATCTGCGTTTTCAAAGCGCGTCTCGTGTACCACCCACTCATACTCGACGGCGTTTCGTACGTTTCGTTGAATGCCGTTGCACTGCTCAGAGATCTTCTCAAGCTCGTTGATGCGATTCGCGACCTCTAAGGTCTTTTGCTCCATCGCGCGGTATTCGTCCAGCGACTTTCGAAAGGCACCGACGTGTACGATGTTCTCATCCAGAACAAACTCACGAATGAATTTGGTCGGGCTATCAATCGGCACGAAACGAAGCGCATTCTTGAAGTTTTTAACAAACTTCTCATCATCGTTTGGCATTTGCACATCGTGACTGAGCGCTGTGGTTACCTCACGAACAAAGCGGCTGGCGCGTTTTTCCAGCACCATATCCGGACACTGCTTTAGCAACTCTTCACGGACTTGGTTCCACGGTTTTGGCAGACGGCCATCGCCTTCTTGAGTCGAGAAATCATCCAACGATACCGAGAAGTTAGGCAGGATAAAGCGGCCTAAGATCTCCTCCTCTGGGGAGGCAGTAGACGCACTGATCGCAATACCAACACAGGTTTCCTGCGCGGTTTCAGTATCAAAGAAGCTCAGCGCCATGTAGGTGATTGTATCCTCACGCGCCATGGCTTTCTTGCCGCCTTCATCCAAATAACCCAAGCAATAAGTACGCAAAGAGCGCTCACTTTTTTGCCCAGCGGAGGCGTTAAAACTTAGGTGACGCTTGTGGCCACCCATCAAGATGGTTTGAATCGCATCCAGCAAGGAGGATTTACCCGAGCCGTTTGGACCCACAATGGCCACATTGCCTTTGATCGGCACTTCCATCGCGCCCAAGACATACCAGTTAACCAGGACAATTCGATTAAGCTGTTTCATCGGCCGCTGCCTCCTCTGCTTCGGTCAGGGCGTCACGACGGTTTTCGTTATCGCATAACGCTTCAAGCTGACCAATAAAATCTTCGACAACCACTTGGCGAATGGTTGGCAGTACCGCAAACGGGATGTTTTTCGGGTCGGATTCGTTCAACTTGCCACGCTCGATAATGCCGTGACGGTTAAACAACGACACGATCTCTTTAAGGCGGGTCTCGTTGGGTAACTCTTTGCCCGTTAGGTTCTCGTACAGGGACAGCAACTCATTGGTGTTGGTGTACGCACGACCGCTCTCGACCTCAAAGTTTTCAAGCTTGGTTTCGTATTGCTGACGCAGACACAACAAGAGCAGAGACTCGTCCAGACGCAGCTTCATGTTGCGCTCTTCACCGTGCGGCAAGATGCCCATATACGCTTCGTCTGGCTGGTAGATGAAGGTCCAACCAATCGCTTCAAACAGATTTTTGAAGTAGTCGACATGAGCGGCAATTAAAAAGTAGCTATCGCGATGCGATAAGCGGTCCGCATGCAGGAACTGACTGGTCAGCAGTAAGTTGGCTGCCCGATTAAAATCAGCAGCATCATGCTGCTCGGTGCGGCTGACGATTTTTTGCAGATCACTCAGCATTAACGTTTCCTATTGATTACAAAGTCACGACACTCAACCATTTCAGCGACTTGAGTGTAGTTTTCATTGAATTCGATGTTGTACATCTCGGCGGTTTTCTTGGCTTTCTTACCCAAAGACGCCAAGTGGCGGATGTAACTAAAACAGATGTAATCCTCGATGGTTTCAATCGAGAACTGATCCGCGCGCAGCGTCTCTTGCTCGTTAAAGTTGCGCTCAAGATACGCTTCGATGCGGTCCACATGCACCTCGCGGCGCTCTTTGTAGTCTTTAAAGAGCTGACGCAGTTCGATGACGCGTGGGTCAATCTTCTGCTGGCGGATCACTTTCGGCTCAGCAATGATCTTACGGCGAATCGGCGAGCGCACACTGCTTGGGGATAAGAAACCAAGCTCATCGATGGACTCCAGCAGTGGAATCTCATCTTTTTTGGCGATCTCGGCGATCACACGGGATAAGCGCGATGCCATACCCGGCGTGGTTTTATCCATGTAGCGCACAGTATCCGCTACCCGTTTCTCTAGGCGGTAACGGAAATCATCAATGGTATCGAGGCGCTTATCCACCGAATCGAAAATACGAATGATTCGGTTAATGTGCATGTGCACTTTGGCTTCGGCATCATCGTAGCTGCACTCGAACTGCTCTTGATAATGACGAGCCAGTTTATCGAGCTTCAACGTATCAAATTGAAGATCACGCAATAGAGATAAGATCTGACGACGGAAGCGGAATGGGTTGTTTTTGGTTTTTAGCGTTTTGTAGTCCGATACCAGAATGTGCTCTACAAAGCGGTCAAAGAAACTGCGTACGATCTCTTGCGGCGAGTCCGACGCAGACAGGGCTATTTTCAGTTCACGAAGGCCCAACATCATGTCAGTCAGGTGGGCACTGAACTCTGCGGCGGTTTGGGCCGCTTCGGACAGGGTAATGCCTCGGCCTGCCGGATCATTCATGGCCGCTTCAAGCGAGCTAAGTACGTTTAGAACAGCACCGCCGTAAGAACGTTTTTCCAATCGGCTGATCGAAACCAAGGATCTCAGCAAGTAACTGATCGATGGCGCCATTAAAACGTAGGTGCGATAGATGCGCTGCTCTTCTTCGAGCCAGCCACAATCGACCAAACGACGGTAGATTCGGTTGGTATATTCAGCCGTCGAACGCGGTGAAGTGTTCTCGGAATCTTCCGATTGATCTTCTTCGTTTTCGGGCTCCCAACGACGCACTCCCATGCGGACCACGCAGTCCTCAATGGTGGAGCGCACCAAATCTTTGGGAATAAAGGGGTCAACCAGATCTTCATCGAAGAAGAGATCTGCCAACTCCAGCAAAACCGATTGATAAATATGACGATTCTGCCCGGAGAGTGGCACAAACAGATCATCAGGAAGCTTGTTAAAAAGCATTTACAGTCCAACTAGATGTCATCGGTTTTGACGGTGACTTTACCATCAAAACACTTAAGTCCAGCAGGGCATTCTAGCTTAGCTCACCCCTACAAAAAAGAGGCTTGGTGGCGCTCCCTTAAGAAAAGGAAGCACCCTGTTAGTCTTAGAGTGTTGAAGCCTTATCAAAAATGTCGTGTGTCCATGCCCCTTCCGGTTTTTTGGTAATCACTGGTGCTGAATCGCCATCCAGTAAAACGGACACGGTTCGATCAAACGCCGCTGGGTCTAAATAGCCGATCCCCTTCTCGCCCGAGGCTAACAATTTAGCTACCTCAGTCATCATACGTACTTGATGCTCCTCGGTTTGTGCGCCGGTATCATCGTACTCGAGCACGATTTCAGCCGCTTCTTGAGGGTTTTCTTTGGCCCACTCCCACCCTTGAATGGTCGCTTTTAAGAATTTGGCGTACGCCTCCTGTTTTGCTGGGTCTTTTAGGGTGTCCTCCAACACATAAAGGCCATCCTCCAGTGTAGCAACGCCCTCCTCTTCGTATTTAAACAGCGTCAGCTCGGCTGGGGTCAGACCACCATCCAGTACTTGGCCATATTCGTTGTAAGTCATGGTGGAGACGCAATCGGCTTGGCCGTTGAAAATCGGGTCCACATTAAAACCTTGCTTTAATACGGTGACACCACTTTCACCCCCATCGGTTGGATAGCCTAATTTCGACATCCAGCTTAGGAAGGGATATTCGTTACCGAAAAACCAAACGCCCAAGGTTTTGCCAGAAAAGTCTTTGGGGGTTTCCACACCGCTTGATTTTAGACAGGTTAACATCATGCCCGATTGATCATAGATCTGGGCGATGTTCACTAAGGGTAAGCCTTTTTCCCGCGTGGCCAGGGCCGATGGCAACCAATCCACCACAATGTCGGCTCCGCCTCCTGCCAACACTTGGGCCGGGGCGATGTCTGGGCCGCCGGGTTTGATCGTCATGTCGATCCCTTGTGCTTCGTAAAACCCTTTATCCAACGCCACGTAATAACCGGCAAATTGAGCTTGTGTAACCCATTTGAGCTGTAACGTCAGCTCCTCTGCATAGCCCGATGTGGAAGCGGCGCACAGTACTATCCCAGCCGTTAGGCTCTTTAACGTGTTCTGCATCAAAAATCCCCTTTCGTTAGTTCACACAGTCTTGTCTTGTCGATCGATTATTGGCTTTGGCGAACAGATGCGTGCCAAAACGTGACTTTCCTTTCCAACAACGCCAAAGCGCCATAAGAGAGCGAACCGGCCAGTGCCGCCACTAAAATCGTGGCCCACACCATATCCATGTTCATCCGACCCACCTCGGTCGAAATCCGAAACCCCATACCAACGATGGGTGTGCCGAAAAACTCCGCCACAATCGCCCCGATCAACGCCAAGGTGGAGTTAATCTTGAGGGCATTAAACACAAAGGGCATGGCCTGCGGCAGTTGGGTCTTAAAGAAGAAAGCGCTTTTAGAAGCGGCATAGGTGTGCATCAAATCCCGATGCAGTGGGTCCACCGACTGAAGCCCGGCCAAGGTGTTAATCAGCATCGGGAAGAAGGTCATGATCACCACAACCGCCGCTTTCGAGGGCCAATCAAACCCAAACCACATCACCATGATGGGTGCGATGCCAACAATCGGGATGGCCGACATGAAGTTGCCAAGCGGCAAAAGCGCGTTTTGCAAGAAACGACTCTTCACCACCCACATGGCCGTCACAAAGCCCAAAGAGCAACCCAGCACATAGCCGATCACGACCGATTTAAGGTAAGTTTGCTGAAAATCACTCCAAAGCACCGACGCTGAGTTAATGAAGGTATGCAATATACCGGTCGGTGCCGGAAGCAAAACTAAAGGCACATCAAACCCGACCACCATCGCCTCCCACACCAGCAGCAGCACCAAAGCAAACAGCAAAGGGATCAATACCGATACGCTCTTTTGTGCGAGCGCCGACAACGGCCATTCACGCTCTTTTCGTAATACATCTTGCAGTGCCGTCAATTTGGATAAGCCAAAAAAGACAGCCACAACACAGAAACCGAGCAGGAAAATCCACCCCGGCTGGTCGTGATAAATCCCACGCGGCCAAAGCGCTAAGCACACACTTTGGATCGCAATCAGCGCCACCGACAGCAATGCAGCCCCCAGCATCGGCGCAATCGACGCGTTTAAAGTCTTCATGCAGCCATCCCCCGTCGTTTAAGTACCCAACGCTCTGAGCAGCCGACCAGATAGACCAACACACTACCGAGCAACGCAGACATCACTAAAGCGGCCCATATTTGAGTAGTTTGCCCATAATAAGAGCCGCTTAATAAGCGCGAGCCCAAACCGCCTTGTGCACCTGTGGGTAATTCAGCGACGATGGCACCCACTAAGGCCGCGGCGATGGCGATTTTTAGACTGGCAAACAGGTAAGGCTGCGCCGAAAACCAACGAAGTTTCCAAAACACTTGCCGCGCACTTGCGCTGTAGGTGGTCATCAGCTCACTGTGGAGCTTATCGCTCGCCCTAAGCCCTTTGACCATGCCGATGGTGACCGGAAAGAAAGACAAATACATCGATATCAGTGATTTAGGGATCAATCCGGTTAGATTAATGGCGCCCAACACCACCACAATGATCGGTGCAATCGCAAGGATCGGAATGGTTTGCGAGGCGATCACCCAAGGCATCAAACTCGCCTCTAACGTGCGGTTATGAACAATCCCGACCGCAATCACAACGCCCAATAATGCGCCAAGCAGGAAACCTAACAAGGTGGAACTGAGCGTGATGCCTGTGTGATACACCAAGGATCGTTTCGAGGTTACCTTGGTTTCAAATACGCTTTTGTAGAGCTCCTGCACGATCTGATGTGGAACCGGCAATGGCGGCCGCTTTATCGCATAGGCTTCGCGGGCCGCTTCAAGATAGGTCCAAGGCTGTTTTTTACGCTCTTGCATTTGGATGTACTGGTTGCCATTCATCCAGAGCGCAGCTAGGTACCAAAGGGCAATCACAACGGTGATCATCATTAGGATTGCAGCCAGAGGTTTTTCGCTTAACGATGATTTCATGCGCCCTCCTAATCGATCTGATGATCCGTTGCTAAGACATCTCGGATGTCGGCGGCCAGTGCGTTGAAGGCTTCGGTATCACGAAGCGCTAGGCTTTTCTTTCGCGGTAATGGGCTTTTGATCACTTTCGTGATGCGCCCAGGACGCGGCGACATCACCACAATGTGGGTCGATAGCAACACCGCTTCGGTGATTGAGTGCGTCACAAACACCACGGTCTTTTGGGTGGATTCCCAGATATTGAGAAGCTCAAGATTAAGATGATCACGGGTGATCTCATCCAGTGCGCCAAAGGGCTCATCCATCAATAGGAGGTCTGGCTCCAAACAGAGCGCACGGGCGATGGATGCGCGCTGCTGCATACCGCCCGAAAGCTGCCATGGGTACTTTTTATGAAAATCCTGCAGCCCGACCATTTTTAAGTATTTAGCGGCTTGCTTGGTTTGATGGGCTTTGGGTTGCGCGGCAATCTCAAGCGGTAATCGGCAGTTATCTTCGATGGTGCGCCAAGGGAACAACGCTGGTGCCTGAAACACATACCCATACATGCGATTTTTACGGGCATCTTCGGGCGTGGTGCCATCCACTTTGATCTGGCCTTGGGTGGGCTGCTCTAAATCGGCGATCACCCGCAACAAGGTGGTTTTTCCACAGCCAGATGGGCCGATAAACGAGACGAAATCACCCGCGTTAATCGTAAGATCGATGTTCGATAAGGCGTGAACATCACCATCATTGGTGTTAAAAATCAATGACAAGTCGTTTACTTCAATCATTGTTTTAACAGGTACGTTATTGATTGCGGGTTGCTCGCTCATTACCCCATCTTCGCGGGTTCTGGGTTCTTGCATCGCTAACATCATGCTCAATCTCCTTATAAATAGCGCTTGTTAAGGGTTAAGTGCGCTCAACAGCTTTAGGAGCATGGGTTTCGTTGTATTTTTTCACCGCATCAAAAATAGAAGGGAACGCCGGACGTTTAACGTACCGACCCGCCCCTTCTTCGACAAACAGAGTGCCCTCTTTGTAAACCACCTTACCTTGGCTGATGGTGTGGGACGGCACGCCTTCCACAACGCGGCCTTCAAAGATATTGAAGTCGATGTTTTGATTGTGCGTTTTGGCCGAGATCGTGTGTTTTTTATGTGGGTCCCACACCACGATGTCAGCATCCGCACCCACTGAGATCGACCCTTTTTGTGGATACAGATTAAAAATCTTAGCCGCGTTGGCAGAGGTCACGGCCACAAACTCATTGATCGAAAGCCGCCCTTTGTTAACGCCAGAATCCCAAAGGATCATCATCCGATCCTCAACGCCAGCCGTGCCATTGGGGATTTTGGAAAAGTCATCTTTACCAAAGGCTTTTTGCTCGGCGCAGAAACAGCAGTGATCGGTTGCGGTGGTTTGAAGGGTTCCGCCTTGCAGGGCTTTCCATAAAATGTCTTGGTGTTTTTTGGGGCGAAACGGTGGGCTCATTACGTGTGCGGCCGCAAAGCCCCAATCCTCGTTTTGGTACACGCTGTCGTCTAACTCCAAATGCCCAGCGAGGACTTCGCCATACACGCGCTGCCCTTCGTGACGAGCACGAGCAATCTCATCGACCGCTTCCTCGCAGGACACATGCACTAAGTAAAGAGGCACACCCAACGACTGGGCGATTCGAATGGCACGGTTCGCGGCCTCCCCTTCGACTTCGGCTGGGCGTGAAAGCGGATGAGCTTCTGGCCCGGTTAGGCCGGCTTTTAGCAGCTTTTGCTGAAGGTGGTACACCAACTCGCCGTTCTCAGCATGGACGGTTGGCATGGCACCGAGCTCTAGGCAGCGATTAAAGCTGTTCACCAAGGTTTCATCCTCGGCCATGATGGCGTTTTTGTACGCCATAAAGTGCTTAAAAGAGTTAACGCCATATTCCTGAACCAGAGTGCCCATATCGTCATTGACCGAGTCATCCCACCAGGTCACGGCAACATGGAACGAGTAATCGGTCACCGCACGTGAGGCCCAATCACTCCATTGATGAAACGCCTCCATCAAGGGTTGCTGAGGATTCGGGATCACAAAATCGATGATCATGGTCGTGCCACCCGCTAATGCCGCGCGTGTTCCTGTGTAAAAATCTTCGCTTGCCACGGTGCCCATAAAAGGAAGTTGCATATGGGTGTGCGGATCGATCCCCCCTGGCATCACATACTGACCTGTCGCATCGACAACCTCTGTCCCTTCGGGTACCGAGAGTTGATCCCCTATGGCCACGATTTTGCCCTCTTCACAATACACATCCGCCTTGATGGTTAGATCCGCATTGACGACAGTCCCGCCTGAAATGAGTACGCCCATTTGCTTTCCCCTTCTGGTCCAGTTCAGAGTCTTTGTAGAATGAGTCAATGCAACAAGCTGACCAACTGGACAAAAGATTTTAAACAGAAAACACTCACGCCTCTTAACCTTATGTTTAGAAAGGGTTTAATGAATTAAAGAGAGCATTACCACTGAAAAATAAGCGATCTACAGAGGAAAACCTCCCTAATGACTTGCACAGAAAATGAGCAGTGAGACCTCATTTTAGTGCACTCAAGATCGAGCAAAAGAGCCAATAAAGACCAGAAGACGTATAAAAATTGTGAAAAACATGATGATTTTCTGAAACTTACAGAAAGGCAAAGACATCTTCTGTCCAAATGGTCAATTAATTGCATTACGAATCGTACGGATTTCACAACGAACAGGTACGGAACAATGGATGCATATACGATCAATGGGCAACGTTTATGGGACAGCTTAATGGAGATGGCTAAAATTGGCGGCACCGATAAAGGCGGCTGTTGCAGATTAGCCTTAACCGATTTAGACAAAGCGGGACGCGAGCTGTACATCCGCTGGGCAGAGGAAGCCGGATGCACCGTTAAGGTGGATCAAGTGGGCAACTTGATTGCCACCCGCCTGGGAGCCGACATGAGCTTAGCCCCAGTCGGTACAGGCAGCCACCTAGACACTCAACCCACTGGAGGTAAGTTTGACGGCGTGTTTGGCTCCCTTTCTGGCTTGGAGGTGGTCCGCACCCTGAACGACTTAGGCATCAAGACCAAACACCCCATTGAGATCTCGGTGTGGACCAACGAAGAGGGCTCGCGCTTTGCACCGGCCATGATGGGCTCTGGCGTGGTATCGGGGCGGTTTGAGCTGGACGACATCTTAAATAAAGTGGACGAGCACGGGGTACGCTTAGGCGATGAGCTAGAGCGCATCGGCTTTGCAGGAACACACCCGGTAAGAGAGCGCCGTTTCCATGCGTTTTTTGAAACCCACATCGAGCAAGGCCCTTACCTAGAAGCCGAGGGCAAACAGATTGGTGTCGTAACCGGTGGGCAAGGCCAGCGCTGGTACGATGCAACCGTTGTAGGCCGCGAATCCCACGCTGGCACAACCCCGATGCATTTACGAAAAGACGCTCTTATCCCTGCAACTTTACTGATGCAATCCATTGAAATCATTGCCAAAAATCATGCCCCTGGCTGCGGTACGGTGGGCTTTGTGCAAGTTTCCCCCAATTCGCGCAACACCATCCCCGGATCAGTCTCGTTCAGCATCGACCTGCGCCACCCTTTAGATGACGAACTCACCGCAATGGACGCCGAACTCAAAGCAAAAATTGCCGAACTTGAAGCAGAATACGGCGTGGATATCGAGCTAGACCCGTTCTGGTATTACGAGCCAATTCACTTTGATACCGCTTGTGTAGACGCCGTTCGCAGTGCCGCACAGGCACTTGGGTATTCACACATGGATATCATCGCAGGGGCTGGGCACGATGCGTGCTATGTATCGGACTTTGCGCCCACCAGCATGGTCTTTACTCCCTGCTTAGATGGCATCAGCCATAACGAGGTGGAATCGACCACCCTTGAAGAGTGCGAAGCAGGATGCTCGGTATTATTGAATGCGATGCTTAAGATGGCTGAAGTAGTGTCGGTAGACGATGAAAAACCCAACGATGAGGCCGCCGCGTAGTCTTTGTAATCTAGGTTAAGTGGCTTTGTATGTCGGTTTAAAAAAGCCGTATACCGCAGCCTTTTAGAACCAAGCGGGTGATCATCTCGGCACCCGCTTCATAATCGGAGTCATCTAACTCCTCTTTTTCCAGCAGCAAACTGCTTTGCACGCCAAAGTCAGCATAGGATTGGGTCATTGACCAAAGTAGGAACAACAAATGCTCTGGGTTGACCGGTTCCATCCACTGCTTGGCCATCCATTCCCGAAAGACCTGACAGGTTCGCTGAAACTGATCTTTCAACTCGTTTTGGAGCTGTTCACGCAGAAACGGCGCACCGTGAATGATCTCACTGGCGAAGATACGTGAGGCATGCGGATGCTCTTTCGATTGGCGCACCTTCTTTAAGATATAAGCACGCAGCGCATCGCGCGGATGTTTGTCTGGTGCCATATCTTCCATGCTGTCCATCCAAATGTGCAGCAAATTACTGAGCACCCCGCGGTAAAGCGCTTCCTTGGTGCGAAAGTAATACAAGACATTGGCTTTGGGCAAACCCGCCTCTTCGGCAATTAAAGAGATGGTCGCACCACTGTAGCCTTTCTCGCCAAACACCCGCTCGGCCACCAATAGGATCTGCTCCGAATTATCCTTACGGATCTTTGCAAGGCTTCGACGTTGACGCTTTTTCGGCGGCGTCTCTGGGCTTTTCTGGGCCTTTGAGGTGTCAGTCATCGGAACTTTGCGTCTCCCATTGTGGTGCGCAGTGGCGCGCTTTGTGTGCATTATGGAGCACAAAATGGGCTTTGCACAGAACCCACCCTAAACGATGAACAATTCGTGCCAATTTCACTTATCAATTAAACCTTAGTTTTTTCAAGGCATTAGAGAATTGATCAATAAAAGACCAACACCTTTTGACCAAACGGTCAGAAGATGGCACATCAAATGCAACACTCCGGTAAAACAAAACTAGACCTTAAGAACCAATGACCAACCGGAGAAGCACCGATGAGCTTGCATCCACTCTCGTTTACGGAATCGGAAAGCCCGCTGCTTGATGAGCTTTTTAAAGACATTAAGCCCGCCCTTAACCATCGCCAAGCCTTGCAAGAAAGCGCACGCTGTTTGTACTGCTACGACGCCCCTTGCATTAAGGCGTGCCCTAGCGATATCAACATCCCCTCGTTTATTCGCAATATACACACAGGCAACCTTGAAGGGGCTGCCAGCACCATTTATGAAAGCAATATTCTGGGTGGCAGCTGCGCCCGAGTGTGCCCAACTGAAATCCTTTGTGAAGAGAGCTGTGTGCGCAATCAAGAAGCCGAGTGCGCACCGGTTTTGATCGGGCAGTTGCAACGCTACGCTACCGACAACGCCACATTTGTAGGCCACCCTTTTGCACGCGAAGCCACCACAGGCAAACGCGTTGCTGTGGTTGGTGCAGGCCCTGCCGGTTTAAGCTGTGCTCATCGTTTAGCCCTTAAAGGTCACGAGGTGGACTTGTTCGAGGCTAAATCTAAAGCGGGCGGTCTGAATGAATACGGCATTGCCCGCTACAAAATGACCGAGCAGTTTGCGCAAAAAGAGGTCGATTTTATCTTAGGGGTGGGCGGTATTACCCTGCACACGAACACCGTTTTAGGTCAAGACATTCACCTAACTTCCCTAATGAACGACTACGACGCGGTGTTTCTTGGGATCGGTTTACAAGGCTGCCGAGCACTCGATTTGGCTAATGAATCCCATGAGCGCGTGATCAACGCGGTGGATTACATCGAACAGCTTCGCCAAGCCGACACAAAAGACTCGCTGTACATCCCGAAATCCGCTGTCGTGATCGGCGCAGGCAACACCGCCATCGATATCGCTTGCCAGCTAAAACGCTTAGGCAGCGAGGAGGTTACGCTCGTTTATCGTCGTGGTTCCGCGTCTATGGGTGCTACGTGGCACGAACAAGAGATTGCCAAGCAACATCAAGTCAAACTGCTTACCTGGAGTCGCCCTGCTGAAATTATTCTAGAAGGCGACACACTCACTGGCATGCGCTTTGAAAAAACGCACATTAAAGATGGCCGCTTATCCGACACCGAACACAGTTTTGATATTGCGTGTGAAGCCATCTTTAAAGCCGTTGGCCAAACGTTAACTTTGCCGGAGGGTGAAACCCTTAAGCTGGATAGTGGAAAGGTGAAAACCACCGATGCTTTCAATACACCTTACAGCAACCTGTTTGCTGGCGGCGATTGCACCGGTATCGGGCAAGATCTAACCGTTGAAGCCGTTCAGCAAGGCAAGCTTGCGGCCCTTTCCATCCACGACTACCTAACCCCAAGCGCACAAGGAGATCATCATGGCTGATTTAAAAACCCGTTTTGCAGGAATCGAATCTCCTAACCCATTCTGGCTGGCCTCGGCGCCACCGACCGACAAAGCCTATAACGTGGAGCGCGCCTTCGAAGCCGGCTGGGGCGGCGTTGTCTGGAAAACCTTAGGCGAAGACCCAGCGGCTGTGAATGTCTCCTCCCGCTATTCAGCCACCTATGATGCGTATGGCAACGTAGCGGGGTTTAATAACATCGAGCTGATCACCGACCGTCCTTTAGAAGTCAATTTAAGAGAGATAGAAGCGGTTAAAAAATCCTGGCCCGACCGGGCACTTGTGGTCTCTTTGATGGTGCCCTGCGAAGAGGACGCTTGGAAGCGAGTCTTAAAAATGGTCGAGCAAACCGGTGCTGATGGCATTGAGCTTAACTTTGGCTGCCCACACGGTATGCCAGAGCGCGGCATGGGCGCAGCGGTTGGGCAAGTGCCCGAGTATGTTCAGATGGTCACGGCGTGGTGTAAGCAGTATTGCTCGCTACCGGTGATCGTTAAGCTGACGCCCAACATCACGGATGTCCGATTCTCGGCACGGGCGGCCAATGCTGGGGGGGCGGACGCCGTATCACTGATCAATACCATCAACTCCATTACCAGCATCGATTTAGATCAGATGGTCGCACGCCCCATTGTAGACGGTAAAAGCACCCACGGTGGCTATTGCGGGCCTGCGGTAAAACCGATTGCCCTTAACATGGTCAGCGAGATTGCACGCGACCCCGAAACTTTTGGTTTACCGATCTCGGGTATTGGCGGCATCAGTAACTGGCGTGATGCTGCTGAATTCATTGCTCTTGGTGCGGGCAGTGTTCAGGTGTGCACAGCCGCCATGGTGTATGGCTTTAGAATTGTCGAAGAGATGCAAGATGGTTTAAGCCGCTGGATGGACAGCAAAGGCTACAACACCATCGAGGATTTCCGAGGCCAAGCCGTACCGAATACCACCGATTGGAAATACCTGAACATGAACTACAAATCGGTCGCGAAGATCGATCAGGACAAATGCATCGGGTGCGGCCGCTGCTTCATTGGCTGTGAGGACACCTCTCACCAAGCCATACGCACACTGCCGCAAGCCAACGGCACCAATAAGTTTGAGGTCATTGAGGAGGAGTGCGTCGGCTGTAATCTATGCGAGATCAATTGCCCTGTTGAGGATTGCATCACGATGGAAAATCACACCACAACCGATCAATACATGAACTGGACACAAGACCCTCGAAACCCGTTTTCGAAAGCGTCTTAATAGAAAGGTTAAGGGGGCTATTCAGCCCTCTTACTTACAGCCGTCCATAATAGAAATTCACCGACGCACCTGTGCGGCCATAAGCGGCCGAGCAACGCTTCACAAATTGTTCTCGCGATTCACACACCACCGATTGATGCGCTTGGTTGAACGAGTACACCCGCCCTTTTGAGTACAAACCCACTTGGCTTTTAGTGTGTTTACGCATGCGATATCGCTGGCCCGCGACGTGGATTTGATCACTGGTGGTGACAAACACCAAACATTCAGTCAAGGAGCGAGGTTTAAACGCCAACGCGCCGTTACTGCGCACACCGCTGAACAAAGATTCGACAGATAAGGGGGCACCTTTTGGAAAACGCGCTTTTAAAGCAGGGTACTCACCGGTCTCGGTGGCCGTATTGATCAAGTCAGCAATAAAAGCGGCACTTTGTAGATTATGATCTAACGATGGTGCGGGGTAATGATTCACTTTCAGTGAATCGGCTAGGGCACCCAAATCCGGTGCCTGGTACGACAAACTCATAGATATCCTTATCTGATTTCAAAAGCATCCTGCTTTATGACTATAAACACGGGGTTATGTTCAGATTCAAACCCTCGTTTAACCCATCTTTACAGTGCTACACACGGTAACACGTAAATTCTACTCAAACTTAGCAGCCACTGGACTGAAAGTCGATGACCGGCGGCTGACTGACACTGGTTGCTTGGCGATATCGAACATAGCAACGGGCTGCCCCTGCATCTTGCTCAATGGAGCCATGCCAAAATACCCATGCACCACTATAACTACTGGCACGCTGCTGCCAACCTTGAGGCAGGGTTTTAATCATGGCAGGGATACCATTTACCGTACCTGAAGGATATCCATACACCATGGCCACAGTTTGCCCTTCAACCGTTAATGTATCGGTCGCTAAGGTATGACGTCCCTCAATCATGGCCGTAGCGTGTGTTAGGTTGGTGCTGGTTTGCAATGCTTTTACCAACCCCTCCATGGTGGCGAGAGTTGCATCCCGACCAACATCGATAAACCGAGGTAAAGCAACGGCGGATAAAATACCAATGAGTGCGATTACAACCACCAGCTCCACTATTGTAAAACCGGATGTTCGAGCTTGAGATATAACTGCTTTTTTCATCACTTCGTTTACTGCTGATACTCATTAACAAATGCTTCAATAAGTATCGGCGCAAACAAAAAAATCTAAAATCGTGTTAAACCAGCGGTTTAAGCAGTTTTATGGCCGAGGCAATGTCCGGTGGCGCTATCTTAGCCACACATACGTTATTCTCAGCAAAGGCGTGTTCTTGAATTAAAGTGATCAAGGCATCAAGGGAAACGGACTCACCCAGCGTTTGATAATCGCCTTGCGGAGTCAGTAAAAAGGATTGGCCGAGGGAGTCGATTAATCGATCCCCCTCGACAAAGTGACCCGCAAAATCTTGCAAGCAATCCCGATAGGCGCTTTCATCCGCGATAAACTCAAGCTCCGGGTCGCCCGAAAAGCTGATCACTGCTGGCCACTCTACTGTCATATCAATACCCTTTTAAGTGCCCTTCTGGCGCACCTTTTAGGACACGCTGCCAAGAGCCATAGGTAGGGTTGGGTAACATATACCAAACACTGCCCCATTTATTGCTGTGCTCCGATACCATGCTGTCCCGCTCGGTCGGCGTCATGGATTTTGCCCCCGGGAGAAAATCCCCCAAATCATCACCAAACAACATTACGATGCGGTATTGCTCGGCTACATTGGTCCGACGACTGGTTTTCTCCGAGCCCCAGTCGGGAAACTCTTTTTTCATAAGAAGATGATTTTTGGTTGCCCCTTGGATACCCACGCTTTGCAGGTTTGCCAATGTATCGGCCTCTTGAGGGCAAGGGTCGCTGCTGGTCTCTCGCGGCATACACTCTCGGTTGGTGATGTAGAACACTTCGACACCGGTGGACTTAGCATAATTGATAAACTCAACCGCCCCAGGCACAGCACTGGCGTCTTTCTTTGCTATCCATTGATCCCAAGTTGCGGGGTTAAACGAGGTGCCCGTTAATACAAGGTTGGCCTGATACTTGGAGTTATCCAATACCGTTTCATCAATATCCAGAACGACGGCGGCTGGCAAAGAGCCCACATTGCCCTCTTGTTCAAGAACTGCACTTTGGTTGCCTAACCTAACCACGCCCCCTAAGTTGGCAATGGCGGCATTGTAAGCTTGTAAAGCGTTGGCCTTGTACTCGCCAGAGGCTTGAACCCACAGAGTACTGTTCAGGTTATTGTCCGTGAGTGCAGGTGCTTTTTCGGATTCTTTAGGAACGTGAGAACAACCTGCCGCTAAGATAACGAACAATCCCAACGTGAGTGGTTTTAGCAGAGAGGGCATAGATCACTCCTTTGATGGTGTACTTGGGTCTGGTGCCTTAGTTTCATGGCTATAGCTTCATGGCTGTCATGAAACGGTCACACACTCGAGAGTACAGCGGAGCACCCTCCCTGCAAAGGGCCGCATCGTAAAAAATAGAACCGGCTTCGGTTAACTCAAAAGCCCGTCCTACCCGCTTAAAGAGTTCTAGGCTTCGAGCTCTCGGATCTGAAGGCTAATAGCCGCTTGGCTTACGTACAAGGATTCTGCCGCGCGGGTAAAGTTAAGATATTTAGCCGCCGCGACAAACGAGCGCACAGCTCGCAGTGAGGGCATTTTGATCAGAACTTTATCGGGGTCAGCCGATTTTACCATAACTACTACTCGTAAAATTAAATATCTTTGCCTTCTAACCTAACACTGGTTGGCGAGGCGCCAAAGTGGGTTTTAAAGCTGTGGCTAAAATGGGTGTTGTTCACAAACCCACACGCCATCGCCACTTCGCTGACCGTGTAGTTTGTCCTAAGCAAAAGCTGGCGACCTTTATTTAACCGAAGCTCCAGATAGTACTTTGATGGGCTGGTGTTCAGGTACCGTGCAAATAAGCGCTCCACTTGTCGGCGAGATAACAAGGTGTAGTCGCTTAGCTCCGCTAACGAGAGTGGCTCCTCTAAATTGCTTTCCATCAGCTCGATGATGGTTTCCAATTTAGGTGGCAAAAACGTCACGCCATTGGCAAATGCAGAATTGATCGAGCGATTGGTATCGGCTAGTAAAATACCGTTAATACCCCGCTTCATATCGCGACAAAACAGCTTCTCGACCAGATCCAACATGACCCGAATCGATGCATTCGGCCCAACCGATGAGAACAGCTTTTGATCCATCTGGTAGGCCGCTTTTGTGACCTCTACTTTTGGAAACTGCTCTTTTAGAATTTCGCGACTGTCTGGGTGTACCGCACACTCGCGGCCATCAAACACACCAAGATCCGCTAAAAAATAAGCCCCATTCCAAAGCCCGCCCAACCAAAGCTGCTTTTTAGCTGCCCATTTCAGTAAGGATTTAACCGCTGGGTTCGGGACTAAGGGGGTTCTTAAACCACCACACACCACCACCATGTCGATGGGTGTATTTTGATAGTCGGCCACACGCCCATTGACCGCGATATCGATGCCTAAGTCACTTTTAACAGGCTCACCGTCGTGGCTTGCCGTAATGACATCAAACACTGGGTCGTGGGTCAGTAGGTTCGCGGTGACCATCACATCCACAGCACCGGTAAACGAGACCATGGAAAAGTGCTCTAACAACACAAACAGCACAGACTTGCGAGGCACATCAATCTCAAGGTCTTTCGTGACGATGCGATTACTGTGCTTCATTGGGCTGGAAAACTGATTTTTAGTATTGGATGCCTGCCCCATTGAACTCCTCCTTGCTTGCCAGCGATCTGACGCTGGCAAGTCAGATTGCGTTTATTCTGTGATTAATCGATATAACCAAACAATCGTGGCAGGTACAGTGCCAAAGGCGACCAGTACGTAGTAATCAGCATCACAGGCAGCGCAGCGAAGGCCATAAACCCAAGCGCAGGCTTCATTACTTGCGACATACCCACGTTACCAATACGGCAGGTCATAAACAAAATAGGAGCCATTGGCGGACTGTTACACCCAATAACCACACTTGTACCAACGATGGCTGCGAAGTGAACCGGATCAAACCCAATGTGAACCATCACCGGCAGCAAAAGTGGACTGATGATCGCCACAACGCTGAAATCGTTCATGATCATCCCCAACAAGGAAGAAATCCCAAGCCATGTATCTTCCGGAAAAATAAACCCATTAGCGTGCCAAAATCCTGTTTACCAACCCCTTAACGAAAAAAACCGACACTAGGTGTCGGGTTTTAATGACGTTCAAAAGCGTGTTAGTGGAGCTTAATCCATCGAGGTTGCTTCGATTTTGTGGATAGAGAGGTCAGCACCGTTGTACTCCTCTTCTTCATCCAAACGAAGACCACTCACGGCTTTAACAACGCCGTACACAACGAGCGCACCAACGACAGCAACGGCAACACCGGCTACGCTACCGATGATTTGTGACATCAAGGATACGCCACCTAAACCGCCCAACGCTTCAGAACCGAAGATACCGGCGGCAATGGCACCCCAAACACCGCACACGCCGTGCAAAGGCCATACACCCAGAACATCATCCAGTTTCCATTTGTTTTGAATCAGTGTGAACAACCACACAAACAGGAAGCCTGCCACCGCACCTACGGCCAGAGAACCGATTGGGTGCATGATGTCGGAGCCTGCGCACACAGCGACCAAGCCCGCTAAAGGCCCGTTATGGATAAAGCCAGGGTCATTCTTACCGGCTAACAAAGCTGCGATGATGCCGCCGACCATAGCCATTAACGAGTTCACAGCCACAAGGCCAGAGATGCCATCCAAGGTTTGGGCGGACATAACGTTAAAGCCAAACCAACCAATACACAGAATCCACGCACCCAATGCTAAGAATGGGATATTCGAAGGCGGGAATGCCACAACGCGGCCATCGCGGTAACGGCCTTTACGAGAACCCAGCAAGATCACCGCCACCAGCGCAATCCAGCCACCCATACCGTGAACCACGACCGAGCCTGCAAAATCACGGAAAGGCGCACCGAAGCTCTCTTCCAACCACGCTTGGAAACCGAAGTTACCGTTCCAGATCACCCCTTCAAAAAACGGGTAAACCAAACCCACAATCAAGCTTGAAGCGATCAATAAGGGCCAGAACTTCGCACGCTCAGCAATACCACCTGAAATAATAGCCGGGATCGCTGCAGCAAAAGTCATCAAAAAGAAGAATTTGACCAGATCATAGCCATTTCCTTCGGCTAAAGTAGCCGCGTCTTGGAAGAAGGTGACACCATACGCAACCCAATAACCGACGAAGAAGTATGCCACGGCTGAAAAGCCGAAATCGGTCATGATTTTAACTAAGGCGTTCACTTGGTTCTTATGACGGACCGTACCTACCTCTAGGAAGGCGAATCCGGCGTGCATGGCAAATACCATGATGGCGCCCATCAGAATGAAGAGCGTATTTGAACTCTGAATCAGAGTCTCAACAGCACTGTTTACAGTTTCCACACAGGTCTCCTACGTATCTCTTTGCACTCTTACGGTGCATCTCTAGTGTGTTAGCCCTATAACGAAGCACGCATTCCCTATGCTGGTATAGCGCATTATTCTCATTTTTGCTTAAAACCGCTGATTCAACAGCCGTTTACTAAGCATTAGGGAGGTTATTTGGCGAGCAACACCAAATTTCGCACTAAAATAAAGCAGATTACATGCCAATATGCACCATTAAATTTAGATCGCCTCTCTTTAGTGCGAGAATTAGATACAAAAACGCCCCTTAACGGGGCGATTAAAAAAGAAGACTGGGTGTTACCCCCCCTACTTTGGCCAACGAATCTCGTAGCAGACGTGAATCTTGCTGTTGCGCTTAAAGTCAGGATCTAGGGTTTGATTGGTGATCTCTTTGATCTCGTAGCCACTTAACAGCTCTCGATCCATTTTAAACTTACGATAGTTATTCGAGAAAATCAGAACCCCATCTGGGCGCAGCAGACGCATCGCCAAACGGATCAGATCCACATGATCGCGCTGAACATCCATCACATCGCTCATTCGCTTTGAGTTAGAGAAGGTCGGCGGGTCCATAAAAATGAGATCATACGCAGGGCGTCGCTGTTTACGCAGCCACTGCACGCAGTCGGACTGAACAAAGTTATGCCCCTTGTGGGTATACCCATTTAAGGACATGTTTTTCATCGCCCACTGCAGATACGTCGCTGACATATCCACGCTGGTCGTTGTCTTAGCGCCCCCTACAGCGGCATGCACACTGGCCGATGCGGTGTAGCAAAATAGGTTAAGGAAGTCCTTACCTTCGGCCTGCTGCTGGATTTGACGGCGCACTGGACGGTGATCCAAAAAGAGCCCCGTATCCAGATAGTCGTGCAAATTCACTCGTAAGCGACAACCGTGCTCGTTTACTTCAATAAAGTGCTTGGCGTTACTCTGTTTCTCGTACTGCTTCTTACCGCTTTGGCGTTGACGCTGCTTAAGGACGACCCGAAGCGGATCTACCCCCAAGGCTTCGGGGATCACGGCAAGCACGTCTTTAAGTCGCTCAAAGGCTTTAACCTTATCGATCGATTTGGGTGCGACGTATTCTTGAACGTGAACCCACTCTTTATAGATATCGACCGCCACCGAATATTCGGGGATATCGGCATCGTACAAGCGGTAACATTCAATGTTGTTCTGCTTCACCCAACGGCTGTAATTCTTAAGGTTCTTTTTAAGACGGTTGGCAAACATCTGCGCCTGATCCGACAGCTGATGCGCCTCCTCTTTAACCGAACCCTCTTTGCGCTGACTGTAAACGGTGTAAAGGAATAAACGACTTTCCAACGGGCCGTTAAAGAGCTGATAACTCTTGTCGGTTTTTAAGCCGACCACTTCGCATAAGTCTGGGTTACCGGTAAAGATACCGGCTCGCCAGCCACCAAACTCCTGCTTTAATGTATCCCCTAAATCACGATACAAGAACATTAATTCGGAGCTGTCACCCAGTCGCTCACCGTAAGGTGGGTTGGTGACTAAAAGACCATTGGCTTCATCCGGTCGTACCAACTGCTCGACGCGCGCTTCTCGAAATTCAATGTAGGACTCAACCCCAGCACGTTCTGCGTTTTCTTTGGCAATTTCAAGGACGTTTGTGTCTTGATCGAAACCGATCGCTCGTACATCTAAGCGTTCAAGCCCTTGCACTTTACGCTGGTTGGCCTCTTCAACAAGCCCTTCCCAGACCGTTTCTTGGTGCTGCTTCCAGTAGGTAAAGCCAAAGGTGCGCATAAGCCCTGGCGCGATATCCGCCGCCATCCAGAGCCCTTCAATCAGCAAGGTGCCAGAACCGCACATCGGGTCCAATAACACCGGAAGCTCTTCGTGGGACTGTGGCCAGCCAGCGCGGGTCAAAATAGCGGCGGCTAAGTTCTCCTTTAGGGGCGCAGCACCTGCGTGCGTACGGTAACCACGGCGGTGCAAACTCTCGCCAGAGAGATCGATCGATATCGTCAACTTACCGCGAAACACGTGGGCATGAATACGAACATCGGGATACTCGCGATCCACCGTTGGACGCTCGCCCACCGTGTCACGGAATTGATCTACAATCGCATCTTTAATCTTCAATGCGCCAAAGTGGGTGTGATTGATCGAGCGGGTTTTACCAGTAAAACTGACCAAAAAGGAGTTATCAGACTCCATGTGATCCGCCCAACGAATGTTTTGAGCGGCTTTGTAAAGCTGATCTGCCGTTTCAACCAAGGTTTCAAAAATGGGGTGGTAGACCCGGCTGGCTAAACGCGACCATAAACACACGCGATACGCCGCTTCTAGGTCGCCTTCAAATGAAACACCGTTAGGCATTTGCGAAGTTTGTTCGACACCGAGCGCTTCAATTTCATCTTTGAGCAGTGTCTCCAGCCCTTTTGGGCAAGTTGCAAAAAACTTCATGGTGTACCTGAATTAATAAAAGGTTTATTAAACAAGGAGTTGCAATTTCACTCACTTGTTACGAAATTATGATGATTTTTTTTCAGATCTATTTCAGCGTTCAAAAAAGGAACCTAACACGCTGAAACGACTCAATTGTTGCACTTGCTAACAATTAGATTCGTTCGTTTTATAGTCACATTCAATCGCGATTAAGAACGAATTTCGTTATCAATAAACATCTGCGGTGAGCCAAACAAGGATCGAATCGCAGAACAGGATGAATATTAGTCTCAGATATTCATGTGCTCAATCATAACGTATGAGAGGCGTTTTTTATGAAGAGACAGAAACGAGATAAAGCTTCAACTCTGTACAAGCGTGGTTTTCAGGCCGGCATTGATGGTAAATCGAGAGACTCGTGCCCGGTCAAAGTCAATGAGCTACGAAGTCACTGGATGAGTGGCTGGCGCGAAGGCCGAGAAGCTCATTGGAATGGTATGGCTGGTGTCTCGGCAATACAGGCTCACCCTGGCCTTCACTGATTATCTACTTTTCTTATCCCTTCAACAAAACAGGCTCCTAATATAGGAGCCTTTTTTGATGCACCTGCTGTTCGCTTATCGTTTCATCGCTTCGATAGCACGCACAGAATCCGTCACCAGCTGCGGGCCTTTATAAATAAAGCCAGAGTAGATCTGAACCAAGCTTGCGCCCGCTTCAATCTTTTCTGCCGCATCAAAGCCTTCGGTAATCCCGCCGACACCGATGATCGGTAAAGCCCCATCAAGCGCGGTCGATAAGCTGCGGATTACACGGGTAGATCGATTGCGAACCGGCTCTCCACTCAAACCACCGGCCTCGCGATGCGTTGGTGAATCTTCAACCCCTTCACGCGAGAGCGTTGTGTTGGTGGCAATCACACCGTCCATTTCATACGTTTTTAACGCGCCTGCCACCATTTCGATCTCTTCTTCGTTCATATCCGGCGCAATTTTCACCGCAATCGGAACATAGCGATCATGAAGCATGGCTTGCTTGGCTTGTTCGTTTTTCAACGCTTCGAGCAAGGTATTCAACGAATCACCAAATTGCAATGTACGAAGGCCTGGCGTATTAGGTGACGATACGTTAACCGTAATGTAGCTTGCGCGTGAGTAGACTTTACGCAGGCAATAAATGTAGTCGTCGTTGGCGTTCTCGTTGGGGGTATCTTTGTTTTTGCCAATATTGATGCCCAACACACCTTTAAAGCGAGCGCGGTCAATGTTCGCCAACATCTGATCAACACCGTGGTTATTAAACCCCATACGGTTGATGATGGCGTTATGCTCCGGAATTCGGAAAAGACGCGGTTTAGGGTTACCCACTTGAGGGCGCGGGGTTACTGTGCCCACTTCCACAAAACCAAAGCCAAGCGCCGACAAACCATCGATGGCCGAGCCGTTTTTATCCAAACCGGCCGCTAAGCCCACTGGGTTCGGGAAACGGATGCCCATGACCTCCACCGGTAAATCCAGTTTTTGTGCCCCCAAAAGCTTCGGTAAACCGAGGGTTGCCGCAAAATTCATTCCGCCTAACGCTAAATTATGGGATTGCTCTGCATCCATGCGGAACATTAAGGATTTTGCCAATGAATAAAACATAGTCAGACCGCTTTCAGTAATCGAGCGCACATTATAACGGGCATGCCCGTTTTTGGCATCCACCGATCAGGTTCGTTCGATGGAATTAAACTTTCCGTTTCGATCAAACCGGATACAAAAGCGCCCTTGTATCCCAGAATGGGTCACAAAAGGCTTAAGAATGGAGGCGGGAAAGGACACATTACGGCCGTCTTCGGCTACGGTATGCACGTTAATGCCCGGGACTTGATACTGCTTAAGGTACTCATCGGCAGTAATTCGTATTCGGATGTAGATCACATTCATACTGGCGTTTAAAATCTCTCTGATTCACCTTTTATGGCCGCATGTGCCATGATGCATCTATTGCGTTTGGATTTAAGGACACTCAATGGCGTTGAGCGCTCGCACTCTGATAACCACGATTATAACTGGACTTGTGTTCACGCACTCAAGCTTTGCCAGTGTTCGCAGCACCCTAAACCGCTATACCCTCTCGACGGACGATACCGTCCAGATGACGCTGGAAGCTACTCAACCAGGTTCTGTGGATCGGCCCGACTTAACCCCGCTTCGCGACCAGTTCATCATTCTAGGTCAAAAAAACATGACCATATCGCGAAGGATCGACGGCGTCCCGAACACCACCTTACGATGGCACGTACTGCTAAGACCTCGCTACAGCGGCCAATTAACCATTCCGGCCTTTGCCATGGGCGGGGAGCAATCCAAGCCGATCACCATCACTGTAACACCCGGCCAAACCAACCGCCCGACTTACACACCGCCTCGCGTTCAGACCGAGAACCTCCCGGAGGTGGTGATCGGGCCCAATGGTGCTCCGCGAGTTGAGGCCAGTAACCCACTCGATTTTCGTAACTCCATTCGCATGCGCACCTCGGTTGAGCCGGACTTGGCTTACGTGGGCAGTCAACTCGTCTACACCGCGACATTGACCTACCGAACCGAGCCAACCAAGCCCCTCCTGATGGCGGCACCGACCTTGCAACGCTCGTTAGTCCTGCCGCTTGGCGAAGAGAGCACCCGAAGCGTACGACTGCAGGGCGAAGATTTTATAGAGCGGACTCAGCGCTATGTTATCTTCCCAGACGAAGCCGGTATTCACGAGATCATCCCACCGATGCTGTCCGCAGGTTCCATTGAAGATGCCGATACGCTGACCATACCCGCCCCGCCCACCGCCGAAACGATCGAGGTACTGCCAAAAGCATATGAAGATATCCCGTGGCTGCCCTCCACTTCGGTGACACTGACGGATAACAGCTCGGTACCCAGCGTGATTACACCTGGAACCGAATGGGTTCGGGAAGTCACACTGACCGCTGAGGGCGTCCCCGCATCGGAGCTGCCGCCTCTGTTTACGCAAGCCATCGAAGGGGCCGACACGGAGCTGCTATCCACCGAGCTGACCGAATCTTTTGATGAAAATGGCCTCGTTGGTCATCGTACCGAAACCCAGCTAATTAAGGCGCAGTACCCAGGGGACTTATCTTTACCTGCGATTAGGGTCACCTGGTGGGATGTCAATCAGGATAAATCCGTCACCACCGAACTTTCGACCACGCATTACGCCGTCACAGATACACCCACTGCTAGCTCACCCCGTGTTGAAGCCAGTGATGTTCTTCCGCTTACGGAAACCACAGAAGCCGATCGTCGTGTGACTGATACGCCAGACAGCCCTTCGACAACAACGCCCCAAAACCCCATTATTTGGTTATTAGCGGGTTTGGCCTTCCTAGGATCAGCCTTTGGGGCCGCAACCTTGATGCGACTTCGAAAAATCCAAGCCCAGCATGCTCAGGAGCACAACATCAGCGAATTGGATCGACAGCGTGCGATGGACCTTGCTGAAATCCAGCAACATGAGGAGTATTTACGACGCGCCGAAGCCCAAGCCTTTACCGCCTTAATGAACGCTTGTCATGCAGGGAACCCGCAAGCGGCTTATGATGCGTTGGTCAGCTGGGGGGAGCTGATGTGGCCTGATGCCCACATCTATAATGCACGTGATGTCAGCAGTGCTGCGATGAATAAAACCCTTGAATTTGCCATCATCGACTTAGAACAGCATCTCTATAACCAACGAAACAACGATGCCTGGATGGGTGATTTGATCGTAAACAGCGCGACGACGCTTCGTGAGCGGCGCGGTTTTTACGATTAAACTCGGTATGGATAAGTCTGTATCAGACAGAAGCCGCCAGCGCTAACGAGAGATCGGGATATTGGAACGCATACCCCGCCTCCTGAATGGCTTTAGGCTGTACAAACTGGCCCTTTAGAACCAACTCACTGGCTTCACCGAGCATTAATTCCATGGCGAAGCTTGGTACCCGAAGCGCGCACGGGCGTCCTAATGCACTCGCGAGCTCTTTACTGAAGGATTCATTCGTTACTGGATTGGGCGCGGTTAGATTAAATGCCCCTTCAAGCTCCGGGTGATCCAACAAATACAGGATGATGCCAACCTCATCTTCAAGATGAATCCAAGAAAACGCCTGACCACCAGAACCGATTGGACCACCCAAGCCAAGCTTAAAGGGCAGCTTCATTTTGGCGAGCGCACCGCCGTCTCCAAGCACAACGCCAGTACGGATGCGACACACTCGGGTGTCCAAGGACAGTCGCGCCTGCAGCGCTTCACTTTCCCAATCGGCACACAGCTGATGTTGAAACCCTGAGATCGCTTTGCTGGTTTCATCCAAAGGCATTAAGTCATCGCGCGGCCCATAGAAACCGATCGCAGAACCACTCACAAACACTTGAGGCGATTGGCCTGCGGTCTTTAGGTATTCAATTAAGGACCGCGTAAGATGTATACGACTCTCTCGAAGTACCTTTTTGCGCTGAACGCTCCAACGTTTGTCAGCAATGCCGGCACCTGCCAGATTAATCACGCCATCAATCCGTTTTACGTAGTTGGTAACCTCGCCAAGCGTAATGGCAGTCTCTTCGCTGGGTAATTTGGACTTGGCTTTGCTGGGGTCTCGCGATACAACGCACACCGAGTCACCACGCTCAATCAAGCGCTCCACCAAACGTTGACCGATAAACCCGGTACCTCCGGTGATTAAATAGTGTGGCATGATCGATCCCTCATCTTAGCTTGCGGACAGGCAGAGTCGTCTAGGTATTTCTTGCCTTTCTACGGTATGCTACGCCACTCAGATCAAACTCAATCAGGACGTCACATGTTCACAGGTATTGTCCAAGGTAAAGCTAAGATCCTTGAGCTGATTCACAAAGACCAGTTTATGACACTGCGGGCTGAATTTCCGCCCGAATACGCACACAATGTTCAAACCGGCGCGAGCATCGCGCTAAATGGCACCTGCCTGACCGTTACTCAATTTGAAGGCAACCAGATTCAATTTGATTTGATTCAAGAAACCCTAGCGGTGACCAACCTTGGCGACCTGAAGGTTGGGGATGTGGTTAATTTTGAACGCGCCGCGAAATTCGGTGACGAGATTGGCGGCCACTTGATCTCGGGGCACATCAGCGACATGGCCACCTTGATCGAACGCGTCGAAACCGAAAACAACTGTGTTTTATGGTTTCAAGTTGCCCCTAAATGGCTTCAGTACATATTGCCTAAAGGCTTCATCGGCCTAAACGGCTGCAGTCTGACCATTGGCGAGGTGGTTGAAAATCGCTTTAATGTGTATTTGATCCCAGAAACATTAAGCATCACGACCTTTGGTGATCGTGCCGTCGGCAATAAGATCAACCTAGAAGTCGACCCTCACACCCAAGCGGTGGTTGATACCGTAAACCGCTACCTGACTACTCATACACCGTTAAAAGCGTAATTGCACGATATGGATTATTTAAAGTACGTTCGACAAAGTCTGTTCTTCTTTAAGCAGAACTTCTTCACCATTGTGGCCATCCAGCTCCCTTTTTTGCTGCTGCTGGCATTGTTAAGCGAGTTTTTTCCTCTTAACGTTGAAGACACTCAAACCCTCCAGAAAAACTTCTTTCTGTTGCAAATCATTAATTTTGCTCTCTTGCCGGTCTACCACGCCGCCACCATCGAGTTCATTCACTCGGTGGTCAATGGTCAACGCCTAAGTGCGTTCCAAGCGGTCTATAAGGGCTTAGGCCGCTGGCGAGCCCTGTTCATCACTTACTTGCTGATGACCATGGCGACCTCGCTCGGCATGTTGTTCTTGATTGTCCCTGGCATCTTTGTCGCGATTCGATTGTCCTTTGCCGATTACATCTGCGTAATCGAAGGTCGCTCATCGATGAAAAGCCTGAAACAAAGCTGGGAAGAGACTGAGATGTACTTTTGGCCGCTATTGGGTGGTCTAGGCATTTTATATGGGGGTTACATCTTCCTAAGCTATACCAGCGAGATGCTGTTTTCTGGCCTGCCCTACACGCTGGAGCTGCTCTTTATGGCTGTTGTTAACTTGTGCAGCACCGTGATCACCATCTTTGGTTTTCGGATGTACAGCGTTATGTGCAACGAAACACGCAAGCCCAAAGAGCTTCCGGCAGAATCAGCAAAACTGGATGAAGACGATACCCAAGAGGATGATCGTAAAAACGATTAACTGCGTCTTATCCCCATACCTCGAAGGCCGCTGATTGCGGCCTTTTCTTTTTTGTCGCATTGGGAACAGTTCTTTGTCACTAATGTCTACTAATTGGACATTAAATGACCATTGTGACTCAAAAAAGCATCACTTATAATAAGGACTCCCTACAGGATTGGGATGCGTACCCTCCAGTCATTGGATGGTAATACGTTATTAGCACAGGAAGCAGTTATGACTTTACTCCCCCCTAAGGCACAAGCTATGCCCATTACGATCAGACGTAAGATCGTATTACTTGACCCTCATGGCAACTTTACCAAATGGTCACACCTGTTAAGTCATAACAATAAAGAGTGGGATCTGGTCTTACTGGATGACCCCAACGCCTTCCTTAAGCGCTTAAACGAGCAGCCAACGGATGCCATCATATTGGCCTATGACATCAAAACCGCTCTTAAAAACGAGCTGGCTCGCCAAGTTAAAAAGAAGCAACCCAATACTTTGCGATTTCAAGTGGGCATCGCCGCTGAAAGTGGCCGCGAACGCAACCTTAGACAAGCTTTGATGCACCGCACTTTTGAGCACCCCACCGATTACACCGATGTTTTTGCTCAAATAGGCTTCTTGCTAAAACTACACCAAATTCTAAATCGCCCCATGGTGCAAAAGTACCTTGGAGCACGTAAGCACATTAAGCCGCCCGCTCAGCTGGCCATTCAGTTATTTGATGCCGCAGGCTCTTACGAACCTGTCGCTGATGCGCTGAATGTGGTTCTTGAGAAATACAGTCCGCTGACTCAACAAGTGATGCTGTGGGTAAACTCCAAAGCGTTTGTGCACCACTCCAATATATTGGGTACATCGGACCTCGTTAAAAAAGTCGACCCGCGCAAACTCCGAGGATTATTAATACTGGCCTACATCTATCGTGTCTTCCCGATGGCCAAATCGTGGGATGCGTTCTCATTCGAGCAGGTTGTGATGCGCTCTATGGTGGCGGCTCAACTGGCGGAGGAGATCGCAAAAGACGCCAACCTCACCAGCATGGAGCAAGAACAAAGCTATTTAAGTGCTTTGCTGATGGATATTGGTGTATTGATGCTGGCATCGCTGAAACCAGACAGTTACCGCAAAGTACTTCAGCAGGCCGAAGGCCAAAAGCAATCACTGCACACCGCTGAAAAACAGATACTGGGCGTATTTCATGGCGAACTTGGGGCTGCCTTGTTGAATCATTGGTTGATTCCGGCCCGTGTTACAGAATCGGTGTTTTTTCACGCAACACCGAACCTATCGAATGATCAAAAGATGACGCCATTGACCGCAGCCCATGTTGCCGATGCACTGCTGCCTTCCTGCTGGGTGGGCAAAACCCATGAGGGAGAGGATGCGCCTGCAGCACAGATGCGAAGCTCGCTTTCAAATAGCTACCTTGAAAGGATCAAGCACGCATCGAGCTATCACCGATGGGCTCTGCTCGCCCCGAAATACCGGGCCATGCTGCGCGCTTAATGCGGCAGAGTTTGATGGTTTAGCACACTCGGCTTTTATCGATTAATCGGTTTTGATGAAGAGAAAACCATCCACCATCTTACCCTCCACATTGGTCGATTGAGCCCGCCCCCCAGCAGGATACGGCTGCAAGTCAGCGAGAGTTAAACTCATTCAGGCTCGCCCGCCAATTCGCTTTGACCACCTGACGAAGCCCTTTAAAGTTTAACATCTCCCAACTGTCGGCAAGGCTGATATCCCACTTTCGATACCCTTCCCGCTTAGGATGCTTTACGCAGGGTTTTCATTAAGGCTTGGGGACGACTTGCGTGAATGCCAAAAGAGCACGGCAAAGACGGCGAGGCCCACAAGGTTCATCCAAAGCGGTACATGTGGCCACAACAGTGCCAACGCTGCCACACCCGAAATGACACGCAAGATAGGGTTCAACGGCCCCTCTAAATACCCTTCCATAAAGCCGACAAACGCGTACATACCCGCCAAGGCGAAGAAGAAGATCGTAAAGACTTCCGTTAATGATCCGCCAATAAAGTTGGTGTAAGCAAAGAGCACAGGCACCACGTACAAACCTTTGGAAATTTTCCAGGCCATAAAGCCGGTTTTCATAGGCGGTGTACGTGCAATGGCCGCCGCCGCAAAGG
The DNA here is from genome assembly GCF_056160565.1 of Neptunomonas sp. ABH4_499. Taxonomy (NCBI): domain Bacteria; kingdom Pseudomonadati; phylum Pseudomonadota; class Gammaproteobacteria; order Oceanospirillales; family Oceanospirillaceae; genus Neptunomonas; species Neptunomonas sp. ABH4_499. The sequence continues at coordinate 57,128 of NZ_JBSWXK010000008.1, read as the reverse complement.
CAGTTAAACACACCGGAGGCGTTACGTTGGAATCTTGCGAAAGCCAGAAGATGATCATGTGAGCGGAGAGCAAAATCATCGACAACGTGGTTGGATCAATCGCTTGCTCAAGCAATTGGCCTTTAAAGTCGGATGGGACTTTATCCAGCAAGAGCTGCGCATCCACCGGCGACATCGGGGACGATAGCGCCGCGATTTTATCTGGGTCCACCAGCATAAAGATCATCTTCGCCGCTTCCGGGAGTGCCCCATTGGCCATCATATCGACCAACTGCATCTCGGCTATCAGGTTATACAAAGCCGGTGCCGATAAGGTCGCCAACACGATATAAGCGGCAGTCACCGGTAACCCCATCCCCAACACCAAAGAGGCTAGGGCCACCAAAACCAAGGTGATCAACAGGCTACCGCCTGCCCAATCGGTCACCATCAACGAGAAGGTATTACCAATACCGGTCATGGAAACCACATTGACGACTAAACCAACCGAGATCAGCAAAATGGCGGTCGTGGCCATGTTCTTGGAGCCTTGCGCTAGCGCATCCAGCACATCCTTAACCTTCATTGGGTTCTTGGATAACCAAGAGGAGGCAATCACCGACAAAATCGAAATACCGGCTGCATAGGTCGGCGTAAAACCGTACACTAGCAAGGCCACCAAAACCACCAGCGGTAACAGGAAGTGCCACCCCTCTTTCAGTACCTCTTTAACAGGACGGCTGTCCATCTCGACCGCGTGCGCGTGGCTGCGCATCGCCTCTACGCGCACATAGAACCCGACTGACATAAAGTAGAGTAACGCCGGCAGTGCGGCGATACCGATGATATCGACGTACGGAATCTGCGTGTAAGACGCCATGATAAACGCCCCGGCACCCATAACCGGCGGCATTAATTGCCCGCCCGTGGAGGCGGCCGCTTCAACACCCGCCGCAAAGCGTGCAGGGAAACCGGCGCGTTGCATTAACGGAATGGTAATGACACCGGTCGATACGGTGTTCGCCACGGAGGAGCCAGACACAGACCCCATCAAACCCGAGCCTAAAACCGCCACAAACCCAGGGCCACCAACAAAGCGACCAGCCGCACAACGCGAAAGCTCGATGATAAAATCACCCGCCCCGCTTTTAACCAAAAATGCACCAAACAAGATAAACATGAACACGTAAGTCCATGAAATTCGGGCAATTTGGCCAAACATCCCCTCTGATGAGAAATAGCTTCGGTACATCACGGTTTCAAAGCTTAAGCCCGAGAAACCAAACATCCCATCAATGTATTGCCCCCACCAAAACACATACGTCAGAGCAAACAGTATCAAGGTTGGGATAAACCAGCCCGTGGTACGGCGGGCCAACTCAAGCGCAATCAAGATCGCAACAATCGAAAAGAACCAATCACTGCCAACAAAGGTGACGCCACGATCATAGAGCGCATCTTCAAAGAGCATCAGATACACCACCGATGTGACCGCCAATAGGCCTACACCGATATCAATAGCCAAGATGACTTTATTGCCCGCTAAATGGCCTTTTGCCATGGGGAACATCAAAGCACACATCACAGCAAAACCACCAAAGTGGATGGCCGCAACCCAAAGCTCCGATAGGGTACCCAGTGTGTTGAAATAAATATGAGCGATGGCAAAAAGTACCCCACCCCAGTACAAAAACTGACCCACCGCTCCGTTTTCAGGGCGTTGCGTGGTTTCCAGTTTTTTCAGTTCCGAAGCGGTATCTTGCTCTAACTGCGCAGCATCAGACATCGAGATCACCAAAGAGGATAAAACAGGTAAACTCCCCCAGCCTTGCGCTGGGGGCACTTACGAAACGGTATTACTCTGCGATCAAGCGATCAGGAATAGTAAGACCGGCTTCTTTGAAGTAACGCACCGCACCTGGATGCAGCGGAACAGGCAGACCTGCAATCGCTTTTTCCAGTGACATCGCTTTAGTGGCTTTGTGGATGCCATTTAGGAAAGCCAGGTTTTCGTAGATGGTTTTGGTCAGTTGGTACACATCTTCTTCAGAGACATCAGCGTTTACAGCCAAGAAGTTTGGCTGTGCCATGGTGTTGATCTCTTTAGTTTGACCTGGGTAGGTGTTTGCCGGGATGGTGTAACGCGTCCATAACTCGTATTGGCCATTGGCTTTTTTGATCTGCTCATCGGTAAAGTCTAATACGGTAAGATCACTCCCAAGTGCCGCATAAGCACGGGTAATCGCCGACGTAGGCACACCCGATGGAATGTTCATACCTTCGATGGTTCCGTTTTGCAGAGCATCGGCCGAAGAGCCATAACCCATGTAAGCTAGGTTAAAACCATCCACATCGATACCTAAGTTACCCAAGATGGTACGACCGGAACCTTCTGTACCGGAGTTTTTGCTGCCGATGGAGAATTTTTCGCCTTTAAAACCGGTCATATCTTCGATGTTACCGGTTTTAACGTAACTGGTGCGCACTGCAAATTGCTCTACGTTTTGCCACAGCATGGTCACAGAGCGCAGATTTTTCTGTGGGCCTGATTGAGCCAGCTTGCCTTCACCATCCCACGCCCAAGAGCCGTACAAACCTTGCAGGATCGAGAACTGAGCTTCATTTTCAGCCATCAGTTTGATGTTTTCGCCAGACCCAGCCGAGTTGATGGCCGATAGCGATAAGCCTTGAGTGGGCTCTAATTTCACTTTAGCCAACGTCGCCAGCGCAACGCCTACTGGGTAGAAAGTTCCGCCTGTTGAGGCCGTTGCCAAAATGTAGGAGCGCTTTTCATCGGCCGCCTGTGCAAGTGTGGTCACACCGCTCAGTGTAGATACAGCTACCGCCAAAGAGAGGGATTTAAGCAAAGTACGCTTGCTGATGGTCATTATTGTCACCTTTGTTTTTGTGATTGTTTTTAGAAACAGGTTCAAACTTACTTAGCAGACTCTGCGCCAATTTCCGAAAACAACTTTAAAAACAAACCACTATGACGAAACACAACAAGGCATTGTCTATTTAACGATCTAACATACCTTGAAATCAGCAAAAAATCGCCGATTTCGATCAATCCATAAGCAAAAAATGGCCTATTCATTAACCAAAGCCACTTATCGCTTTTTACCAACACGTTTGATGCATATTGATCGACGTTCATGACGAAAACGCATCAAATCGATCATACAGCGTTTACATAGGCTAATTTTGGCCGATTCGTTGTTGCTCTTACTCTTCCACAAAATCGCCGCGATTCAGGCCATAACGGACCATTTTCTGATTAAGCGTCCTGCGAGGTAAATCCAACTCTTCCATCACCGCTTTGATGTTGCCTTGGTGACGCTTTAAGGTTTCCCGAAGAATACCTGATTCAAATTCAGCGACCTGCACTGATAAAGGCAGCGCCGTTTGAACCGCCCTTGGCTTCGTCGAAAGATGAGCCCGGTCCGTCGCCGATAAAATTGAGGCTACCGACAACTCAGTGTCTAGCGCAAAACGGATCGCGACGTTTTTAAGCTCGCGAACATTACCAGGCCAAGGGTGACTGGCCAGCGCCAGAAGATCGTGATCCGAGACCGGACGCGGCTTGTCATCTCCCCCGCTTTTATTGGAAGCCAAACGCACATAATGACTGAACAGAAGCGGGACATCTTCCATCCGCTCTCGAAGCGGCGGTATGTAGAGTTGCGATACATTCAAACGGTAGAAAAGATCCTCCCGGAAGGATTCATCCAACCGAAGATCCACTTTGGACGCAGCAATCACCCTCACATCGACCGGAATCGACTCATTAGACCCGAGTCGCTCAACAACGCCTTCTTGCAGGGCTCGCAGCATTCGCACCTGTAAAGGCGGCGGCATGCTCTCAATCTCATCCAAGAACAAAGTGCCCTTATCCGCATACTCAAATTTACCGATGCGCTTTTTTGCAGCGCTGGTAAAGGCACCCGCTTCGTGACCGAATAACTCACTTTCCATCAAGCTCTCGGGTATCGCGCCACAGTTGATCGGCACAAAATGCGCCGCATGACGCTGACTCTGCTGATGAAGACATTGGGCGATTAACTCCTTACCCGTACCGGTTTCACCGTAAACAATGACATTGGTATCTAAGCTGGCAAGCTTAAGTAAGTCTTTGCGTAACCGCTGGATCGATGGGCTGATCCCGATGATTTGGGTATCCAAGCCACCTTGCTGGGTGAGCGCCGCTTGAAGGCGGGCATTCTCAAGGATTAATCGACGCTTGTCGCCAGCACGCTGCACGGTTTCGGTTAAGCGCTCCGGCACATAAGGCTTTTCAATGAAATCGTAAGCTCCATCACGCATCGCCTTGATCGCCATATCCACATCTCCGTGGCCGGTCAGCAGCACCACAGGGATACCCGGCATCTCGCGAAGCACTGTATCCAATAAAGCCAAGCCGTCCATCTCGGGCATTCGAACATCGGTAACGACAATCGCTATGCTTTGGCTTTCATACAGTCCTTTTAGGTGTTCAAGCGCCGTCTTTGCCTCCCCAAACGGGCTGACTTTGTATCCGCAGACCTCTAACCACTGTAACGTGGATTCGCGAACCATAGGTTCATCGTCGACCAAAACGACTTCTACACTTACCTGCCCAGCACTCATTAAATCGAAACACTCCTCATCGAAGTTAAAACCTTATTGCCCCGCCACGGCACAGGGTAAAGTGACTTTCATCACTAAGCCCTTCGGCTCATTAGGCGCCACCTGCAATTGCCCACCTAAGTCACGGACAATTTGATCCACAATGGATAAACCCAACCCCAGACCTTTTCCGATCGGCTTAGTGGTGTAAAAAGGCTCAAAGAGATGATCCCATGCCTCTTTTTTAACACCCGGGCCATTATCCGACACCCACACACTGACACGATCACCAAAAGCCTTCATGTCGATTGAAATCCACTTTTCGGGCTGATCGATACTCTCTAGAGCATCGCACGCATTACCGACTAAATTACCGAGCACTTGCTCCAACCTTTGATGATCGCCCATCACGTAGATGGCTGGCGTCGGGGCGTTTTGTTTTAAAGTAATCCCAAGCGATTCGCAACGCGGCCTTAGTTGCTTATCAATTTGAGTCACCACATCCGTAAGGGCAACTTTCTGGGTGGCTTCACGGCCCTTGTAGGCAAAGCTCTTAAGCTGTCCTGTCATGGACGCCATGCGCTCAATCAACTGATCCATAAAGCCTAGGCTTGATTGCACGCGAGCCGCATCAATCGTTCCGACATCAACTAAGCGATGCACAACAGAGACCGAGTTCCGCATCGCCGTCAGTGGCTGGTTTAGCTCGTGAACAACCGCCGTCGACATCCGGCCAAGCGCGGCCATCTTCTCGGACTGAAACAGTTCTTTTTGGGTCGCTTTTAACGCTTCGGTGCGCTCCACCACCTTATGTTCAAGCGATTCATTCATTTCACGCAGCGCATGCTCAAGGCGCTTTCGTCGTGATATATCAATAATGGTGGCCAAGTATCGGTCACTTTGTCCTTGCCCGAGCGGGTAGAGCGAAAACATCATAGGAAACGTAGAGCCATCGGCGCGTCGACCCACAATTTCATAAGCCGAAATCGGGGCAAACTCTTGTTGGCCCAGCATTTTTAACCAGCGATCCAGCGGTTCAAATTGCTCGAGATCATCAAACAGTTCCGACAAGAATTTGTCTTTTACTAAGGCTTGCGACACCCCAAAGAGGCGCATCACCGCATTATTGATGAACTCAATCCGGCCATCGCTTGCGACCGTGATCAACCCCACCTGTGCGGTATTGATGATCTTTCGCTGGCGCTGTTCACTGTCAAGGTGCGCTCTCATCGTCTCACGTTGGGAGCGCCGTTTTAGCCGGGCTTCGCGCAAGTACAGGGCTAACAGCACCAAGACTAACAGCGTCCCCGCCATCGCCAATGCCCGTCCTAAAGCAACGGATTGCAAGTGATCCATCGGGATAAGCACACCGACAAACCAGTTAAGGTCATCCAACTTTACCTTGTTCACCAACCAAAGACGCCCTTCGCGCTTGAGCGTATCCACCCACAAGTCACCGGCTGCCATCGAGGTTAAATCCACCAATGGCCACGCTTCGGATTGATCAAACATCGCACTGGTCAGCAGTAAGCGTCCTTCGTGATCACTGACATAAAAGCTCAACTCCGAAGAGAGCTGCTCTCGTAGCGTTGCGACTTTTAAACGTAGCACCGCAACACCTAAGAATGACTGATTCGCATAGATCGGTGCCGATAAGTAGTAAGCAGGCTGACGGGTGTCGGGGTCGGTGACCAAGTAAGGGCCTTGTTCACTTTTTTGGGCGCCTTTAAAAAAGGACGCATGGGCGTACCGGTCTGGCTCAAGGCTCGCCTCTTCACGCCAATTACTAAACGCGCGCACTTGGCCATGTTTATCCATGATCATCAAGGCGGCAGAACCTGCGATCAGATTGGTCTGCTCAAGGTAGCGACTGACCCGAAAATGGTTAGTCTCGTCCGGTGAGAGCAACAAGCGCTGCACGTCTCGATTTTGTGAGAGCAAAAACGGCAGATAGCGGAATTGATCCACCGCAACCCGCAATGAACGTATGGTTTCAAGCAGCTGCTCTGAAGCAACTTGATGATAGTTTTCAAGCTCCTGAGTTTTGCTGAACCGGTAGGTCTGCCAACTGAGCAAAACTCCAACCACGATAATCAGAGCACCCCACAAACGGGCTCGTTTTACACTCTTTTCGGTCACGAACGGTGCCTTATTGTTACTCAGCGTGATGAAAGTACAACTGTGTTCAGCCTATTCGTTGAAAGCGCGGGGTATGTCATAATGAGCGCCCTTTTTTCAACGCTTATGAGCTTATCACGACCATGACAACGAATATAATCGCATATCAAGGCTATCCGGGTGCTTACTCTCACCTTTCTTGTCGCCATGTTCACCCAGAGATGGATGCACATGCCTGCAACAGCTTTAGCGATGCAATGTTTATGGTCGAGCGCGGCGAAGCCGACTTAGCGATGATCCCGCTGGAAAATTCAACCGCTGGACGTGTAGAAGAGATCTACCGCTTGATGCCAAAAACCCAATTGCACATCATTGATGAGCACTTTGAGCCGGTGAATCATTGCTTATTGGTCCGCCCAGGCACAAAAGCCGAAGATTTAAAAACCATCTCATCCCACCCGCAAGCACTGGCTCAGTGTGATGGACACATTCGTGAGATGGGATTAACGCAAATTGCGCACCTTGATACGGCCGGTTCCGCCGAAGAGCTATCAAACCGCAATGACCACTCCCATGCAGCCATCGCCTCAAGCCTAGCGGCAGAACTGTATGGCCTTGAGGTACTGCGCGAGCATTTCCAAGACAAAGCGGGCAATACCACGCGCTTCATTATTTTGGCACGCGATAGCCACATGCCAAAACTGGAACCAGGTGTCACCTTTATGACTACGGTCATGTTTACGGTACGCAACATTCCGGCCGCTCTCTATAAAGCGCTTGGCGGATTCGCGACCAACGGCGTCAACATGGTGAAACTCGAGAGTTATATGGCATCTGATACGATGCAAGCGGCCAGCTTCCATTTAGATGTGATCGGTCATCCGCACCAACAGTCGATGAAGTACGCCCTTCAAGAGTTGGACTTTTTTGCCAAGGAGGTCCGGGTTATCGGGACCTACCCTGCACATCCGTTTCGCTTCAAGCCCGGATCAGCGATTGACGCTTAACTGAAACTCAATTGCAGTGCACAAACTCAATTTTTGAACATTTTTTCACCAGAAATCCCTTGTGAAACAATGCTCTAAAATACCCAGTACTAAAGTACTATTGTGCACCGCACAATAAAATCCAATAGTGAACATCGATAGACTATCGTGTTGCGCCTCTTCACGATGACTCTTCTATCACATCCCTACTTTTCAACTCTGGCTATTTTTGAGTTGTCTTTTTTCCACCCCTGCCCTGCAGGGGTTTTTTTATGCTTACCACTGGTGCTTGATGACAATTTAAGCAGTTGTTATCAATGCGTTATTTTTTCTATTATTTTTAGAAAAAAGGCTTGATCTTAAAAAATCACTTCATTAATATACGCCGCACTTAAGCAGTGCCGGTATAGCTCAGTTGGTAGAGCAACTGACTTGTAATCAGTAGGTCCCGAGTTCGACTCTTGGTGCCGGCACCACTTTTACCCTCCTGCTTGTTGATTCTCCTCACTTTTTTATTTATCTACTTTCACTTATGCTCATGTAGACACTTACATGGAAGCTATTGTGATGCACACACCTTCACCCATTACGCTGTTACCAAATCCGCCCTCTTTGAACCGTAAGGATGACCACCCTATCCTTGAATCCAAGGCGGAATATCAAAAACGACTTAAAAAGTGGCAGAAGCGATTACTGACCGTGCAGCAGGCGTATTTTCATCAGAAACGCCGAGCCCTAATCGTGATGGAAGGTTGGGACGCAGCCGGTAAAGGGGGCGCCATCCGACGCATCACCGAAAAACTCGACCCTCGTGGCTTTACCGTTTACCCCATCAGTGCACCCACACCGTCCGAGCAAGGCAAACACTATCTGTATCGCTTTCAAACCAAGCTCCCTGCGCCTGGGCACATCGCGATATTCGATCGATCTTGGTACGGGAGGGTGTTAGTAGAACGTGTAGAGCAGTTTGCATCCCCCAACGAGTGGCAACGCGCCTATCAAGAGATAAACGAGTTTGAACGTATGCTGCTGGATGATAACGCCCGCATCATAAAGTTGTTCCTGAACATCACACCTGAAGAGCAACTCAAGCGTTTTACTGAACGCTTGGAGAACCCTCTTAAACGCTGGAAACTCACCCAAGAGGACATCCGCAATCGCCAGCGCTGGCATCAATACGAAGAAGCCATTAACGACATGTTCGCTTACACCTCGACCACCAAAGCACCTTGGCAGCCTATTTCGGCCGACCATAAATGGTACACCCGTGTCGAGGTATTAAAGACCATCGTTAAACAGCTAGAAGAAGGCGTCGATCTGACACCCCCTCGCATTGATCCGGATGTTTTAGCATCCGCAAGGGAGCATCTGGATTTCGATATGAAGATCGATTGAACCTAAAGCGATTCAATCGGCGTGATTAACGGCTTACTCTCTAAGTAGGCCGCAATATTATCGAGTACTAATTGACTCATCGCCTCACGTGTTTCATGCGTACCGCTGGCCGTGTGTGGCGATAGCACGACATTAAATTCGGGAATCGAGCCTGCAAACTTGCATCTGCCCCTGTTGAGGCATTGGTTACCAGCACATCAAACGCATCGGCGTTTTCGTTAATGAACGCTTCGGGGTCTTCTTGCTCCCACAAACGGACGGTATTGAACTGGTCCTTTAGTGCGTTGTTTAGCGAGTCGGATATTGAAGCTACCTGTAAGACACGATCCATGACACTCTCGTTATTTTTTATATAGACTCAAACAAAGTATGATGTCATACAAATTAACAGTGAGTTGCATCGATCAATGCAATCCAGATCGTTTTTAAGACATTAAGGATCTATGGTGTAGCTGCGACGAAGGTCACCAAAGGTTCGAATCCAATAACCGTTATCTTGCACGGCTTTGGGTAGCGTCTTGGCGACCGCTTTACTGGTCCGGTTATTCGGGTAGTCGCCATACAGCAACACGTATTTCTCGGCCCCATCTTGAGCGACGTGAATAAAATAGGCTGATTCCTGAAGCTGGTGCTCTTGGATAAACTTCATCATGCCATCTGGCTGACTGGCTTGGACCAGTTGAATCGCATAACGCATATTAGGTTGCTTATTGATCCAATTAGCCGAACGCTGAAAAGCCTTGGCATCTAACGGAATACTCTGCTCAGAGGCTACAGGCATTGTCGACTCTGATTGCGAACTGGTCGAAACAGCCGCTTTTTCGGACTGAGCTTTTACCGTGTTAGCATCGTTATCAATGGCTACAACAGCCTGATCCAGATCACTGGCGGCCAAAATACTGGCCGCTTCTGGTACCGTATCTTCTAAAACATCCGATGATTCAGGCTGTGAAACAGACTCTACTACCTTATCCAGTTCAGACTCCTGATCCAGCTTTTGAGGCTCTGATTCCTCAATGGTGGCCACATCGACCACTTTAAAGTGACCCGTTGATGATTGCGCATCCAAAGGTTCTGCTTGCTCATCATCAGATGAGAACGAGAGCTTGCTCATCATCCGCTTAAAGAACCCAGGTTCCTTATTTTGGGGCTCTTCAAGGTGGACGTGCGGTGCGAGTGTGTCGGATTCTGCGTTGACGGACTCATCCACAATAGCAGGACTTGGGGACACAACCTCAACACTGGACGGCTCTTTCGCAAGACCAGTATCTGGTAAATCATTCGCTTCTACCGATGCGATCACAGGCTCGTTGGACTCTATGACGGTAACCGTCTCCACAACGGGTGCGGGCTTTTGATCCTTTAATGGCTCGGCTGGAGTAGCCTCAACTAAACTCTGCGACTCATCGACAATCACTGATGACTCAGATGCCATAACCTCTTCACTTAGAGAGGGCTCTTCAACCACAGACGGTTTCGATGTTTCCACAACGACCGCTTCATTTTGCGTTGGAGCATCCGACACTACAGGTTTAGGCGGTTTAGATTCAGAGGCGGTTTCCATCTTGATGCGGATGCGGGTGATGAGCTCTTGGCTTTTCTCAAAACCGGCTTGCGAGCCAAATTGAGCAAGCTGAAGCGCCTTGTCCCAATCCTTTTCAACCCCCAAACCATAGTAATAAAGCTCAGCTAAGCGATGATTCGCGTAAAGGTTTCCACCTGCGGCCGCACGTTCGAATAACTTTGCACTGCTTTGCGCGTCGGTATCTTCTAATAAGATACCTAACGATAATTCTGCGTCATGATTACCTTTAGACGCAGAACGATTTAACCAGCGGACACCTGTTGTAATGTCTTGCTTGGCGCCTTGGCCTTCCAACAACATTAATGCCACTTTAAATTCGGATTGCTCATGCCCTTGCATGGCTGCATTACAATACCACTGGTATGCACGAACCGGATCTACCGGCCCCGCCTGACCAAACTCAAAGCGTTGACCAAGAGCGTAGCTTTGCGATGCAGATTGCTCCGAGAAGGGCTGATTGAGGCCATCGGGACGACAGGTCAACGGGTTGTCTTTTGCAGAAATAGCCACCGCACCAGACAAAACAATACAAGAGCTTAAAAGGGCTATACCTGTGATACGAGAAGGACGCACTACACCTGTTCCTGCCAATAGGTTTAAACACTAAAGAATATTCAGTTTAAACCAAAAAGATGAAAGTACATTGAGTGTATCGCAACACACGTGACTTTCAAGTCAGCATTCGTGAACTCCTTTAAAAATCAATCCATTGCACTCGAGATGTAAAATCCCTCGATACTCACCGTCTCCAATAGCAGACATTTCAAACATAACTTTCTGGTACTTTTTATGCGGACTTTATTCGCTTGCGCTGGCCGTCTTTTCAAATATAGAATGAAATTCATTATCATTAACATTTAGATAATGATATTCATATGAAATTAGACAACGACATTGACAAGCCAGAAGGAGAGCCAGATGTCCCATCAATTTCCAGCACTGCCATACGAGTACAATGCATTAGAGCCGTACATTGATGCTAAAACAATGGAAGTGCATTACAGCAAACACCACAAAACCTATTACGATAAATTCATGGCCGCCATTAAAGGCAGCGACCTTGAAAACCAATCACTGGAAACCATTTTTTCTGGGATCTCCTCACAGTCTAAAGCGGTACGCAATAACGGCGGCGGCTACTACAACCACATTGTTTACTGGGAATGCATGTCACCCAACGGTGGTGGAGAGCCCGTAGGTACGGTTGCTAAAGAAATTGAGAAGACGTTTGGTAACTTCGAGGCGTTTAAAGAAGAGTTTGCCCAAGCTGCAATCAACACCTTCGGCTCTGGTTTTGCTTGGTTAGTCGTTGCTGATGGCGCTTTAAAGATCGCCTCCACCAGCAACCAAGACAACCCATTAATGGATGTAGCCGATGTAAAAGGCACTCCAATTCTCGCGCTGGATGTGTGGGAGCACGCTTACTACATTAGTTATCAGAACCGTCGTCCCGAGTACATTGATGCTTGGTGGAACGTCGTTGATTGGTCTGCGGTAGAAGCTAAGTACCAAGAAGCCGTATCGGCTTAAGCCTTATACTTTGCGGGGGTTAAACACCCCGCTTTTAACATTCTTTATCGCCTTCTTCTATTCTGCTGCGCCCTCTTTTATTTACCTCTTTTTCTTACATCAAGAACTCTCCCTTCTTAGGCTTATTGAGCCCAACCCGCTTAACATTTCTTAACAAACAAGCCGTTTTTTTGATGCTGCGTAAAGTTGAGTAAAGCCCATTAAGCCCTGCGCAGTAAGACAATACACTTACACAAATATGATAACGAGTCTCATTTACCTACGGCCTTCAAGGAGGGCTCTTATGCTTGGACGTTTGCGCACAACCACTGTATTTGCACTTTTTACCAGCGGCGTGCATTTGATCTATCATGCCGATTCCATCGAACTGCGCATCGAACTGCCCGATTACGAGTTAAAAATGGCTGCACCACAACTGAGCCGATGGGATATCATTCCTAACGATGCATTGTTGGATTATGTGCATCCACACTTATCGGTGACGACAAACCAGGGTAAGCCACTCACACTGAACGTGCTGCCCATCACCAGCCGAATGGATGAAGACGGTAATCGCGATCGGATCTATCAACTTTGTTTTTCGGCAGATACGACACCAACCGATTGGCCTCTGACGCTCAACTACGATGGCATCAAGCAGGGTGATGAACCACAAAACCTACGTATGGTTAATGCAGGATTTTGACCAAGCTATTTTTGCCGATCACCCCACCCTTGTGGACGTTATTCGCTACCAACACACAACGGTCACATTGGAGCACTCGCCCTCCTCGCTTCGAGGACTCAGCACACTCTCTATCATGGGGGCGCATCACATTCTGAATGGCTTGGACCATCTTGCGTTCTTAGTGGGTTTATTGTGGCTCTGTATTAAAAGGGCCTCACATCAAAAGGCAAGCCGCCCACTGTGGCTCGAGAGCATCAGCATCATCACGGCCTTTAGCCTAGGACACTCCATCAGCTTTGCCGCCACCGTATTGGGTATGGTGTCACTGCCTGTCAACTGGATAGAGATCGCCGTTGCAGCAACGCTAATCGTGACGGGTGGCTCCCTTTTGAAAAAACAGCAACGGATTGCCCTTAAGTTTGAATGTTTCCTAGCTCTGTTTTTTGGTGTGATACATGGAATGGCCTTTTCTGAGGTCTTTACCGAAATGTCGCTTAAAGGCGCTCAGTTAATCACCGCTTTGCTGAGTTTCAACCTTGGCATAGAGGCAATTCAGATCATCATTGCGTGCATTGCATTGCCTTTAATTAAAGCAACGGTGCGTCTTAGCGCCTTTGATAGCCTATCCAAAGTAACTGGCATGCTCATCTTGCTATCAGGGCTTATGTGGCTGATCGAACGAGCCTTAGGCTGAACACTCCCTATAGAGGCATTTGCTACAGCAACACCGCTTTTTTGGATTTTGGAGTATCTAGCACTGATAGCTGTGCTCGCTCTGTGGCTTAGGTATTACGCAAAGCAGCGTGTCACAGAAAACCCAACGAGCTGACCCTAAGATTGAGCCTGCCTATGGAAGGCTTGCTCAATCTCGTTCAGCATCCAGTTAATCTCTTGTAAGGTCAGCGCCTGGTGGCAAGGAAACTGGATCAGATGGGCCGATAAGTCCACACTGTGCGCACACACATCTTCGTTAATCGAAAGGTCTAACAATTCACCAAAACGCCAAATCGGCACCCCAGCCATTTTGAGTTCATGAAACACGCTCTGCAGTGACTCCACATACAGTGGATAGACCAGAGGAATCGCCCCCTCTGGCAAGGTGTTATAGAGCGGTCTAGCGCCCGGCAGTTGAGATAACCGATCATGAAGTATTTGATAGTTTTGTCGTCTCGCATCACACAACTGTTGTTGCTTAGCATGCGAAATCACCCATTTAGAGGCTTTAGACATCGACTTGTGAATCCAAGCGCTGTCTAAACCAAACCCGCCCTCTGACGAGGCTGGCGCTTTAAAGCTTTGTTGGCGCTCCGCCCCCATGCAACGCTTAGCGCATTTCCAAAGCGCTTCCTTAAGCTGAATAGCCAACTTAAGGCCCTTCCCTACAAGCCCCAAGCGACGGTAATGAACCGCTTTCTCGACCAAATTGATCGCGCTTTTAAGCTCGAACGCTCGGCCCACGCCTTCCAAGGAGATGGCCGATAAATCATGCTGAGCACTGGCCAGAATACCGCCATCCAAATTAGGGAAAAACTTCATGCTGCTGGCAATGGCGTAATCCCCTACCGTTCCAACGACGGCATCCGAGTTGCCTCCCAAAAACGCATGAGCACAGTCTTCGATCAAAATGAGATTGTGCTGATCACACCAGTCTCGAATTGGCTTAATGTTTTGCATCACCCCGAAATAGTGCGTAATCAAAACAGCTTTTGTGTTGTCAGTGCGTTTAGCGGCAAGATCCTCAAAATCGACCGACGCATCACGGGTAATTTTAAAGAATACCGGGGTCGCATCACGCCATAACGTCGGCGAGATCATGGATTCGCAGTGATAGGCCGGTATCAAAACCTCGTCACCTTTTTGCACGCCAACCTGCTCTAACGCCAAAGCAATAGCGGCACGCCCGCTTGTAACCCAGCGAAGATGAGGATTTTGTAAGATGGAGGGCTCTTGCTTAAGGCTCGACGTTTTAAGTGTATAACCACGCCCAGACAACAAAGGCGTTAAAGGTACCTTTGGATAGGGATACTGAGCAAAACCAGCAATGATCTCTTCGCGTGTGGGAGTGCCAACATCATCATTGGGTTGGGGTTGTTCAGGATGAGAAGATAAAGAGGAGCTCATCGAAGATCGCCTTCCTAGCCATCGTTAATCGGAAACCTAAAAACAGTCCTGTAAGGTGCCGTGTAAAACACAAGTGTTCATGATACCACTGTCTGATAAAAAACGAAGACACTTGTCGTTAATGACGGATAAAAGCGACAGAAACAAAAAAGCCGACTCAATGGTCGGCTTTTTACGGGAGTGATCGATTAGTTAACGAAAGCAATCAGCTGAGGCTCACCCAACTTAAAATCCAATGCCATTGTCACGCTTAGCGCAGTAATGGTAATGATTGAGAAGATGAAAACCTGCTTTGCCCAACGGTTGATATCAATGTCCAAACGGTAACCACTGACTGCCATTGCCAGCCACCACAGGCTGGTTGCACACGCGACTAATAGGAAACCAACACCCGTGTAACCTGAGATAGGTAACAGCAATGTCGTTAAACCAAAGACAGCAATGTACAAAACGATGTGGCGTTTCGCTTTCGAAAGACCTTCTGCAACGGGCAACACAGGGATACCGGCTGCTTCATAATCTTTAAAACGAAAGATAGCAATCGCGTATGAATGTGGCATTTGCCAGATACAGAACATCAACAGCAGGATCGCTGCCGCTGAATCAAACTGACCGGTTACAGCGCAATACCCTACAACAGGCGGTACCGCACCCGACAAACTGCCCACCAAGGTGCCGTATACGGAATGACGTTTCATGTAGAGGCTGTAGATACCTACATACACGACATAGCCAAGCGCCGCAAAACCGACAGCTACCCAATTGGTCATCACAATCAACAGCGCAAAACCAGCAACCCCAAGCGCCAAACCAAGCAACAAAGCGGCTTGGCCAGAAACGGCTCCGGTTACGGTTACACGGTTACGCGTACGCTGCATTTTGGCATCAATATCTCGGTCAATGAAGTTATTCACTGCACAACCGGATGCCACTACCAAGGACAAACCCAACACTGTCGTAAAAAACAGCGCCCAGTTGATATCACCTTGCGCGGCCATGAAAAAACCACCGGCTACGGAGACTAAATTCCCCATAATAATGCCGGGCTTTGTGGCTTTTACATATTTCTGAACCGACTTACTCAACATGTTGCTCACTCCAGTGCGGCCCAGTGGAATCCACCGGGCCGCGCGTCTCTTTAGTACATCATCATTGCGTTAGCTTCGTAGATGATCCAGACCGACAGGCCTACAACCATCACGATAACCAGCGCCGTGAAGATGAAAGACAATGTATCCATGCGACCGTCTTCGGTAGTGAAGGTCAGATGCAAGAAGTACTTCAAGTGTACGATGATCTGAACAATTGCCATTACCAGAATAACGGCTACCGTCGTCGGCTTATCGAACGCTTCGGTCATCACTGCCCAGAAAGGGATCGCCGTCAGAAAAACTGAGAGGACGAAACCAATCAAGTAGTCTTTAACTGAACCGTGACCGTGTTCTTCATGAGAATGATTGCTCATTACATAGCCCCCATCAGATAAACAACGGTGAATACACAGATCCAAACAATGTCCAAGAAGTGCCAGAACAAGCTCAGGCAACCCAGACGAGTCACTGTGCGGTCACCCAGACCACGTTTGCTCACTTCAAACATCATCAGAGCCATCCAGATTAGACCGGATGTTACGTGCAGACCGTGAAGACCAACCAACGAGAAGAAGGCAGTCAGGAATGCACTTTCCCCTGGACCGTTACCGTGAACAATCAGGTGATGGAATTCATAGATTTCCATCGCGATGAAGAGCGCACCCAATACGAAGGTTACTGCTAACCACGTCAAAGTGCCTTTACGGTCCTTTTTGTGAGCGCAGATCAACGCAAAGCCGTACGTGATACTACTGAACAAGAGAGCAGCGGTTTCATACGCTACGAAATCAAGTTCGAAGATATCTTTACCCGATACACCACCGGCTGTGTTCATAAAGAGCACAGCATACGTCGCAAAGAACGACGCGAAGATGATGCAGTCGGTCATCAGGTACAACCAGAAACCTAGAATCGTATTACGACCGGTATCGTGGTGTTCGTCGTGTGCATGATGATCATCATGCGCAGTCATATGTGTTGTACTCATTGTTACCCCTTTGCAACGCTATCCAGATGTGCATTCTCGATGCGAGCAACTTCGTCAGGCTGAACGTAGTAGTCCACGTCAGTGTCGTAAGCACGAACAACCAGTGCTACAACAGTACCGACTAAGCTTGCAGCCGCCAGCCACCAGATGTGCCAGATTGCAGCGAAACCAAATACGGTCAGCAGAGCACCCATGATCACGCCTGCAGAAGTGTTCTTCGGCATGTGGATTGGCTCGTAAGATGCTTGACGCTGGTACGCTTCACCGCGCTCTTTCATGTCAGTAAAGGTGTCGATGTCACGGATTACTGGCATTTTAGCGAAGTTGTAGAACTGAGGTGGAGACGCAGTAGACCACTCAAGAGTATGGCCATTCCAAGGGTCACCAGTAGTATCAGCCAACTCATCGCGCTTCATGAAGCTTACGAACAGCTGGATGAACTGACACAGGATACCTACCAGAATCACGATTGCACCCGCCATAGCGATGTACAGCCAGATGTTCCAGTCTGGGTTATCCGTGTGGTTGATACGACGAGTCATACCTAGGAAGCCCAGCACGTAAAGTGGCATGAACGCTAGGAAGAAACCGATCTGCCAGCACCAGAAAGACGCTTTGCCCCATTTTGGATCCAACTTGAAGCCCATTGCTTTCGGGAACCAGAACACGAAACCAGCCAAGTAACCAAATACCGCACCACCGATGATGGTGTTGTGAAAGTGAGCGATCAAGAACAAGCTGTTGTGCAGTACAAAGTCAGCACCAGGAACAGCCAGCAGAACGCCTGTCATACCACCGATAGAGAAGGTCACCATGAAGCCCAGAGTCCAGTACATAGGAACTTCCAGACGCAGACGGCCACGGTACAGAGTGAACAACCAGTTGAACAGTTTTACACCCGTTGGTACCGCGATGATCATGGTCATGATACCGAAGAAGGCGTTTACGCTTGCGCCTGAGCCCATCGTAAAGAAGTGGTGCAACCATACGATGAAACCAAGGATCGCAATCGAGCCTGAGGCATAAACCATCGACTTGTAGCCGAATAGACGCTTACCTGTGAAGGTCGATACGATCTCCGAGAAGATACCAAACGCTGGCAATACCAGGATGTATACTTCAGGGTGACCCCACGCCCAGAACAGGTTGATGTACATCATCGCGTTACCACCACCATCGTTCGTGAAGAAGTGGAAGTCTAAGTAACGGTCAAGTGTCAGCATGGCCAGAGCCGCTGTCAGGATTGGGAACGACGCAACGATCAGGATGTTGGCCCAAGTACATGTCCAAGTGAAGATTGGCATCTGCATCAGTTTCATGCCAGGGGCACGCATTTTGATAACCGTTACCAAGAAGTTCACACCGGTCAATGTGGTACCAATACCTGATATCTGGAGAGCCCAGATATAGTAGTCAACACCAACCCCTGGACTGAACTCAAGACCTGACAATGGCGGATACGCCACCCAGCCAGTCTTCGCGAACTCACCTACACCCAGAGACAGGTTGATAAGAACCGCACCAGACACAGCTAGCCAGAAGCTTAAGTTGTTCAGGAATGGGAATGCCACGTCACGAGCACCAATCTGCAGAGGCAGAATGATGTTCATCAGACCGATCATAAATGGCATCGCCATAAAGATGATCATGATCACACCGTGAGCGGTGAAGATCTGGTCGTAGTGATCCGGTGGCAAGTAACCTTCAGCACCGTTGGTCGCAAGGGCCAACTGGCTACGCATCATCAGGGCGTCCGCGAAACCACGGATCAGCATGACGAATGCAAGGATGATGTACATGATACCAAGGCGTTTGTGGTCTACGGACGTGATCCAGTCATGCCACAAAACACCCCATTTTTTGTATTTGGTGATCAGGCCTGCTAATACCAGACCCAAGACAGCGACAACCGAGAGCGTGACCACAATGATCGGCTCGTGCAGCGGCACCGCGTCGAGTGTTAATTTACCAAACATAGTGATTACTCCTGAGTCGCAGGCTGATGTTCAGAACTTTCTACCCGCGATGGACGATTAGTATCGCCTTCTACCGCATTATCCGGCTTCTCGTAGTAGTCGACTGCGCCGTGATCCTTCATGTACTGCATAATAATGTCGTAGAACATGTCAGATTTAACCTGGCCGTAGTACTCAACCGGATGGAACTCAGTCGGTTCTTTCAGCTCTTCGTAGGTTTCAGTGTTCAGCGCTTTTGGAGACTGCTTAACTTTAGCCACCCACGCTTCGAACTCGGCATCTGTTTCAGTTGCTGTCGCTTTGAACTTCATGCCAGAGAAACCTTCGCCACTGTAGTTCGCAGAGAAGCCGTCAAAGACGCCCGCTTCGTTTGCGATCAAGTGAAGCTTCGTTTCCATGCCCGCCATTGAGTAGATTTGGCTACCCAACTGAGGAATGAAGAAAGAGTTCATTGTCGTTTGAGCTGTGATGCGGAACTCGATAGGTACATCTTTCGGGAACGCCAGCTCGTTTACGGTTGCGATACCTTGCTCTGGGTAGATGAACAACCACTTCCAGTTCAGAGAAACCACTTCAACCGTGATTGGGTCACGATCGTGATCCAGCGGCTTGTAAGGGTCCAATGAGTGAGTAGTTACCCAAGTTTTCCAGCCCAAAACAATGATGATCAGGATTGGGATACCCCAAACGATGGCTTCAATCTTAGTAGAGTGAGCCCATTTAGGGTCATAGATCTCATGGTCGCGACCTTCACGGTATTTCCAAGCGAAATACAGAGTCATCACGATCACGGGAATAACGACAAGCAGCATGATCAGAGTCGCAAAAATGATTAATTGCTTCTCTTCAACACCGACCTGTCCTTTTGGATCTAAGACGCCACCCTTACAGCCCGAAAGTAGGACCAAAGAGAACGCCAGAACGACGGAGCTAATGATACGAGTTAACAAAGGTTTTATCCTCTAACCCAGGTTTTTCAGTAGAAGTTACCCCAAAGGAGATAACCGCATGATTCCGGCAAAGCCGGCTATCGGTTCAGAAGTCATATAGCCCTCATCACCCTTTGCTGAAGTCAGCAATAGCGGGAGCTAAAGATGAAAAGGATTAGACGACTTCCTTAAGCCGAATAAGGTGGAGCGCGGCTTCCGTGCGCCGCTGAAATCGTTTCCTGAAACGCTTTTAGCGGAGCAGGTAACCAACGTTCCTGAATAATGTTGACGATGCTTGCTTGTGGCTGATCTTCTTTAGTCAGCAAGAACCAACGGCACAACAAGAAAACGTTGAGAAGGAATACGATGAGGCAAGAAAAGAAGAGACCTAGATCTTCAATGAACTTAACAACCAACCCAGTCGGCTCATGCAAAACACCACAAAGATGAAACACATAGTAAGTTAAAAGAAGCAGTGTGGTGAAAAAACCGATATTGTGAGCACGCATAAGACGCGAGCGGCATAAAACCCGCCCGAAGACCATATCTGAGTTGATTAGGGTCGTCTTAGTATCCAGCATAGTTCCGGTTCATGCCTATATCAGGGAGATCTAATAAACCTGATACAGATCAATAGTTATTAATCGCGCCAACATTAACAGATTTTTGGAACCTTACAAGCCCAAAAACGTAATACCCCTTTATTCTACGCGACAACCTTTCGATTTTCAGCCCCTACTATTAGCCAATGTCATCCTATTGCAACTTAAGTATGAGCATAGCTGCAATCTGCCCGAATACCATTAATTGCGGCTTTTCAACTCAGCGTTGATGGAAAAATAGGACAGGCTTCTATTTAATAGCATCGACACAGCGCACAAGCGTGTACCTTATATAAGTAGTTACCGAGTTATCAGCAAGAGTGATCATCATGTTGAAATGGCTAGACATCAAGCGCTTTGCAACGCAAGGCAACCCGGAGCCTGACCATCGAGTTATCAAAACCGAAGAAGAATGGCGCAATGAACTGAGCCCAGAGGCCTACTACGTGCTTCGCGAGCAAGGCACAGAACGCGCCTTTAGCTCGGAGATGTGCAGTGTGTTTGAGCCGGGTCTTTACGAGTGCGCAGGTTGCCATACCCTACTGTTTGATTCGAACGAAAAGTTTGAATCAGGGTCCGGTTGGCCATCGTTTGTTCAGCCCTATCGCCCAAATGCTGTGGCTTATCACAAAGATGAATCTCATGGCATGGTTCGAATCGAAGCGACCTGCAATACCTGCGGCGGTCACTTAGGCCATGTGTTCCCCGATGGGCCAGCCCCAAGTGGTTTACGTTACTGCATCAATGCTGCAGCGATGGTGAAAGCAGCACGGGTTGAAGATAAAGCTACTTTTGGCGGGGGCTGCTTTTGGTGCACTGAAGCCATCTTCCAGAACGTTGAAGGTGTCATCAGAATCGAAAGTGGTTACAGCGCAGGTCAAGTGCGAAACCCTACTTATCGGGAGGTCTGTACAGGAACAACAGGCCACGCCGAAGTTGTACAGATCACTTATAACCCAGCCAAAATCAGCTACAGCGATCTTTTGCGTTTACACCTGCAGAGTCATGATCCGACGACCTTAAATCAGCAAGGGGCCGATCGCGGCACTCAATACCGCAGCATCATTCTGACGCATAACGATCAACAAGCCAGCGAAGCCAAAGCGGTTATTGAAGAGATGCAGCCAACGTTTGATCAGAAAATCGTTACAGAAGTGGCTGAATTTGATGCGTTCTACAAAGCGGAAATTGAGCATCAAAACTACTTTAATGACCACCCTGATGCGGGGTATTGCCAAGTAGTAATAGCGCCGAAAGTGCAAAAATTTAAAGACGCCTTCAAAGAGCGCTTAAAGCAATAAGCCGATGTGGCTTAGCACGTAAGGTTCAGTGTAAAACGGGGCTTTGGTAATGACGTTGATGAAGGCTGACATTAAGGTGGTGCTGAACAAAAGTGCCATGGCAGTCTTCATCCGCGACAACATGCGTAAGCTCTTTAACTTCAGGAACAGGCTGCTCGGCTAACAGTGCTTGGGTATACAGGATCACCCGGTCGGCTTCCTCTTCTCGTTGCATGTGATGCAGCACATTGGATGAGAAAATCGCAGACAAGCACAGCATGGTATTCACCATCGTCTCATCATCAAGGCGCTTAATAAGAATGGTTGCCAAGTCAAACGCCCCACCCATTAACGGTAACGCTTGCTGCCAATCTCTGTGGAAATAATGAGATTCCGCCTGCTCCATCCACTGAAACCAGGTTTTGATTAAAGTTTGCTCATCTTGCTCTTCGATAGAATGACGATGATGTGCACATAAAAATCCCATACGTTCCTCCGCCCATGACGTTAAATCAATGTGTGCGAAGCCATGGTATCCAGCCATGGCCGATGACGAATAAAGCCGGACCCACAACCCTCTAAAACATCACTCGCACACGGAGAAACTATACACAATTGAGAATCATTTGCAAATAGAAACTATTAGCAAAAACTAACTCGCCTGCTGCAATCCAAGCAGACGACGCTCCCATTCAAGCTTAGAGATGGGGTACGAAAGGTAATACCCTTGCGCATAACCACACTCTATCACTTTTAAGCATTCGAGCTGGGCATGGGTTTCCACACCCTCGGCCACCACATCCATGCCTAACTCATCCGCAATGGACAGTACCGATCTCACAATCGCCATATCGGTGTTACCATCATCGATATCAATGATAAAACTGCGATCCAACTTAAGGGTGTCCGCCGGTAAGTGCTTAAGAGAAGACAGAGAAGAATACCCCGTTCCAAAATCATCAATCGACACTTTGAAACCTAACGTTTTGATCTGCTCGATCGATTCACGGCAGCGATCCAGATTGGTCATCATGTCCCGCTCTGTAATTTCGAGCGTGATGTGGTGCGCAAGACTAGGATTACTTTCGATGATCTCACTAAGTTCGGCTTTAAGCCCTTGGGAGAAGAACTTCCTACCCGAGAAATTGACCGAGAACGTCAGCCCTTCAAATGCGATGCCCATTTTTTGCCACTGACACATCTCTTTAAAGACACGCGCCAATACCCAGTTATCCAAATCGACAATAAGCCCTGTCTGTTCGGCGATCCCTAAGAAGGCCCCTGGGGAGAGCAGACCAAGCTCCGGGTTGTCCCAACGGATCAAAGCTTCGGCCCCAATCACCTTGCCAGTGTTAAGCTCAAATTGAGGCTGATAGACCAGCAAAAACTCGTCGTTTTCCAACGCACGACGGATGCCTGCGCTTTTGTATATCAGGTCATGCGCTTCGTGGGTCATGGAATCTTTATAGATACAATACTGATCCCGACCTTGGCGTTTAGCGTGATACATGGCGGTATCGGCATTACGAATCAAGGTCGCAGGGTCAATACCGTGATCAGGATAACGACACACGCCGATGCTGCTGGTCACAAAAATCGGCTCACCTGCAATAATGAAAGGTTTGCGAAGGATCTCGTTGATCGATCTGGCCAAATTGGCCGCCCCTTGAAGATCAGGCACCCCGTCACCGATCACCATAAACTCATCACCACCTAAACGGGCTACTTTGCCCTTGGCACCGATCAATGATTTAAGGCGCTCTGATACACCACGCAGCAACTCGTCTCCAGCATCATGACCCAGAGAGTCATTGATGTTTTTAAATTGATCAACATCTAGGTACAGCATGGTAAACGGGCTGTCTTGGTCGCTGTCACTGATCACTTTGTCCAGCGCCTGCTGAACAAATAATCGATTCCCCATCCCGGTCAGAGGGTCATGATGGGCAAGGTAGTTAAATTTCGATTTCTCGTTATTCAGCTCAATGTAGGTTTGCTCTAGGCGAGACGCCATCTTGTTGAAGGCGGATTCGATCGTTCCCCACTCGTCTTGACGCTTCAGATTCACCCGCTGATTAAACTCGCTGGATTCTAGCTGCTTGAAGCCCTCGGTCAGCGCATTCAGCGGTTCGCGGATGTGTCGGCGGACCATGTGAATGACCAAGATAATGCCCACCACAATCGCAAATAAGCCAACCGCTACGACCTTGATACGCATGTTGGACAAATCCTCACCAAGCCGCCCTTTAAGAGACACGGCGCTGTCGTGCACATTGGCTTCGGTCCGTTCTACGTAAGAAATCAACTCGTTTTGGGAACCCACCAAAGCATTCATCACCAACCATCGCTGATCCAAGTTGGCACGCATTTTTCTAAGGGCCGCGGTGTAGCGTGCCAAAGTACGGCTTAGGGCTTTTTTAGCCGCTAAAATCTCAGGGTTAAAAGCTTCCAAGTTAGTGAGGTGCATGCGGAAGATATCCAGCTCTTTCAAGACCTGAATAATGACGACGGTTTCCGTGTCCGGGGTAATACGACT
Source organism: Neptunomonas sp. ABH4_499 (assembly GCF_056160565.1). Classification (NCBI taxonomy): domain Bacteria; kingdom Pseudomonadati; phylum Pseudomonadota; class Gammaproteobacteria; order Oceanospirillales; family Oceanospirillaceae; genus Neptunomonas; species Neptunomonas sp. ABH4_499. The sequence goes on along the minus strand of NZ_JBSWXK010000008.1, from coordinate 32,740 downwards.
GCGCACCGACCCAACCATTTTACCGGTACTGAGATAGGTTTCACGCAGCATGTTCATCAAATCCACATGATCACCGATCTGCAAGTCGTTGTCTTTTAAGATCTTTTCAACCGTGTAGGCTGCGACTAAGTAATCCAGTTGGTCTATCTGGGATTCTAAACGGGCATCAATTTGGGTGATCTCTTGAAGAATACGGTTCAGGGTTAACGAATTACCCAAAAAACGATGGAAGTCCTGTATAAAGAGATCCATCTGCACCACAAACTGCTCATCATCCGAGAGTGCACGTACTCTTTGCAATTGCTCATCGATGTTAAAGCCCTCTTCCGATAACACCGACTCGTTATACAGGAACGTCTGCTCAAGCAAGCGCACACGGGAGGACAGATCAAAGATCTCTCGGCTTACCACCGAGTTGACCGTGAGTGAGTCGATGTGCTCGATCGACTCTTGTTCAAGGATCTGCTCGACCGACAGTAAAGATTGGATAACCAAACTGACCCCTACACCAAAGATGGTCAACAGAACCAGAACCGTGCCCGCTAAACGAGCACTTAAATTAAGCACTCGCGATTTCATTTCCAAATCTCCAGATACGCATCACGATAGCCGTTTTTTGGCTCATAGACGCCGCTGTAGCGATCAATTTCGCCCATGTTGGAATCGGTAATCAGATGTACCGCCGGATTAAAACCACTAGAAGGCAAGCCATGAAAGGCGCGATTAAACTCATCTATGATCTGCCACCCCTGTAAGAATAAAGGCTCTGGCACGGTTGCACGCTGAAACTTACCTTGTTCGATTCGCTTATAAGCCGCCATGCTGCCATCCCCAGCCGAAATACTGTGGGGAAGCTGACTCTCAGTAAGTCCTGATGCCTGAAGGGATGGCGTCGCGTAATCGATGTAGAGATCATTAATAACAAGAAAGTGTGTGATACCCTCCGGGAATTCATTCAAAAGACGCCCAACCACATCGGGCATCAAGTCGGATGTTTTATCCAGTGAGACATGTTCAATAGACAGCAGTTTGCAGCCAGAACAATCTGAGATCTGTTCCGCCATGCTATTGGCCTTTAGCATCGCGATGCTGTAATTGGGGTCAGTAAAGATAACCACTCGAGCCGTGCGGTCGGATTCAACAATGGCTAACTGGGCTGCAATTTCACCCACCGATTTCGCATCGGTCGTAATGTTGGTGAAAAGCCCCAACTCTTTATCACCCGCAGGGTCATTGGTCGAGTGCCACCCAATGACTTTAATGCCCAGTTGCTTTGCCGCCTGCAAAGTTTCCTTATGGCGGTACGCATCAATCCCGCCCAGTACAATACCATCAGGTCTAAAGCTAATGGCACGATTTAAAGCAGCGGCTTGGCGCGTTTCAGAACCACCGCCATCAAGTAAGCGCAGATTCCAATCCAGATGAGTAACGGCCTCGGTCATTCCTTTGGCAACACCGTTCACACCGCCGTTACGTAAATCCGAGGCGATGTAGATGATGTTCATCCCAGAAGCCGCTTTGGGTCCTGTGGTAGGCCCCCTCCAAACCGGGTCGACGCGAATGGCTCTCTCAACCGCTTCTTTAGCTCGCTCAAAAGTCAGTTGGGCTTGAGCATTTTTACTCTGCAGTAAAAAAAGAAATACACACAGAGAAAGCAAGGGAGCATAAAAATAGTGTCTCAATTTAGTCACAATATTATTAAATTATCTTTCCAAATAAAAACGCATAATCCCTTATCTGGCTGTCTCCATAGGTTTGGACTACACTTCGCCCAATGAATAGTAGACATTATAGGAAAGAATAATGCCGTTATTGAAAAAGTGTGTCTTTTTTTTTGGCGCACTGATCACGTTTCATGCAGTAGGCGCAACCACTCCAGATGCCACCGCCCAAACGGACGCGAATAATAGTGACTACTGGCAGCCGGAACAGGTAAACGACCCTGCCACCGTTTCGTCGTTTCAAAACACCGTCAGCAGCGAAGCCGCACCGTCCGATTTAACCTTGCATGCTCCGGTTAAAATCGCCCTGATCTATCCAAGTGCAGACGTATCTGACTTTTGGATACGAAACTTTAAAGCCATGACCGGCCGTTTAAAGGATTTAAATATCCCGTTTGAAGTTGAAGAGTTTAGCTCTAAGCAGATCGAGCACTCACTTCAGACCCGTTACACGGATGAAGTGCTTGAGCGCGCCGATCAATTCGACTTTGTTGTTTTTGGCCCATCGGAGCTCCAAGTACAGGCTGAAAATATTCAACGCCTTTCGGCATCGGATCAATTTGAAACCTATATTTGGGCTTTTCACACACCGATGAAAAGCTGGGCGCACCGCCCTGATGCTTGGTTTGATTTTTCGAGCTCCGTCGGTGCGAAAGCGCTGTGCGAATTTATGACCAAACGCCTTGGCGAAGACGTGTTCTTTGCCATGAACCGAGGGATACCTGGTATTACCGACGATCAACGCTCTGGCGAGTTCAACCAGTGTGTCCAAGAAAACGCGTACTGGATAAATCTGTATGAACACTTTGGCCAATACCAACCCCGCGGTGGACGTGACGGCGTCGAGCTTATCTTGAAGAACTTCCCCGAGGTTCAGGTGCTGCACAACGCCAACACCGCGATGACCATAGGGGCCATCGAATACCTTGAAGAGACCGGCCAAACCGACAAGCTTTATGTGACCGGTTGGGGGGGGACTGCGATTGAAACTCAGAAAATCAAAGAAGGCTCGCTCAATGCTACGCCAATGAGGATGAGTGATGATGTCGGCGTCGCAACCGCCGAAGCCATTAAATACACCTTGTTAAAACGCGAAGCCGAAATTCCTCAGGTTTACCTTGGTCGCATCCGCGTTATTGATGATCAATTAAGCGACGATCAAATTGATGCACTCACCCGAGAGGCCTTCCGCTACTCTGGCATCGAATAACAAAAGGCTCCTTAGGGAGCCTTTATCACCATCACGATAGCGGATTAAAGCGAAACGTGTTGTTTGATTTTAGCCAGCAGTTTTGGCCCCATCCCTTTGACTTTAAGGAGACGGTCAATCGACGCAAACGGACGCTCTTCTACGATCTGTTTTGCCAGCTTTTTAGAAAGGCCTTTTACCGCCTCAACCTCTTTTAATGAAGCCGTGTTCAAATTCACAACAGCCACTGCAACCTTTTTAGGCGCAGGTTTTGCTGGGGCTTTAACAACGGGCACTTTTGCTTGTGCCGTTTTTTTAGGCGGCTCAGCTTTGTTTTTTACAGCCTCTTTAGCGGGCATCGTACGCGCAGCAGGAACCTCTTTTTCTGGACGAGAGAAGTCCACTTCAATGACCTTCTGCCCATCGGGTTTGACCATGCTTCGCTCATCGACAGATTCCGCCACCACGAAGGGAAGCGGGAAGTTCACATAATCGAGCGTATCGAATGCCGTTCCGTTCCACTCACGCAGCATGGCACACAAGGTCCACTCCCCTGCTGCAGGTTCCGCAAAGCACAGATCATAATGACACGCTTCTAAGTAGCAATTATCCGAAAGCTGACCAATTTGAGTGCCCGCAAGTGGCGTACCCGAGAAGAAACCGCCTTGATACGCTTCAGGTAGCGCCCAAAGCTCAATCGATAAAGTACCGCTGATCGCCGCCTGCTGGCGATTGTTTTCAATGCGATCAAACGTGAGATGCACGCGATCACCGTCGATTCGGTAACCTACGTTTTGCATACGGATGAGTGGCAGAGACTGCAGTGTGTATTGCGCTTTCTGTGGTGAGGTCATGACAAAATCCCTGTTATTATTTAGCGCATCTAGTGTAGGACGGCGATTGTTAAAAACCTATTGCAATGAGTTCATCAAACATTAGGGTTTATAACTATCGATCTACCAAAGCTTTCGACCTGACTTACCTCTAATCCTTTGATTTTAAGCTCATTAAATAGACACGCCTTGATGAGCGTAAAATACGCAATGCTCACCATGCCTAAGCAACGTACAAATAGACTCCAAATAGAAACAAATATACGCACCATTGAATGAATTCCGCTCAACTGGCTACTCAGCACTCAAAAACGAACAAAGCCAATATGATTCAGATCAAAGTTGCAATAAAATCAACAATCAAATAAAAAAACAGAACAGTCTTTGGGGAAGGCGAATATAAAAAGCGAGCAAAAAAAAGCCGGGTTAAAAATACCCGGCAAGGAGCTCTATCGGAAAGGTAAAACTTACTTTCAATGAGTAAGACGGTCTATTTCAGTAAAAGTTCACTTAAGTGTAAATTTTAATGAAATTTCTGTATCCAGTAATTTCGATATAGGACAGTTGTCCTTAGCTTGGTTCGCAATCTTACTAAATTCTTCTTCACTGATGGACGGCACATCGGCTTCTAGCGTGAGCTCTGACTTCGATACTTTGAAGCCGTCACCCTCTCTGTCCAGAGTGATCGCACACGTGGTTGAAAGCTTACCATCCTTATAACCCTCACCTTCTAAGGCGAAGGAAAGCGCCATCGTAAAACACGAGGCATGTGCCGCACCGATCAGCTCTTCTGGGTTAGTACCCGGCTTATCTTCGAAGCGGGTATTAAAGCCATAAGGCTGGTTATCTAAAGCACTGGACTGTGTAGAAACATATCCTTTGCCTGACTTACCTAAACCTTCGTACTGTGCTGAACCGGTTTTAATAATACTCATAAAATTCTCATTCATCGTTAGCGAAACATAATAATTCTGTTTCAAAAAAAGAGATTAAGTTCATTATTTAACCTCATAAATATATTTAATAACGCATAAAAATAATTAATAGTAAATGCGTTACCAGAAAGCATTTGTGCAACAATCAACCAATCGCAGCACCCAGCCTTAGAATTTCGGCGCTTTGACGATCAAAACTGATATAGTGACTGACATCTGCTTTGGGGAATCTCTGGATATGCCATTTGGCCTAAAATGCACTGCCTCGCTCTTCGTTGTTTGCCTTTCTCTATTTGGGACACCAATGGCTTTTGCTCAACAGGCCACCATTGCCGTTGCTGCTAATTTTTCAGCCACGGCCAAGGCCCTTAAAGCGGCTTTTGAAGCACAGTCTGACCACAGCCTTACTCTGAGTTTTTCATCCACCGGCAAGCTCTATACACAGATCATCCACGGAGCCCCCTTTGATGCTTTTTTCTCGGCTGATGCGGCTCGCGCCGAGCAACTGACAACCGCCACTCAAGCCCCCAAAGAAAGCCTCATCATCTACGCAAAAGGACAATTAGCGCTGTACAGTACCGTCATGCCCGTTGGTGAACAGGCTTTAAAGCAGTTGAGCATCAACCCCATCGGTCTAGCCAACCCAAAGCTGGCCCCCTACGGCTTTGCCGCACAGCAAGTGTTAGAGGCCTTATCACTATGGCCTCACTACTCAAAGACCAGAGTGCTCGGGGACAGCGTCACCCAAGCGTTTCAGATGGCCGATACCGGAGCCGTACAAGCGGGCTTTGTTGCGCGGTCTCAAGTGATGGATAAACCGAAAGATCAGATCTGGGTTGTGCCTTCTCATTTGTACGACCCCATCATTCAAAAAGCACTGATCACAGAACGGGGTAAAGACAACCAAGCGGCGAAAGCGTTTTTGGACTTTGTTCAAAGCCCTGAAGGTCGGGCCATCATTGAACGCTCGGGCTATGACACTCAGCTATAGGATTTTGATGTGCTTGATACGGTTTTACTGACCTTACACCTTGCTACGCTGACCACCGTAATTCTGTTAATCATTGGGATTCCACTCGGGGCTTGGCTGGCTTTTAACCACCGCTGGTACAAAGAGATCATCAATACCTTGGTCGCCCTCCCTCTTGTACTCCCCCCTACCGTGTTGGGCTTTTATCTATTGATCCTGTTATCCCCCACATCAGGCGTTGGGCACTTTTTACTGGAGCACTTTGACCTGCGTTTGGTGTTTACCTTCGAGGGCCTTGTGTTGGGCTCGGTGATCTATTCGCTCCCCTTTGTTGTGCAGCCTATCAAAAATGCGTTCGAGTCGATGGGTGCAGCACCGCTTGAGATGGCCGCAACGCTTGGGGCCAGCAAACTGGATCGCTTTATGACCGTTGGAGTTCCGCTCGCCAGAGCCGGCATTTTAACCGGCGCGGTTCTCGGGTTTGCCCATACTTTGGGGGAGTTTGGTCTTGTTATAATGATTGGCGGTAATATTCCAAATGAAACCCGCGTGCTCTCTATGACGATTTATGATCATGTTGAGGCACTTGAGTGGGAGCAGGCACACAGACTTTCATTAGGCATGTTGATCGGGGCGTTTGTATTGATTCTGACGATGAACCTCATCGACCGTAAGCTTAGGTGGCAAAAATGACCACACTGTCACTGAACTTGGATGTTCAATACCCCTCTTTTCATTTAAAAGCCGATTGCACCGTGTCTGATCAGGGCATCACAGGGCTTTACGGGCCTTCGGGTTCTGGTAAAAGCAGCTTATTGCGGGCCATTGCAGGACTTACTCCAAGCCAAGGGACGATCACCCTAGGAGACACGGACTGGCAAAACGATCACCTCACGACGCCTACACACAAGCGGCGGATCGGTTATGTGGCTCAAACACCGCAACTGTTTGCTCATTTGAACGTCGAGCAAAACCTCCTTTATGGCGTTAAGCGCTCTGGTAAAGCCCCCAAAGTCATTCACGAGCTCACAGAACTGATGGGGGTTCAGCATCTACTGAAACGCAGCACCTTGGGGTTATCTGGGGGTGAAACTCAACGCATTGCCATTGCACGAGCCTTGGCCACCAGCCCGGATGTGCTATTAATGGACGAGCCGTTATCCGCCTTAGACACACAGAACAAAGCTGAAATACTCCCCTTTCTAGAGCGTCTTCAAAGTACGCTGAACATCCCAACCTTATATGTCACACACGACATCAGTGAGTTAGAACGACTGGCAACAGACATCATAGTGATCGAGAAAGGCCAGATTGTTATTCAACAGCCGTTGACCGAAGTACTGATGGATACGCGCCTCCCCTTTGCACAGCGAAGTGACGCGGTTGCGCTATTAGAGGGCACCGTAACGCAATTAGATGACGCCTACAACGCAAGTTACGTGCAGGTGGGCGATGCGTCTTTTTATCTACCTTGTTTACTTGAAATAGGCCAGGTTGTTCGGCTGCGCATCCATTCGCGTGATGTCAGCTTATCGTTAACCCGCCCAGACAATACCAGTGTGCAAAACTGCTTACCGGTCACCGTAAACAAGGTCATCGGCACCGATGCATCATCCATCAATCTTAAGCTGACACTTGGCAAGTGTGGGACAACTCAACAGATGCACATCTTAGCGAGTGTGACACAACGTGCGGTTAACCAGTTGAATATTAAGGAAGGTTCCCACCTGTGGGCGATGTTAAAAGGCGTCTCACTGGTGTAAAACGCCATCATTGGGCACTTACTTCTTGTGCCAAATCGGGTTGGTTCTGTGGAAAGGGATACCGCCTTTAAGGTCAAACCCGCGCATGACTAAATCCTTCCTCATGGCAGCAACGTGTTGGTCAACACATTCCTCTAGGTGGTCTTCGTTGTGCTCTTCTTTGTTCTGTTTTGATATCGGTTCTGACTTCATCGATACGTTCTCCTTGATCGGTTCTGTCAACTTGTCATCGAAAAAGATGCAACGGCTGTACCATTGCTAAATTGCTCACGGTCGCGGCACGCCCTATTGGATTAATAGGATTGGAATAAAAAGTGCCACTTTTCATTATATTTAAGGTAAGATGCTTTTTAAAAGTGCAATAATACCGAGCAGTATTCAAGCTTTTCAACTTGCATAACTCAATTTGTTGCGCCATACCTAGATAAGGATTTTTGATTATTATCCTGATGTAGTGGGCAAGCCCCCTTCCTTGCTACCAGCGCATCTCAGCAGCCAAGGATGGCCGCTACTACCTTCCTAGCAGCATGTTTTTCCAGCGCTTTTTTGCATAGCAACGAAGCCTATTTTAGGGCAGACTACGCACTCTCTAACTGAAAAGCTCAATGGGATCGGAGCAGTTTCCTTTATGTTTCAGGCGTTTGTATCAGCCCTTCTACCTGTCATTTTGATTGCCGGATTAGGTGCCTATCTAGGTCGTAAAACCACCTACTTAGACTCCCCCGCCCTTGGCCAATTAGTGACAAACATCGGCTTACCTTGCCTGCTATTAAGCTCTGTCCTAAAAATGCAAATGCCCGTCGACGAAATGCTGAGTTTGATATTGGCGACTGCAGCGGTATTGATCTCGATGATGATCGTTACCTTTTTTGTACTCAGGGTAGCCCGATTACCCGTACGCTATTACATCTCCCCTTTGGTCAACCCAAACGCTGGTAACTTAGGTATACCTGTCGTGTTTGCGCTGGTCGGTGATGCCGGTCTTGCAGCGGCTGTGGTGATCTCATCTGTGGTGCAGATCAGTCACTTTACGTTGGGTGTCGGGGCGATGTCAGGTGAGTACAAACCTAAGCAACTGATCAAAAATGCGCCAGTGATGGCCCTTTTGCTCGGTATTATCTTGTTGGGGCTGTCCATTCCGGTTCCCGATTTTGCTGTAGATACTCTCTCGATGCTGGGCAACATTACACTGCCGATCATGCTATTGATGCTGGGCCAATCCATCTCATCACTGACCATGATCGACAAGGCTCAGTTTACACGCCTATTAAGCTTTGCGGTCTATCGCCCGCTGATCGGCACCTTAATTGCGCTGGGTATCATTGAGCTGTTCCCGCTCACGCCCCCTCAAGCCCTCGCACTTTTATTGCAAAGCGCGATGCCTGTGGCGGTGATCAGTTACATGCTGAGTAAGAAATACGGCGGGCCAACCCAAGAGATTGCAGGGCTGATTGTTATCTCAACCCCAATCTCGTTTGTGATGATCTCTCTGCTTTGGATACTGGTTAGTTAAAGCTGGGGTTCAATTGAGAAAGCGCCCCATCTTGAGTGGCCTCGCGACTTTTTAACTGCTGCTCGAGTGCAGATGCGCTTTGGGCAAAACTGCGTTTAAACTCATCCCCATTAAAACCTACGGCACCCGATTTGTAGAGCGCCGCCTGTAGCCCCTGAATCTGGCGGGCTAACTCGGGCTCCGCTTTTTCGGATAAGACATTCAAAGTCACCGTCTGTTTAGCCACCGCAGCTCCCCATGCCAATAACGCCTCGCGTAGGGCTTTTGGGTCATTAGCATGGCAAGCATCCACGACATATTTGCGAGAAGGCGAAAGCTCAATGGGTGCCTTTGTCTCTTGGACGGCCTCATTGGCGTTAGAGGTCCTTTTTCGCATGACAACATAGGTAATCGCACCACCACCCACAAGACAGCCAGCTCCGATCAGAGCAGCCCACCACCATGGGATATGTTGTTGAGCGGATGTCACCTGCACTTCGTCGGATTTTACAGGCTCACTGCTGTTGATCGTATTTGAAGTAATCTTTTCAGAGGGCGGTTCAACGGCTAGGCTTGGGGCTTGCTCAGTTTCTGGTGTTGCCGGCTTCTCTGGAATCTGTGCTTGGGCACCTTGTGCAATGTTGAGCGACTGGGCCTCAATCACGGCCGTTTCGGCTTGATCCGTTTTGGTATTCCACCAAGGGATACTCAGCTTAGGAACCGATAGCTCCCCGCCTTTTTGTGGAATTAAGGTGCTCTTGAGCGTTAAACGCGTAACTAACTCGTTAGAATCGCTGTTGTATTGCTGATCCATCACCGGTTTATCCGCATATTGCTTAAAACCCGGAATATCCGGCAAGGTCGATAGGGCCGACAGCGCATGCTCACTCTGACCCGTTACCGTCAGCGTGACAGTTCGGGTGATTGGCTCACCGCTGGAGTAAGGGCCTTTCGAGAGGGTTTGCTCCGCCGTCATGGATTTAGCAGGCACCCAAGCCCCTGTGTGATGCTCGGGAGTCGGCTTGATGTCTAGGGAGTAGATTTCAGTCGCAAGGTTAAAGCGTCGGCCACTGTTAAGCTGCCCTTCGACACTGCCAGAACGGATCGATAACGGCCCCGTTTGCTGTGGCGTAATCAGCCACACCTTTTCGGCCACTTGCACATTTTTGCCTTTGAGCCTTTGGGTGTAATTGCGTTGATCACCAATCGGCTCGATCAGCGCCTTACCCTCTAGCACTTCGGGGTCTACAAACTGGCCGCCCGCAATGGGCACACCAATCAACACCGTCGCGCGGTAAATCAGTGGCTGTTGAATATACGCCTCTTTGGGGTTTAAAGAGGAAACAATTTCCAGCCCGCCTTCCGAGGCGGGCGGCATGTTAAAGGGCTTAACCGACAGCGTGCGTGCTTGGGTTCGATCCTTACCCACCGGTATCGCGGGCAGAGTGACATCACCGGCCACTTTAGCGGATAGCCATAACACCATTTTGTTGGATCGCTCAAAGGATCCATTTTGCATGATCGTGTTCGACTCCGTTCCACGGCGAAGCACATCGAAATCTCGCTCTAATACCGAAAGATCCACATCATTGGCATCGGCATCATCCAAATCGATCGTGAGATTAAACGGGTCGCCCACCATCAAGGTTGAGCTTTGCTGATATACCTTGGAGGGCACTTCGGCATAACTCAGTGATGCGCAACTGAAGAACACACTGAGGGAGACCAAACGGACGACCTTCTTAGGATTTACCATATCTGATCCTCATCCTGAACGGGCTGCTTACTGTTGTTGTACTGATATTGAAACTTGCGACGCCATAACCTTGCGGGGTCATCAACAATGGTATTCAGTCGCTGCGCTCTCGCTTGTGCGGCTTCATCTTGCACTTCGCCTTGGGCCCGCCCGCCTAACACTTGCCCAGCTTGCGCATTATTGTCTTGGTCGGCAGATTCCTCGGCCGTTTCGCCCCCTGTTTGAGCATTAGAGGCGTCAGAGCCTTCCTGTGCACCGGCTTCATCCATCATGGAGGAGTAATCTTTTCGGGCACGATTCAGCTGCTCTTTGACCGCTTCCGAGCCTTGCTGACCCTCTTGGCCTTGTTGTCCTTGTTGTCCTTGTTGTCCTTGCTGTCCTTGTTGCCCTTGCTGTCCTTGTTGCCCTTGTTGCCCTTGTTGCCCTTGTTGCCCTTGTTGCCCTTGCTGTCCTTGCTGTCCTTGCTGTCCTTGCTGTCCTTGCTGTCCTTGCTGTCCTTGCTGTCCTTGCTGTCCTTGCTGTCCTTGCTGTCCTTGCTGACCTTGCTGACCTTGCTGACCTTGCTGACCTTGCTGACCTTGCTGACCTTGCTGACCTTGCTGACCTTGCTGACCTTGTTGCCCTTGTTGCCCTTGCTGCCCTTGCTGCCCTTGCTGTCCTTGCTGTCCTTGTTGGCCTTGCTGTCCTTGTTGGCCTTGCTGATCTTGTCGTTGATCCTGCTCTTGCTGCTTTTTGGCCTCTTCAACAATGCGTTTATTCTCTACCGCATCGTCAAAGTCAGACTTCATCGCCAATGCTTTATCGTAAGCGGCAATCGCATCATCAAAGCGCTTTAACTGAGCCAGCGCATTACCGCGGTTGTACCAATCCTTTGCTGTTTCTGGGTCTGGCAGGGCTTTTAAAGCCGCTTCATAATCGCCTGCCTTATAAAGCGCCGCTTGTTTCCACCTTGGGTCTTCAAACTGCTCGGCCGCACGGGCTGGGTCGTCCGCAAAAAGCTGAGCGCCTTGCTGATCGGGCGTTTGCCATAGTTGGCTCCATTGGCTGTCAGATTCAGCCGCCTCGGCTGGCGTGCTAACAAAAGAGCTCGACATAGCCACACCGGCCACCAGCACCACACTCAGTATCCCTTTGCGAAACAGCCCTAACACCAAAGGCAGCAAAGCGAGCACAAACCAAGGCCCTTCCGCTATCCATTGATCCACCGTGGATTCGTTCGGGTTCTCCTGCTTAATGTCGCTGATATTAGATACACCCACCTCTGCAGGCTGATTCAAAGTGGCTACTAGCCGGTCGACGTCTCTGTCGTTGGCCGATAAGGGCGCATAGACACCACCTGCCGATGCGGCCGCCGCTTTCAAAGCGGGGACGTCCAACTTAGCCACCACTGTATTGCCAGAAGCATCCGCTAAATGGCCTTTCTGTGTGGGGATCGGTGCGCCTTGTGCTGTGCCAACACCCAATACCGAGATGGTGGTCGGCAGTTTATCGAGCGCCGCTTTGGCCTTGGTAAGGTCTTGCTCGGTAAAGTCATCGGTGATCATTAGGATCTGCCCATGCGTTACATTGGCTTGGTTCAACATACGCACGGCTTCTGATATTGCACGCTCTGGACGATTCCCCAATACCGGCATGATCTGCGGCATTAAGGCGGGCAACTGCGCGAGTAAAGTCTCGTGATCTTCTGTAAGCGGTGTCACCGGGAAAGCATCACCTGCGTAAGCAACCAAGCCGACCCGTGCGTCTGGCATGGCGGCTAACAGGTCACGAAGCTTAAACTTAACCCGCTCTATTCGGCTGGGTTTAAGGTCTTGTGCCAACATAGAGGCGGACAGGTCCAGCGCAATCACCACAGACACAGGTTCTTTGTAGGCAGGCACAGGCTGCTTTTTCCACACCGGTTGTGCTAAGGCGATCCCCATCAAAAGAGACCCTATGATCACTAGCATATGCCCGCGTTTATGGGAGGGACGCGTCTCTTGATCGATCAAAAACGGCATTAATTCTGGGTCACACACACTGGACCAATGCGTGGCGCTGGATCGAGTGCTTAAGGCCCACACACCCAGCACCATCAAAACAGGGATCGACCACAATGCCCAAGGCATTAAAAAGTGAAACGATGAAAAATCCGGCATTCGCCTATCCTCACTTTCAAGCGCCGAGGCGTCGGCGTACCAACGCCAAAGCGGCCAAACACACAGTACCGCCCAACAAAGGCCACTGATACAGAGAAACCACCGGCCTAAAGTACTCATCCTCTTGCGCGACTGGTTCCATCTCATCAAGCAGTGCGTAGATTTTTGTCAACTGCTCGAGATCATGCGCACGAAAATACTGACCACCGGTTTTCTCGGCGATGGCTTTTAGGGTTGTCTCATCGATCTCTGGCATACCACGCATACGCATCACCATCGACATTAAACTGTCAGCGCCACGACCAATCCCGATGGTGTAAATCTTCACCTGCTCCTCGGCGGCCAATTGCGCCGCGTCCAGCGGGTCTAATGCGCCAGCAGTGTTGGTACCGTCGGTTAATAAGATCAGAATGCGCTGTGCGGTATCGTTTGCTACAAAGCGCTTCACCGCCAAGCCAATCGCATCACCAATGGCGGTGCTTTGTCCTGCTAAACCAATTTGGGACTCATCCAAAAAGTGGCGCACTGTGGCACGATCCCGAGTCAACGGAGCTTGCAGGTAGGCTTCCTCGCCAAACAGAATCAGACCAATCTGATCCCCTTTGCGACGTTGAATAAAGTCCCCAGCGACCACCTTGGTGGCCATTAATCGGTTGATGTATCGGCCTTTAAACTCAAAGTCTTCCTCTTTCATACTCTCCGAGAGGTCGACCGCCATCATGATGTCCCGCCCCTCCATTGGCTGCGGGACGGGCTCACCCAGCCATTGGGGCCGTGCTGCCGACGCCAATAAAAACGCCCACGCCAGCGTGACCAATAACATGGGCCACACGTTCATCGCTTGATGAGTACGACTGTGCGCTTCACCTTCCAGCGCGCGGCTCATGTAACTGAGTAGTGGTACGCGCATCCGGCTTTGTTTGGCATCCGGTGCTGAAGGCAGCAACCAACGCACCAACCAAGGCAGGGGTAATAAAAACAGCAACCAAGGCCATGCAAATTCAAACACCTTGCCACCTCTCTTTTGCACTGCTGATCCAAGCACGGGTCACATCGGTAAAGGCCTTTAACGCGTGTTGATCGACAGGCGTTTCTATATCGGCCTGATAAAGAGAGCCAATCAATGCCTCTAACTCTTGGGCGATCGGTTTTTCGGTATGCGCGATCAAAAAAGCAAGCCAAGCTTTGCCCGACAAGGAGGCCACCTGCTCACGCGGATACAAAGATAAAGCCGTTCGTTTAAGCAGCGTATTGCACTCAAGTGCAGCTTGCTGGCGTGTTAGGGTCGATGATTGCTCTATCACCAAAAGCGCGTTTAAGGCTTCCCGCTTTGGGTTATGACGGCGCTGCTCAACAAGATGGCGCACGACAAAAAAAGCGGCAATCAACGCAATGAGGACAAGCCCAATGACAATCCACCAGCCATAGGCCAAAGGCCACCAACTGATCTCTGGCGGGAGCGCGATCCCCTTTAGCGGCAGAGACTGATCGGTCGGATTCATGACACTGCCCCCTGTGTGGTTTCGGGGATATCAAACAGGGGATGATCATTTGTCATCCAGTGCTCGACATGAACTCCAGGGATGGCTTGTAAGCCTTTGAGCTGATCGAGTCGATCCTGAAAGCGATGCTGATATCGATCCCGTTGCTGCTCATTTGCGTTGATGATCAGCTCTCGCAGTTTATCGACAAAACGAAAGGCGCGACCGGTTGGCAGTTCAGCTTCAAGAGGGTCGGATAAGTTGATCAAAAAAAGATCACATCGCTTCGATAAGCGAATCAGGTGTTGAATGCCGGACTCATCCAGATCCAAAAAGTCACTGATCATATAGATTCGACTGCCGCCTTGAACCCGCCCCTCAAGCGTGGACAGGTAGTGATTAAGCTCAACACTTTCTGCGGCCTGATGATGGTTTTTTACAAACTCTACTTCGATCATGTCGGAGGCGTCGTTCAGTCGCCAAGGCGAAGAAGCTGATGGCGGCACAGCAGGCCCTGCCACGCTTTGACTTGCCGCGTTGTCTTCTTGGTATTGATGCATAAAGCCTTGTTGCTGCGCTTTTGCCAATTCCGACAGCCAGAGTGAGATCGGTTTACGTCCAGAGGCCGGCTTAAACCACTGCTCACCTTGATGGGTCAATAAGGTGCCGCCTACGCGATCCCCTTGTTTAAATACGCTCCAGGCAATCGCCGAGGCCGCATACGCGGCTAAAACGGATTTAAAGTGGCCTCGGGTCGCAAACGCCATGCTGGGTCGCTGATCACATAAAATGAAAGCGGGACGCTCGCGCTCTTCATGATAAAGCTTGGTATGCGCCACACCGGTACGGGCCATTAAGCGCCAATCCAGATGGCGAATGTCGTCGCCCGGTTGGTACTCCCTAACATCATCAAACTCCATCCCACGACCTCGGGTACGGGTTTGATGGCCGCCCTCTTTACGGGTGCGCTTTTTTGATCGGTTCAGGGTGGTCATGGGCCAGAGCCTAAGCGCCAGCAACTCATCCAATGACACCCAATGACGCTTGGCCGGAGCCGGCAGCGTCAACCCTTTGGGATGGTTCATTGGTGAACTCCTAAGGCACCGCGACGCGTGCGATTAGCTCGGCCAGTATGTGATCTTTGGTCATGCCCTTGGCTTCGGCCAAATAACTGATGCCAATGCGATGGCGCAGCACACTCGGTACCATATCTTGGATGTCATCGGGCGTGACAAAGTCACGACCGCTGATCCACGCTTTGGCACGTGCGGCTTTATCTAAGGCCAACGTACCGCGCGGGCTCGCGCCAAAGTCCAGTACACCGTCTAAATCCCCACCCAACGCACCCGGGTGTCGGGTCGCAAGAATCAAATTGACCAGATACTCTTCCAACGCATCGGATAGGTACACATCCATCACCGCGTGTTTGGCTGCCACCAGCTGCTCATCAGATAGGACCAGCTGCGGCTGTTTGGTGCCCGGCAAAGCTTTGGGTTGTAGGTGCTCGTTACGCACCATACGAAGAATCGCCGTTTCCTCTTCCGCATTGGGGTAGTCCACCTCAATGTGGAGCATAAAGCGGTCGAGCTGGGCTTCTGGCAAGGGATAAGTGCCCTCTTGCTCCAATGGGTTTTGGGTCGCCATCACCATAAAGCTACGTGCTAACGGATAAGTTTTACCCGCCACCGTTACTTGGTGCTCAGCCATCGCCTCTAAGAGGGCTGACTGCACCTTAGCTGGGGCACGGTTGATCTCATCGGCTAATAAGCGATTGCAAAAGAGCGGCCCTTTACGAAACTCAAACTCCCCTTTTTGGGCGTTGTAAATTTCGGTACCGGTGATATCACTAGGCAGCAAATCGGGGGTAAACTGAGCCCGCTTAAAGCTGCCTTCTAGCAGATCGCTTAGCGCGTGTATCGTTCGGGTTTTCGCAAGCCCTGGCGGGCCTTCAAGCAGGACATGCCCGTCGGTTAACAGGGCAATCAATAAGTGTTCGATCAGTTTTTCTTGCCCTACCACTTTGTGTCGCAGAGCATCATGTAGTTGTGTGAGTGCCGTTTGCAGCGCTTCTACCTGAACTTCGGTAGTCATCGGAATCTCCTGAAGCTACAGATCCGTACTTATGATGAAAAGCTGTTACACGAGCGTGTCGCAGTACATCCTGTGTAACAGACGACCTATAGATTACAAAACCGTAATTAAATTCAATCCATTGAGCTAAAAGTGTGTTGCATAAGGGCTTTTAACCCGCCATCACTGATCGGATGGCCAGTCGCAGATGCACCCTAACGCCAAATTTCGGGTTCGAGGATACACTTCACCGGCCAACAGGTCATTCAATACATTACCGACAAAATCATCCTTACTGAGGTTACACGTCGCCGCAGGGCTGTATGGGCCAATGTATTGTGGGTTCATGTTGGCATCAAGCACTAAGGAGCTTGGGCTGGCAATCGGGACGGAACCGGCCTCGGCCACTTTCGCCGGACGATTAAACATCAGCTCTGCTTCTCTGATCTGTGACTCATGCGGCACACGAATCTCGAAACGCACGCCCTGCTTAGTAAACTCTTTGATCAGATCTTTAACGTGCCAGGTGTTATAGCGCGTGCAAGGGCAGTCTGGGTTGTAGTAGTGCAACACCGTTGCTTTGGGGTCGGTCACCGGCTGCTTTTTAGCGCTTACGGTTTCGGTTGTGAATATCGAGTCGTTCATCAAGACCGATGCATCGTAGAGCCTGTCTTGCAGGTGGTTTTGCTCTTGGTTTTTTAACGAGGTCAGGTACCAAAACACACCCACTACGGCCAGTAACCAGAAAGCCGTGGCGCCCCAAATCAAACAGGTCTTTTTAAAAGGAGTTAACGTCATGAGTCAGAATAAAGCCTAAGCCGCCGTTACATATGTTGAAATTTATCGGGATGTTTAGGGGTAATTGTATTGTAAAAGTTCCAGATTTTTCGAAGATCCGCCTCGGCATCCCCTGTTGGGTAGAAAACCTCACCGGAACCGGCTTCCTTTTTGGCGTAGTCGAGGTAGCTCAGCATAATCGGCACCTCGGCTTTTAAAGCCACGTAATAAAACCCCATTTTCCAGCGCGACACCCGTGAGCGCGTCCCTTCTGGCGTGACCAACAGGATAATTTCGTTGGCTTCGCGCACTTGCTCGGCCATTAAATCGACCATGCTTGGGCGCTTGTCACCAGCGCGTTTCGCCGAGCGATCAATCGGCACCGCCCCAAGCGGCCCCAGCACCCAACGAAATGGAATCACCATCCATTCTTTTTTGATCGTAAAACGCGGTTGACCGATCCCCATCATCTCGCACGCCCCCACCATCAGGATAAAGTCCCAATTGCTGGTGTGCGGAGCACCAATCATCACGCCTTTTTTCAACCCAGCCGGCGGTACGGAAGCCACCTTCCAACCTTTTAAACGAAACAGCCAAGCACAAAAACGTTTAAACATGATCAATCACTACTCAATGACAAAAGCGGTCAACGATGAACGTCGGGCCGCATATTAAAGCAAGACGCCAGTAAAGGCGAATGAGCCCCTTTTTACAGGTAAGGATAGCAGGCAAATCCCGCCTTGGATGGGCGAAGCGCCGTGCAAAAGATGCTAAACTGGCCCGCACACTGACGCTGGAAACCGATTCATGGAAATCAAAGTAAATTTTTTAGATAACCTTCGCCTTGAAGCCAAGTTTGACGACTTTACCGTCGTTGCCGACCAACCCATCCGTTACAAAGGTGATGGCTCTGCCCCTAGCCCGTTTGATTACTTTCTGGCGTCGTCAGCCTTGTGTGCGGCCTACTTTGTGAAGGTGTACTGCAAAGCGCGCGACATCCCCACCGAGGATATCCGCCTTTCGCAAAACAACATTGTTGACCCAGAAAACCGCTACAACCAGATTTTCCAGATTCAGGTCGAGCTGCCTGAGTACATCAGCGATAAAGATCGCGCCGGCATTTTGCGCTCCATCGATCGATGCACGGTGAAAAAAGTCGTCCAGGAAGGCCCTGAGTTTAAGATCGATGCGGTCGAGAATTTAGATGAAAACGCATCGCTGATGGCGATGAAACTGCCGGACGCGTCGCACAAAACCAGCATCGTCGGTAAAGATCTTCCGCTTGAAGACACCATCGCCAACATGACCGAGATTTTGTCGGAGCTTGGCATGAAGATCGAAATCGCCTCGTGGCGTAACATCGTGCCTAACGTATGGTCGTTGCACATCCGTGATGCAGCCTCGCACATGTGCTTTACCAACGGCAAAGGCGCCAGCAAAGAGAGCGCACTGTGCTCCGCACTTGGCGAGTTTATCGAACGCGCCAGCTGCAACTTCTTTTACAACGATCAGTATTTTGGTGAGGAGATCGCCAACGCCGAGTTTGTTCACTACCCAACTG
Organism: Neptunomonas sp. ABH4_499; assembly: GCF_056160565.1. Lineage (NCBI taxonomy): Bacteria > Pseudomonadati > Pseudomonadota > Gammaproteobacteria > Oceanospirillales > Oceanospirillaceae > Neptunomonas > Neptunomonas sp. ABH4_499. The sequence continues at coordinate 14,054 of NZ_JBSWXK010000008.1, read as the reverse complement.
AGAAGTGGTTTGCGCTAACCGACGATGATTCCATTCCCGATGGGCTGTTGGATGATTACTGTTTAGAGATCTTCGACCCTGAGCAAGAACTGTGCGCAAGCAACTTGGTGGATACGAACTCTGGAAATGTGGATCGCGGTATCTGTGCGATCCCTTATGTGCGCCAGTCCGATCAAGAGACGGTGTACTTCCCCTCTAACCTGATCGAGAACCTCTTTTTAAGTAACGGCATGAGCGCGGGCAACACCTTGCCTGAGGCGATGGTGCAGTGCTTATCCGAGATTTTTGAGCGCGCGGTAAAGCGTCAAATCATCGAAGATGAGATTGTCCTACCCGATGTACCGATGTCTGTGCTGGAAAAATACCCAAGCATCTTGGCGGGTATTCAAGGGCTTGAAGAAAACGGTTTCCCTGTAGTGGTTAAGGATGCCTCGCTTGGCGGCCAGTTCCCGGTGATGTGTGTCACGTTAATGAACCCGCGCACCGGCGGTGTGTTTGCCTCTTTTGGTGCGCACCCAAGCTTTGAAGTCGCACTTGAGCGAAGCTTAACCGAGCTTTTGCAAGGCCGAAGCTTTGAAGGCTTGAACGATGTTCCGGCCCCGACGTTTAACTCGCTGGCGGTATCCGAACCTAATAACTTTGTAGAGCACTTTATCGACTCGACCGGTGTGATCTCGTGGAAGTTCTTTAGCTCTAAAGCGGAATACGCGTTCTGCGAGTGGGATTTCTCGGGCACCACAGAGCAAGAGCGCGATCGCTTGATGGCTATATTGGAAGACCTCGGTAAAGAGGTTTACATGGCCGTGTTTGATGATTTAGGTGCTTCGGCGTGTCGCATCCTGGTGCCGGGTTATTCCGAAGTGTACCCAGCCGAAGATTTGATCTGGGATAACACCAACAAGGCGCTCTACTTCCGTGAAGATATCCTCAATATCCACTCACTCGATGACGAGGCGTTGACTGACCTGCTGGAGCGTTTAGAAGAGAGCGAGCTGGATAACTATACCGACGTTCGTACCCTGATCGGCATCGAGTTTGACGAAAACACCCCATGGGGTCAGCTGGATGTAGGCGAGTTAAAACTCTTGCTGTTCCTAGCACTCCAGATGCATGAAGAAGCGAAAGAGCAAGTCTCGGAGTTTCTAAGCTACAACAACAATACCGTTGAGCGCGGTCTGTTCTACCAAGCCGTGAATGCCGTGTTGGATATCGCGCTGGATGACGAGCTGGAACTTGAAGATTACCTCCCCAACATGACCCGTATGTTTGGTGAAGAGGTGATGGAAAACGTGGTGGGCTCGGTCAATGGCGAGGTTAAGTTTTATGGCTTAACACCGACCAGCATGCAGCTTGAAGGGCTGGATCGCCACTTAAAACTGATCGAGAGTTATAAGAAGCTTCACGCCTTTAGAGCGAAAAAAGCCGGTTTGGCTGGATAAAAGGCATTATTTGAGCTTAAGAAAGGCCCGGCGATGCTGGGCTTTTTAGTTTAATCAAAAGAACAGGGGATCTTACAAAATCTAGTGGAAACTATTTTTCCTTGATCATCAATAACGGCCCTGATTCGGACATTAGAAAATTCAGGTAATAGTTCCTGACTGAAATATTCATCTGTAATTTTAAAAAGTTCTAGCGATCGATAAACACCTAAGCTAAAGGACATTTGTACTTTTTCATCATGATACAGACGTACAGTATCAATTTCATTCGGTTTGACCTTTGCTATTGCAGCCTTATCATCACCAAGAATCACCTCTACATAGCCTAACGGATCTGCACTATTATCGGCTTTAAATTCCACCTCAAGAATGCTACTACCAGGCCAAAAAATAAAAGCAAAACAATCTAAAAGCACAACCAAAGCAACAAAAATTATTTTAATCCAAAGAGCAAGGGAGCTTGCAGCTTTTCTCTTCAACAAACTCCCCTTTTTCATTTATCAAGGCTCTCACTCTAATATGGGTACCCCTAGGGTAAACATCCTCTCCCATCCAAGCGGATGTTCGTGTATCCGTCTCAGCATTGAGATATATAGACCCACTTAAAATGGGTAGCGAGTCCTGTGAGGGCTTCATACGGACCGACTTGACTTCATTCGGAGCAATATCGACAACCTTAGCTTTATCATCACCTAGAATGACTTCAACATAGGCTAACGATTCAGCCTCGGATTGAGAAATATACTCAATTTCAACGATTGATACATCTTCATTAAAAAAAGCATAGGCCAGTACTAGAGAAACAACGACCAATAAAATCACTGTAGGTTTAATTATCGAAAAAAATCTCACTCAGCACCGCAAAATACTAATCAAATGAACAAGGCAGCCTGCATATTTTATGCGAGCTAATCAAACCCTTATCATCAACATTAAGTCGAACCTTTATATCGTCGCCTCTAAATTCATTTTCTTCGCTGTATAGTGAATCCGTAATGCCACCACCTTTACTATATATATCTGTCGCAAAGACAAGCAAAATATTTTTATCAGGATACATCCGTATACTTTTGACTTGATTGGGACTAATATCAAAAAAACTTGACTTCTCCCCACCCAAAGTCACAGAGACATGCCTCAAAGGTTTCGATTCATCATCTGCGATATACTTAACCTCAATTATGCTATGTGGTATGAATGCTTTGTAAACATAATTACAGGCAAAAAATAGGGAAACCAGAAGTGGCACCATCAAAATAAACTTTAGCATCAGACTATTTCGCAGATTTAAATTTAATTTTACCAGATAGTATATAATTCAGAAGCTGATCCCTAGTGACGCCAGTCGGGAATTTACTATAAAGGAATATACCCAGTTCAATACTGAACCTATCATTCTCATCATCATAGTCGCGTAACTTTCCTGTTGATACCTCTACTTTCTTTTTAAAGAAAACGTTTCGTAAAGCATCACTACCTATTTGCTCTAGGCCTGCGCCATCAAGCAAAACGGCCTCACTGAACCCAGCAGCACTACCGATATACCCGTAATGAATATTCGACCAGATATCAAGAAAATACCTTCGATCCTTCCACGCATGATAATCCTGACCTACTGGATCTCTAGGATGAAAACAGGTTTTAATAACAGGCTTATGATCCCAAGTGCTGTCTTGCGCTACCATCTTTGTCCAGATCGCCATTGCGGCAGCTTTAGCTTCATAATTGACTAAATGATCTACATGGAACTCCATTAGACGGCTATCTGCCCATCCACCAAGCAGCTCAACCATTTTGTCTTTGTTTGCGCGGTAATAGGCTGGATAGTTGTTCAGACGCTTCATCGCCCTAACCTCTTTACTTCTTAGGTTAAGGTTGATTTCGCGACTCATGTATTCAGCGATGGGAGTCAATTCGTCCAGATATAGAGCTGAGTTTGGGTTACTGGTGATCGGTAATCCATTTGGGGTGGGGCAAATATTCATAAATACAATCCTTGTATTAAACGTAAAATCCGCGATGGGTGATGATACTTTGCACACGCTTTAAGCTCAATGAGTTAATCCAGCTCCCTCATTACACTGGATGCCGTTAGTTTAAAGAGTGGCGATAAGTCAACGCCTGCACTGTAAAGGGCTTTGGCCGTCCATTTGTTGCAGGTGTTTAGCGCATAATAGCTGCCCTCCCCTGCATAGAACTGGCTGTCACCGTAGATACCTTTACGCAACTCAATCACGCTGCCCTCTGCATCCCGCTCGAAACTGTTTGAAATAAAACTGAGCAAGGATTCAAGGTTGGCTTGGTTGATATCAACGTTTTTCACAAGGCTGCCCGTAAAGTAACGATGCGCAGGTACATCTAAGCCGACCACATGCACTACAGAATCGGTCGGTAAAAAGATGGCCCTAAACGTAATGCCAGAGGTGATCTCGTTCGCTTGATAAAAGCCCGCATCGCCCCAGCCTATTTCAAGGAAATGCGCCCCAATGAACCGATCCTCAAGCTCGGGAATTTTTGAGTACACAAGCTCCACAGGAAGAATGATGCCGGTATGCCAACCATGACTGGCGACTTGAACGGTTAACGATGAATCCTGAAGCACTTCGGCGGGCTCCACCGCTTTAGGGTAGGTAGCACAGCCGCTCAACGCGCTGACAAGAACTAAAAAACCAAGAAGCACCGCTTTCATGATGGACGCATTACCCAGTCTGAAATCAAGAAATACAAAACAGCGCCAATGAGCCCACTGTATAAACAGATTTTGTGCAGGGTTGAGACGGACACAAGGCCCAGCAAGTCGTTATCCAACGTAATTGGGAATAAGGGCTGAACATCGGCATGCATGATGCTATCGAGCAATACATGGCTGAAGGTGCCGATAAACGCAGAAAGCACCGCAACCCACCAACGGATGTTCACTTTCCAACCTTTATTAAGGCCGATTAAGAACAAACCCAGTTGTGATAGGTATTTGCCCGTCACCGCTGAAAAGACCGCCAACAAGCAAGCGCCTACATACGTGTGTGAGAAGCCGTGTAAGTGCCCCTCCCCTGTGATCATCACAAACAAGGGTTGTATATCCATCACAATCTGAGCCCAACCAAAGACCATCAAGCTAAAGCTGCCTTGCATCAGCGCCTTAACGAGTATTCCGGGGCCCATATGAACGGGAGTAAATGGCATCGTGCATCATCCTTGAAAACGTATTGATTCAATAACCGTTATCACAAACTGAACATTCAATAGGAATCGGATGATTTAATAAAGAAAGATTAAAATAAAGAGATTTGGTGGAGCCTGGGGGGATCGAACCCCCGACCTCAACGCTGCCAGCGTTGCGCTCTCCCAGCTGAGCTAAGGCCCCAACACAAAGTCGGTACTGGGATGTACCTGAAGACGGCGCATATCATCTTAAGAATCCGCTTGGCTGTCAACGCTTTTTTTAATTTTTGTTAGGCGGATCAAGGTGTTGTTGGATGTTTTTCATTCAGTAAGCCCTGCTCATACCCTCTTACGCTGAACAAACCGAGCGATACAAACGATAACGATGGATAACACCAAGGCAGCGACACACATCATACCCAGTAAAAACAACCGTTCTTTTAAACTGAACAAAGTGTAATTAGATAGAACATAGGTAAAGAACCCTAAGAAAGAGAAAGACGCCACAACACCGACTAAGGCCATGTATTTATTGTTTAGTTTTTCTCCAAAAGCCCAATAGATAAGAAAAATACCCACTAAAGCGTAGATTGGCATCATTAAATAGCCCATTTCAGGCTTAAAAAAACTCAACGCGCCCATAGATAGGTAGCCTAAAGGGATAAATAAACCAGTAAGTGTGAATAATTTCTTTAGCATTGGGGAGTTTTACCTGAGCGTCCTTAGAATAGCTAACATGCTACTTACATGAGATAGCAATATTATTGAAAAAATATCGTGATAAATGACACTAGCGAAAACTAATAAAAATACAAAACATCAACTCCATTCAACAGCCAAGACATTTAATTAAAACTATTTTCCTACATATAGACCAAACAAAAAACGCAATACGATGTGCAGAATTAACGGTGGAAAACAAGTTATAAACACCCACACATACTGATTTAATAGGTTATTGATCGATAGCGTATCACCTATTAAAAACAGCGCTATTGGCACAGCAAAAACAACTGAAAAAAGCACACACAATGTGGAGTTTTTTATAGAAGAAACAAACGAGTTACCAAACCAAGCAACTGGAAGTAAAATGATGAAAGTGATAAACCAACCTGCTCCAAAGGGTAAAGGGAAGTACTCTGTCCAGAATGAGTTTGGAACTATCTTCGAAAACAAAAATTGATTAGGAAAAACAATGATCGATAGCCACAAAAGAACTGAACTAGCAATCAAAGAAAATTTCATTCTTTGCACTAAACTCTCCTTATTTAGATAATGCCTTTAACTAAAACTATGCTAAACCGAATGTAGTGGTTGCCTCGACCTGTTAAGCATAGCTGTGCAACTGAAGCTCATAGCCCACATAGAGTATAGGAAGGATTGAGTCATGAGCCATTTACCATAATTTTCCGCCAAATCTTCGGCTAACATTCATTACCAAACACCGGATATAATTTTGAAAAACCATCGTGCCAGACCCGGATGCTTAGCAGCATGCGACCAATATTGATTTCTTAAATAGCGAATGAACCTACTCTTTGTGGCCAACATTCGATAGTCGAAGTCCGTAAAAAGCAGGACTCTTTTCGCACGCGCCGCAAGGATGCTCTCTACGTTCATATTTCCGGCCACCAAGCCCTCTGCCAAAGTAATTCCGTCCCAGATGGCAAGATTGAGCCCTTGACCACCCACCGGCGACTGCACATGCGCTGCATCACCAATTAACCAGATTCGGCCCTTTCTCGGTGTTGAGACTCGCTTCAGAGCAACTTTGAAGTGACGTTCGTAGCGAACTTCGGCATCCTTAAAATGTGCGCGAAGTCGCTTCGCAGCATTTTCGGCATTGAGAATACCTTGCACGACGCCAGCTTTTGGCTGCGACAGGAATAAACCCTCGCCGTTCGACTGAAGATACAATTGTGCCTGTGCCGCAGAAGGCCACTGATTTGTAGTTACCTCTGCAACAGACCATTGCTCCGGATAGCTTCGCCCCAGCAACGGCATTTCAGCCGCTTCACGCACTTTGCTGTGAGCGCCATCAGCACCAATCAACCAATCAAATGAATTAACGCTCTCTTCCGCCTTGGAAGTGTTTTTTAACCTGACATCAACCTCGGATTCTGTTTCTTCGAAAGAAACAAATTCAGTGCCGTATTCGACAGCTATCCCTTTCGACAAGAGCACCTTTTCAAGGTGTAGTTCCAACTCCCCCTGCGGAAATAGGTGTGCAGGGGGGTCACCATCAATTTCTGGCACCGGAACATTTGCGACCAAAGCCCCATCATCATAAAAGGCAAAATTCCGCATAGGGATAGCCGTTGCCACACTGTTGGGCGAGATGCCAAACTTTTCCAGCTGACTCCATACCCCCGCAGCAACACCCGTTGCTTTTTCGATCATCGATCTCGACGGTCGTTTATCAACTATTCGGACCTCCATCCCACAGAACGCGCATTGAAGTGCAAAAGACAGTCCGCTAGCACCCGCACCCACAACTAAGATTCGAAGAGACGACTCCTTCATCTGAACACTTCATGTTGATCGATTCTTTTCAAGTATATCGCCTCAAACACCTCTGGTGTATGCGAAAAATGATCGTCATCCTAAGTACCATGATTAAAAAGAACTATGGCGTGAGAAAGCAGTTTGAAACTATTGACCAACACCACAGTCACTTGTTAGCTGCTGGTCTCGGCAACATCTACGGATCTACATATGACAAAGCAAGTGTCAAACACCAATGCCTTGCACCCTCCCTCAGGATTATACGAGGGAACATAGTTAGTTTTAATGTGGGCACCTATTGCATTTTGATAGAGCTCCATGAGAGGCTTGGGTCCCTAAGCTAGTTGCCCATTGGAACCTTTACAGAACTCTATGAACTGGCCCGCGTTATATGTATTGGCAAAATCAGTAAGGGGACGCCAACCACCAAATAGCTTTTCATGAGCCTCCCAAACACGACCCAATATTTCGTACCTATTTTCTGGCTCAGAGGAATAATAAAGATACCCATGAGGCTCATTGTGATTCCATAGTAATTGGTGAGATTCGGTAAACTCAACTTCACCCGATACTGACGGCTGCACATCACTTTCTTTTACTCCGTGACACGTAATCTTAAAAAATCGGGTAGTGTAATAGTCCTGCCAGTCATCACACTGAAAATCGATTACCAAATCATCCGAAAAATCAACGGCAGTGATTCGACCATTTAGATCTTCATATAACTTTTCTGATAATTCTTCGATGTTCATATTTATGTTCAGCTAACGCCCGGCACGCGCGCCGGAGTGAAGCGGCGAAGCTGCGTAACGGAGGTCGCCGTGCTGCCGTTTGTTATGGCATCTGAATTACAGGTTTCAAAAGCTTGTAGCCGCACTCTATTAAGTGATGATTTACTCCGTGCACAGACTCATCAAATACTTCATCACTCTCATCAAAAGATGCAGCCACAATACCTTGGATATTTCGCTGTTTAGAGATAGTCGTCAAAAGCGCATTTACACTTGTGACTCCCATCGAATGCTGGCCTGGTTCATCCAAAAGTACTAATCCAGGGTGATTCCCACCCAACTCATCTGAAGCCGAATATACTGCTAGTAAGTAAGCCCAGATAAGTCTTACAAAGTCACTTGCTGAAGAATCAGATTTTATATCTGTATTTACTTCTCTCAACTCCAGCCCCGCCAAATATGGAAATAATGTGTCTCTATTTATTTCTATATCTGAAGTCGGCGCACTCTTATAGCCAAAAAAACTTGCATAGTTTCGGAAATAGCTCTGAAATTTATTATACTTTTTGACATCTTCAATAGATGACTTTCGGTCCGGCAAACCTGCTAACTTGGCCTTAACATTCCGAAACTCATTGCTGAAATTCACTAACTTATCGACCGAACTATTTACGACCTTTTCCGCTTTTAAGAGGTTTTCTACTTTAAGCTCAAGTTGTAGTTTAACTCTTAAATCAGCTTCTTCTGCATTACCAGACAATCGTACCTGCTTCTTAAAACTCAAGCATACTGCACGCTTATCAGAAACATTTTCTGAGTATTCGCGCGCTTGAGACTCTAACTTTGTAATTGTTTTTTCTAACCCTAGAATATACCTAGATACCATCTTTTTTTGGTTCTCGAGGTACTTCACATTTTCGTTAATACTCATCGGTTGTATAAGGGTATCTGCTAAAAACAAGGCATCATCTACGTGTTGATGACAAGCTGGACAACTATCAAGCGCAAGGCTTAAACCACTCTCTGCACCAAACTTCTTGAGTTTCTTAGCAATTTTATTTTTTTCTAAATCTTTTTCTATTTCTGATCTAAGTGATAAATACTCAGTCAGCCTTGATTTGGAAAGCCGAATCTCCGCATTAGCGGAATCAAGCATAGAAACTAACTGGTTTAGCTCTGCTTTTGAACTCTCATATGCCTCTATTAAATCGATAGAAACATCTTCTCTTGTTTTATTCTCAGCCTCGTCAATAGCCTCAATTTTTCTTACCAATTCAACAATGTAATCACTTAGAACAAAGTTGGAATCTCCAACTTGCTTCATAATTCTCACTAGTTGTGGGTCAAACATATCGTCTGCTGTGCGCTTAATACCTATCACGTTGATAGAGTGATCCTCTTCCAGCAATCCAATTTTAACCTTCTCCTCCGACCATTTTGATTGAATATCAGCTAGGTCTGACGTCAAATTTGATTTGAGTCTTTCGTTTTCGAAAACATCCAACCCCAGAATAAATTCAACGATTTTTGTTCTCACATCACGGATAGCGTAATAGGGGGTATTAGCTATATAATCAGTCCACCCTCTCTTTTGCTCAATTAGGAGAGCAGAAAAAATAGTTTGAATATAGAGTTTTACTTCACCACCATTGGAACCAGGAACGAACGGAAGACTTAAACCTACGAAATCTTCAAGGAATGTAAAGTAACCCGATTCAGCGTTCTGTGCTGAGCCTTTATCGTGCAAATACTTTGGAGATATTTCAAATTCTCGGTCTTCTCCTGAAAGATAACTCCCATGTATCACTTCGATTAATTTTGTATCCTTATCAGTAGAGTTAATAGCTCTTTTTAAAGTTACAACATCACTATTTTTGTTTGAGATCTGTAAATAAACATAAGATGATACTATCTTTATCTTATCCTTATTTTCACTTTCAACATATTCCTTCAATGCATATGGCAAGGTCTTTTCACCTTTCCCACCAAGAACTTCCTCCATGCCAAGGGAATAGATAAGAGAATTAACCAATGTGCTTTTACCAGAGGAATTATTGCCGCGTATAATATTTAATCCCGATTTAAATTCACATTCAAATCCGTATTTACCGCCAGTCGTATTGAGAACTATTCTAAATCTCTCTAGCTGCAAACCAATCATTCCCATTCCCTAATAATATTTTCAACCATACCTTCAGTTATTTTCGAACCTAAAGTCTGAAGAAAAATGTAATCATCTTTGAAAGCCATCTCGATACCAATTTCTGAAACGTATTTGGCACCATCTTGCGTTAACTTATATGAAAGTCCAGATTTACTAATCAGCCCTTCAGCTTCAGCATACTGAAGTGATACATTGACTGCTGGATCAACCCCCCATACCCCAAATAAAATTTGGTTTTGGTTAGCCGACTCAAACAACATTTTCTTTCTTCTCTCATCTTTCAAAACCCAGCTGAATAAATGTAGTCGAATTAGGCTAGACTTCTTTCCTCGTGATGAGAGATTTAGCACCAGTAGTAGTTGAGTGATTTTATAGATAGGCCTATGCTCAGCCATAAGCGGCATAGGCTTTCTGTGAAATGTAAGTTTACTCATCATTCAATACCCAACGGACACAATGCAATCCACTTTGACGTCATTTGATCTGCTATCCGATATATCTCTGCCTCTCCTAAAGTAGGGGTTGCCTCGCCCAATCTTTGGGCTAATTCGTCTCTAACCTTAGATATCAATTCTTCAGCATCCCCGCGCCAAGTTATACACAACTCTTCTACTTCACTTTCGTACTGATTTATTGCTCTCAACACATGAAAGTAGATTTCCGAAGCGTTTTTCTCTATTTCTTTTAGGAGCGGGTCACTTTTTAGCCATTTATTTGATGTTATGAGATTCAATTTTAGATGCTTTTCTTCATCTAAAACTCCATTGAATGTACATCGAACTTTATTCTTCTTGCTAATATTTTTCTCATATTCTGAGACATCTTTTTCTTCTGCTTGGCTTTCCAATTCTAATGCCGAAAAAAGAGTAATTTTTTTCCCTTTCGCTGTTTGTATTGCGCCAATTTCCGTAGCAAAATAATCAGCGTCTTGAAGAATAACTTTGAATTCAGGGGCTATAATGGAAAGCCCCCATGTGACAACCTCTTCTTGCTTCGTTTGCGCGTGACTCAGCAATTTATTGTCTGTGATTAGCGGAGTAACGAAAACCCACTCCCTAATTTTCGTATTACCCATTCGACGAGAAATTTCATTTTCATAGGTTCGAAGCTTCTCAAGGTCCTTAGTTACTTTGTCTCTCTGCTTTACGAACAATTCTCTTTGAGTGTAATGGGTATCTGGGCAATAACACTGAAATGCCACGCCGTCTAGTTTCGTAAACCCTTCGATCCCGAAATCACCAGGGGATGCAACCATTTCTTGGTACTGTTGATCTTTATACTTTGATTTGAAAACCAGTTGACAGAGATCTTCCCATGAATCCCCGTCAAAAGTTCCGTACTTAGTCTGGATCATTTATTAATTCCAAAGTCCATTGTGCTTTCTACCCTGTGGCCTGCCATAACGCCCACATAAAAGGCGAGCGATAGCGAGTCCAGCCCACGTTTTTTGAGGGCGATTTTTAATGTGCTTGTTATGAGTTTTTATTGCGAACATATAAGTAACCGTAACCAAATAACAACCCTGATAAAAACCAAATAAAGCCTGCCGACATACTAAAGGTACTTACCATTTCTGGAAATAAAAATGACAAAGGTATGGTGCCTACACCACGCACTATACATAAAACAGCAATTAGAAATAAAACAGCACCAACATATGGCAACTTTTTTATAATGCCTGCACCTGATAAAGCAAAAATACCGCAACAAACAAAAAGCCCAGAAATTATAAGAGTAGCAATGGGAGATAACATAGTACCATTAACAGCAGACTCTACGATTTCAGGCGGCGCCATTTGAGCTTCAAAGCATGCCGGCCCAAGCAAAATGCATGAAAGGTGAGCAATTGCTGTGGCTATTGATATTGCAGCAGCCAACACTAACGCTGTTTTTCCCTTGTGACTCATGGAATAAATACTCTTACTCATAACGCTCGGCTCTGGGGCGTGGTGAAGATTGGCTGCTTTTCAAGCCTAGCTTTATCACGTCCCTAGCAGCCGCTTGTTAGATTTTGGTGATAAAGTCTGCCAATCTTTGCCCGATACCTTTATCATTTTCGTTTAACTCGGCTGTAGATGAACTATTTGGTTCGTTTACAACAACTTCAATATTGCCTATTTCATCTCGAACTTCTCGAAGCTTTACTTGTATTTCGCTTTGGTGAGCCTCCAGCGTGGCCATCAAAGCGCTCTCTGAAGCTCTTCTGTAAATCCATACAATAGCCAGCAAAGAGATTATGATTACAAGTATCAAGATTATATCCAGCATGTTTCTCTGAGCTGCTTCGCCGTACATCGTAATCTTATGGTTACCACTATCGTCTATGTAATTTATGTCGTATGAAATTGGTGAACCCGAAAACATTGTTATTTTCAGATTCGAATTTCTCGACAGCCTTTCAAGAGGAATGTTTAGTCTGCGCCCTTTAACTTCTACCTTACCTATGTCTTCATCACTGGCCAGTTCGAATTTTGGGATTTCTACAGAGAACTCGACAATAAGCTTAACGTTCTTAGATGCAGACCTCCCTCGATTTTTGAGATTAAGCGTCTCAATATAGCCATTCTGATTAATGAGTGAATTCAGCTTGATCATGTCATTAGATGCAACTATATCTGCCTTATTACTTATTTTTGATACGCTATCACTAAGAGTTAGACCAATGAACGCAACTAGCAAACTCAATATAGATACACCTAAAGATATTCTTTCGCCCCAACCCATTTGATTAACTGCCGAAGACATGCAGCCCCCCCTGCGCATTTAGATTCAGAACTACATGCTCACTTGGAACCTCATCTTTGTAGGTGAACTCGATATATTGAAGACCTTTGTTCATGGACATCAGATTATCAAGAATAATGAGAGATCTTCGATACGACCTATTATCAAGATCAAGCGATAGGTAGCTGTCATTGATAATTAGCTGAGGGAAATTGTAACCGCCTTCCTGGGCGACTTTTGCAACAGCAAGAACTAGTATAAACCTTGAAAAGGTCTCCTCTCCATAGGACATGGTTTTACTTCGGCCTTTAACAAACAACTCCAAACCATCAAAAAAGCTCCTTTCAAATCCCACAGAATGATTAAGGCTAAAAAACACATCCTCTATTTCAGCGATCTTAGAACTTAGTTCTAAATCCGATCGCTCCTTTATTTCCTTGAATTTTGAAGTGGCATTAGTCAGCAAATCTTCTTTCTTTCTGAACTCATCAAAAAATCGTTCTTTTGTTGATTCGATTGTGCTATCCAAATCTGCGATCTTTGCGCTCTCTTTCAGGCTAACTGCAATTGACCTAGAAAATTCATCGACAATTATTTCAAGCTCTTTATTTTTTGACACTTCTTTTTTTAATGCGTTTATATCCTTTTCAACGGAACTCAGCAGAGATACATTTACACCGCATATTGAATTTATAGATTCCCATTGCTGGCGTCTGTTAGCCGATCTTTCTTCAGATAAAAAACAAAAATTAAGCAACGAGAAAATCGATTCAGTATCGCTCTCGTATATATAGGTAGGTGAAAGCGCTTCTCTTAGAAATCCATCTAGCTCTTTTGATAATGCACGGTACTTATAAGATTCCCCTTTGTGCCAAACGGAAAGATACGTACTGCCAACCTCCCTTCTAAAACCAATGTCAAATCCATTAATGCAAACCTCAAGCTCAATTTGGCTTATGTGTTTATGCACAATAGACTTAGTCAACCCTAGCGCATATCTAATACAATTAAATACGGTAGTCTTTCCTGAATTATTATTACCGACGATATAATTTGGGCCATCTTTAAAATGGATGTGAGTATCATCAATTTGAAGTGATACTAGCTTTAAACTATTCACTCATACCTCTCGAACTCTCTACCTTGTGGAAATCTAACGAGACTGTCGGATTAGACTTTTAACACGATAACACTCCATCCCACAGTCCTCTTTCATATTCTTTAACGCCTAAAAACCGTTTTTCAGGCTCGCTTTGATGTATTCAAACACATTTTATATCGCCGCACGAGCGCTCTCATGAGGCTGCTTTCCTTAAAGTTAGCCTCGTC